>NZ_CP072865.1:2797500-3112655 GCF_017948245.1 Rhizobium sp. NLR16a | reverse complement strand
CAAGTGTCTTGATCGGCCCGGCCGAAACGGCGTTGACGCGGATGTTCTGCGGCCCGAGGTCGACAGCGAGATATTTGACGCTCGCTTCGAGCGCGGCCTTGGCGACGCCCATGACATTATAGTTCGGCATCACCTTTTCGGCGCCGTAATAGGTCAGGGTCAGCATCGAACCGCCTTCCGTCATCAGCTTCTCGGCGCGGCGTGCGACCGAGGTGAAGGAGTAGACGGAAATCTGCATCGTCTTGGTGAAATTATCGGGCGAGGTGTCGATGTAGCGGCCGGTCAGCTCGTCCTTGTCGGAAAAGCCGATCGCATGCACGAGGAAATCGATCTTGCCCCACAGCTTTGCGACATTTTCGAAAACGGCGTCGATGGTGGATTCGTCGGCGACATCGCAGTGGCCGACGAGGGTCGCGTCGATTTCGGCTGCAAGCGGCTCGACACGCTTCTTCAGCGCATCGCCCTGATAGGTGAGCGCAACTTCTCCGCCCTGCGCATGAATGGCCTTGGCAATACCCCACGCAATCGAACGATTGTTGGCGACACCCATGATGACGCCGCGTTTGCCTGCCATGAGGCCGGATGCTTGAGCCATATTTCGCTCCCTAGGATTCTGATCGATCCTGCCTATGGCATAGGCCGTTAATCGGTTCAAGCTTGGCCTGGATCATCAACTGTTAGGGATCGTAACAAAGGGTGCGAATGTCATAAAAATTTCACAGGAACAGGCCTTCGCGCATGCTCCGCATCAGATCGGTGATCTTGTCGTCGGGTTTTTCCCACAGGATGATGCGCAATTCGACGACGAGATCGCCTCTGCTGCCGTCTTCCCGCGGCAATCCCTGGCCGGTAATCGCGATCGTCTTGTCCGAGCCCGACCATGCGGGAACGGTGATGTTCAACGGCCCGGCCGGGCCGTCGATGCGTGCCTCGGTGCCGAGCACGGCATTTTCGATGCTGATCGGGAGCACGGCGTGCAGGTCGAAACCATCGACGGTGAAGCGCGGGTCGGGGGCGATGCGGATATTGACGACGGCATCGCCGCGCTGCATGCCCGGCAGCTTGAAGCCCTGTCCCTTGAGCCTGATCTCGTGACCATCCGTGGTGCCGGCCGGCAGCGCGAAGCCGATTTCGCGGCCTTCCGGCAGCGACGCGGTGATCCAGCCGCTCTTCAGCACGTCGTCGATCGTCACCGTCGCCGTCGTCACCTCGTCGGGCGCTTTCTCGAGGCCCGCATCCTTGGCGCCGGTGAAGCGGCGCACCAGCGATGTCAGAATGCTGAGCGGCAGCGGCAGGTTGGCGCCGGCACTAGTTGGCGTTTCGCCGAGTTCCTCGCTGGCTTCGGTGGTCTCGCCATCCGCACGTCTGCCCTCTTCGGACTGGCCCTGGCCCTGCGTCTGCTGATTATGGGCCTGCTGGGTGCGGCCTTGCGCCTGGCCCCCCGCCGCAGCGCGCGCTTGCGCGCCGAAAATGCGCTCCACCATCTCCTCGGCGCCTTCGCTGGCGCCGGCCTGCTGTCTCTGACCGTCGGCCGCGGCCTTCTGGGCAGCCCGGGCAAGTTCTTCCATCACCCGCTCGGCATTGGCCTGCGCCGCCTTGGCGCGGGCCGCCGCCTCACGCGCGGCCTGGCGCTGCTGCATGATCGTCTGTTCCTGTTTCCTGGCTTCCGCCATCCGCACGGCATTGTCGAACAGGCTGCGCTTGCGCGGATCCCGCAGCGTTTCATAGGCGCGGCCGATCTCGGCGAACCGGGCCGTCGCCGTCGGATCGTCCTGATTGTGATCGGGATGGGCTGCTTTGGCCAAGTTGCGCCAGGCCGCCTTGATCTCGTCTGCCGCCGCGTCGCGCTTGACGCCCAGAATTTTGTAAGGATCGCGCATGTCAAAACCGCCGGTGTTGCGATGCGGGCGCCTGTCCTTGCCCGGCATCCCCGCCCAATATCGAAGTCCAATATCAACATCTGAGGCGCCACCGGCCCAAAGGCAGGGAGAGCCACTCTCGACACCGATCGTGCGACCGAGTTGCTAATCACTTCTTATTTCTGTGGAGGGATGGGGAGTGTTTTGCCGTAAATGGTTAGCTCTTTGCTAAGCATTCGGCGGAAAACCGGCGGCCGTTAACCTGTCGCGCGCCGGATCGGTTCCGCCGATCAAATTTCGGGGGCGATCAGGTTTTCCCGGATCAACTTTCCCGCCGGAATTAACTTTCCCGCCGGAATTAACTTTCCGGCTGAAAGCTCAGCAGCTGCCAATTGCCGCCGCCGACGAGGCAGGTCTTGCCGTAGAATTTGGCGATTCCGACATAGGAATGCCGTGTCGTGCGGAACTGCCGGCAGACCTGGCCCGATTCGTTGTTTTCGACGATCGTATCGATGACACCGGCGCTGCCGGTCGATGCATTCGCCCAGGGAAGCGGCTGGCCTTCAAGCTTGTGCACATCGGCCGAAGTCACGGCATTGCGCACTGTCATCTCGTCCGAGAGCGTGTCGGTGCTCGGCGGCGTCTGCGGCACGGTGCCGGTGGCCACCGACCGGTCGACCTTGGCCTCGCTCAAGAAATCCATCCCGC
This sequence comes from Rhizobium sp. NLR16a, assembly GCF_017948245.1. NCBI lineage: Bacteria > Pseudomonadati > Pseudomonadota > Alphaproteobacteria > Hyphomicrobiales > Rhizobiaceae > Rhizobium > Rhizobium sp. NLR16a. Next base: position 3,110,088 of record NZ_CP072865.1, on the reverse strand, counting down.
CCGCAAGGCAGCCGGAAAGCGACAGCATTGCGGCGCCGACAACCAGGAAGGCGCTGCTGCGTTGCCGCAGGCCCTTTGTATGGCGATATGACTTTGCTATGACTTCCACCCTGCGTCCTGTCCAGTTATCAAAAGCTGGGCGAGTTTTGAATAATCCGGGGCATTTGAACCAATATGTCGGCAAACGAGTTAACAAGCGGTGACTTTACCGAAAGTGGCGAGCCCTTCAAGCTCTTTGCCGAATGGCTGAAGGAAGCGGAGGCCTCAGAACCGAACGATCCCAATGCCGTGGCGCTGGCAACGGTCGACGAAGATGGTCTTCCCAATGTCCGCATGGTTCTCCTGAAGGGATTCGACGATGACGGTTTCGTCTTCTACACCAATTTCGAGAGCCAGAAAGGTCGCGAAATCTTGGGGCAGAAGAAGGCCGCCATGTGTTTCCACTGGAAAAGCCTGCGCCGGCAGGTGCGGTTGCGCGGGCCTGTCGAGATCGTGAGCGACGCCGAGGCCGATGCCTATTTCAAGACGCGGGCGCGCGGCAGCCGCATCGGCGCCTGGGCCTCCAAACAATCGCGTCCGCTCGAAAGCCGATTCGCGCTGGAGAAGGCGGTGGCGGAATACACCGCCCGCTACGCGATTGGCGAGATACCCCGGCCTCCCTATTGGTCGGGCTTCCGCATCCGGCCGACGTCGATCGAATTCTGGAAGGATCAGCAGTTCCGCCTGCATGACCGCATCGAATTTCGCCGCCCGTCCCCAGTCGGGGCTTGGGAAAAGGTGCGGATGTATCCGTGAGCCGCTAGCGGCCCATGATTTTCAGCGGAATGCCGGAGGCAAGCGCCGAGATATAGCGCTGCTTCTGGTAGAAACCGTTCAGCGACATGCGCGGGAGATAGCCGGGCTTGCCCGCCGCCGGCAGCCCCGGCTGCGTCGTGACGGCGACCGAAAAGCCCAGCCGGCGGACAAGCGCTGCCTCGCGGGCGCTTGCCGCCTCCGGCGTGCCGTAGGGATAGGCGATCGTGGCGGGACGGATGCCGGTCAAGGCCTCGACGTAATCAGCCGAAACTTCCATCTCGATTCGCGCTTCGGCCTCCGGCAGGCGGGCAAGGGCGCGATGGCTGATCGTGTGGGCGCCGAGCGCTGCAAGCGGATGTCGGGCAAGCTGCTGCAATTGCGCCGGCCCCATCACCAGGTCGCGCACGATATCGGTCGGCTCGATGCCGTTTTCCCGCGCCAGCGTGTCGATCGCGGCGACGGCGCGGGCCTCGTCGAAGCTGTGGATATACCAGGTGAAGCGGTCGAAGGCATCCCATTGCTGCCGCGGGTCGGCGAGCGCCAGCCGCTCGCTGCCGCGGCCGAAATCGAAGCGGATGTCCTTTGCCTGGCGCAACAGGACGGCGAGCGTTTCCCACCAGATGCTGTGCGAGCCTTCGGCAAAACCCTTGGTGACGAACACCGTGAATGGCGCCCGATGCCGCTCGAACACCGGCAGCGCATGCTCCATGTTGTTGGCGTAGCCGTCGTCGAGTGTAAAAGCCGCAAACGGTCTGCCGCCCTCCGGCTCTGCCAACAGCGCCGGCAGCTCGTTAAGCGGCACGAAGCGATAGCCGTCGCGTGTCAGCCGCCTGAGCGCCGCATCGAGAAAATGCGGGGTGATTTCGAGATGCGCGTTCGGGGCAAAGGCCTGGGCTGCGTGCGGGCGAACATGATGCAGCGTGAAGATCACCCCGCGCCCGCGCGCCTGCCGCATCAGGCCGGCCGCGGCGATCAGAAAGGACGCCTCGAGCCCGGCGCCGATCGCCGCCCGTTTTGCCAGTCGCTTCAATTGCCCCGCCATGCGCCGCCCATTGCCTTTTGCGGCAACCTAGCAACCGCAGCTTAAGCCTTGCTGAATCCCGGTTTCGCACAGCTTCTTTCGTTTTCTGTTAACCAAGACGATGAAAAGACTAGAAAAATGGTAGGCGTTGCCGCAAAGTCGCGCCAAACTTGCGGCTTCTGTCACATTGCGAGACATGGCCGGCCCGATCGAGAGCCAGCGCATCAGGGGGAACTCCATGAGAAAGCTTTTGGCGGCTGTTTTGACCGTGACGCTTGCCGTTTCGGCGCCGCTTGCGGCTCTTGCCGGCAGCGCCTCGCTGATCCTTGATGCCCGCACCGGCAAGGTACTGGCGTCCGAAAACGCCGACACGCTCAACCATCCGGCCTCGCTGACGAAGATGATGACGCTCTATCTCACCTTCGAGGCGCTGAAACGCGGCAAGATCGCCTGGGATACGCCGATCAAAATGTCGAGATACGCTGCCGCGCGGCCGCCGACCAAGCTCGGCGTCAAGGCGGGCGGCACCATCACGGTGCGCGAGGCGGTCTACGGCATGATCGTCAAATCCGCCAATGACGCCGCTGCCGCGATCGGCGAGACGCTCGGCGGCTCGGAGAGCGGCTTTGCCCGGATGATGACGGCCAAGGCCCGCCAGCTCGGCATGAGCCGGACCGTCTTCGTCAACGCATCGGGCCTGCCGAACAGCCGCCAGGTGACGACGGCGCGCGACATGTCGACGCTCGCCGTGGCGCTGATGAAGAATTACCCCAACGAATACCGCCTGTTCTCGATGGCAAGCTTCAGTTTCCGCGGCAAGACCGTGCGCGGCCACAACAATCTCATGTACCGCTACCAGGGCATGGATGGCATCAAGACCGGTTATACCAACGCCTCCGGCTTCAACCTCGTCAGCGCCGTCAGAGACGGCAACCGCCGCGTCGTCGGCGTGGTGCTCGGCGGCCGCACCGCCCGCAGCCGCGACGCCAGGATGGAAGCGCTGCTCGACCGCTATCTCGGCCGCGCTTCGTCGTCAGGCGGCGCAAGGCTGGTGGCGAGCGTCGGCGCCAGGGAGCCGGTCGAAGTGGCTTCCGCCGCCGATTCTTCCGACGTTCCGGTGCCGGCGAACGCGCCGCGTCCGGCCGACGATCTCACGGCAAAGAGCCTGGCCTATGCCGATGACGCCGTCGTGCCGCTGGAGCGCCCGGTCGCGATGGACGAAATCCTGAACGCCGGCAAGACATCGAAGACCGCGGCGAAAAAGGCCGACGGCGACTGGCAGATCCAGATCTCGGCCGCCCCGAGCGCCGATGCGGCGCGGGCGCTTCTTGCCCAGGCGCAGTCGGAAGGCGGCGCGCCGCTCGTTTCCGCCTCGCCCTATACCGAAGCGGTCGGGCAGGGGGCCAATAGGATCTATCGCGCCCGCTTCGTCGGCTTCGCCAGCAGGGAGGACGCCGCCTCAGCCTGCGATGCGCTGAAGCAGCGCTCCTATGACTGCATGCTGCTCCCGGACCGCGGCTGATCGCAACGCCCCACTGAGGCAGTGCGCTCTGGACAAGCAGCGGGAATCAGCGTCTCCTCCATAAACAAAAGGAGAACATTGATGCTGCGCCGTCTTGCCGACCAGTTCGAAGCCGCTTCCTCCGCCCATGTCGCCGAGAGCGGCATCGAGCGCGACGCCGACTGGTTTCTGTTGAAGCTGCAGGAGGAGATGGGTGAACTGACCCAGGCATGGAACCGCCTGACCGGCCGCGGCCGTGCCAAGGGCCGCTCCCCTGAGGACATCAGGCGCGAGCTCGCCGACGAGACGGCCGACCTGCTTGGTCACCTCATGCTGTTTGCTCGCCGTAACGACATCGACCTCGCCGCCGCGATCGAACGGAAGTGGCGGTTTCAGCCGAGCTGGTAAGAAATCGGGAGCGACATCAGAAGATTTTGCTCAAGCCGGTCACCAGCCAGAACGAAACTGCCGAAATCATTGCCGCTGCCGGCAGGGTGATGATCCATGCGATGACGATGTTGCCGGCTAGCCCCCACCTGACGGCGGACACGCGCCGGGCGGCGCCGACGCCGATGATGGCGCCGGTAATGGTATGGGTGGTCGAGACGGGGATACCGAGCCAGGTGGCGCCGAACAGCGTCAAGGCGCCGCCCGTTTCGGCGCAGAATCCCTGCATCGGATTGAGCCTGGTGATCTTCGAGCCCATCGTATGGACGATGCGCCAGCCGCCGAACAAGGTGCCGAGCGCCATCGCTGCCTGGCATGAAATCACCACCCAGAGCGGCACGTGGAAGCTGCCGCCGAGGTAACCCTGCGAATAGAGAAGCACGGCAATGATGCCCATGGTCTTCTGGGCGTCATTGCCGCCGTGGCCGAGCGAATAGAGCGACGCCGACACGAATTGCAGGAAACGGAAGGATCGGTCGACGGCAAAAGGCGTCTGCCGGATGAATGTCCAGGTCACCGCCAGGATGAGGAACAATGCCAGGAGAAAACCGATCATCGGCGACATGACGATGGCGGAGACGGTCTTGAGAAGACCGCTCCAGACGATCGAGCTCAACCCCGTTTTGGCAAGGCCCGCACCGACCAGCCCGCCGACCAGAGCATGGGATGAACTGGAGGGAATGCCGAAGACCCAGGTCACGACATTCCAGACGATGGCGCCGATCAGGGCCGCGAAAATCACCTGCGGCGTGACGATCGCCGGGTCGATGATGCCGGTCCCGAGCGTCTCGGCCACATGCAGGCCGAAGAACAGGAAGGCGATGAAATTGAAGAATGCCGCCCAGAAGACCGCATATTGCGGCCTCAGGACCCGTGTCGAGACGATTGTCGCGATCGAGTTGGCCGCATCATGCAGACCATTGAGAAAATCGAACAGCAGTGCGACGCCGATCAGGCCGACAAGAAGCGGAAGAGCGAGGGCGGCTTCCATCAGACATTCTCGATCACGATGCCGCTGATCTCGTTGGCGACGTCCTCGAAACGGTCGACCACCTTCTCCAGCTCGCCGTAGATCTCGCTGCCGATCATATAGGCCATCGCATTGCCGGCGCCGTGCCGGCGAAACAGATCCTTGAGCCCCTGCTCGTGCAACTCGTCGGAGCGCCCTTCCACCTGCGTGACCTGCTCGACGATGGCAGAAAGCCGCGGCGCATTGGCGCTGATGCGATCAAGCAAGGGAATGGCCTCGGCAATGAGATTGGCAGCTTCCACAACGGTCTTGCCCATTTCCTGCATCCGTGGATCGAAGCTGGTCTGCTCGAAGAGCCGGATGGTTTTGACGGTTTTGTGCATCATGTCGATCGCATCATCCATGGATTGGATGAGATCCTTGATGTCGCCACGATCGAAAGGTGTGATGAAACTCCGCCGGACGGCCAGCATGACTTCGCGCGTTATATCGTCGGCCTGATCTTCCAACCGCACGATCGTTTCGCATTGATGCTCGATCTCCATTCCCGACAGCAACCTGTCCAGAGCCTGTGCGGCGTCGACGATCGTTCTGGAATGTTGTTCGAAAAGGACGAAGAACCGGTCTTCGCGCGGCATCAACTTTCGAAACCAACCCAGCATGAACACCTCGCAATCCTGGTCTGCGCTATGACGACGAGCCGTCCTAAACCCTATCCCGTTGAAGAGATAGGGCCGAATTTCGGTTTGTGACAGATTTATGACAGTTGTGCCGCGACAGGGACATGGCCGTTGCCGACAGCTGAACCCTTTCCGCCATCGGCGGTCAGCCGACCTTGTACCGGTAAAACTTGCTGTCCACCGCCATCAGCGGGAAGGAGCGGGGCAGGGCGCTCTTGGCGATTTCGGTAAAGCCGTTCTTTTCGTAGAAGCGCTGGGCGGCGACGAACTTGTCCGTCGTGCCGAGGAAGATGTCGGTGAGGCCGGCATCTCTGGCGTGGTCGAACAGGCGCTCGAGAAGCCGCGCCGCCACGCCGTGCTCGCGGCCGCGCACCTCGGCGGCGACGAACATCTTGCGCAGCGCCGCCTGATTGTTGCCGATGTCCTTCAGCCCAAGGGTGCCGACGATGGCGCCGTCCTTGACGGCGACCCAGAACTGACCTTTGCCGGACTGGTAGAAATCCGGGATGACCCGGAGATCGGGCTGCGCATCGGCAGTGATATCGATGCCGAACTCCTCGCGCTGGATCGGCAGGATCACCGACAGCACGTCATCGGCATCGCCTTCGGCAAAGGCTCTGATTTCGATCTCTCCCATCAGATCCTCCCGCCTCAGGCCTGGGTGCCGCCGACGGTGACCTGATCCATGCGCAGATGCGGCTGGCCGACGCCGACCGGAACCCATTGGCCGGCCTTGCCGCAATTGCCGATGCCGGTATCGAGCTTCATGTCGTTGCCGATCATTGACACCCGCTTCATCGCATCCGGGCCGTTGCCGATCAGCATCGCCCCCTTGATCGGCGCGCCGATCTTGCCGTTTTCGATCAGATAGGCCTCGGTGCAACCGAAGACGAATTTGCCGGAGGTGATGTCGACCTGGCCGCCGCCAAAGGAGACGGCATAGACGCCCTTCTTCACCGAGGCGATGATTTCTTCCGGAGTCTTGTCGCCGCCGAGCATATAGGTGTTGGTCATGCGCGGCATCGGCACGTGGGCATAGCCCTGGCGGCGGCCGTTGCCGGTGGGCGCCATGCCCATCAGCCGGGCGTTCTGCCGGTCCTGCATATAGCCGACGAGCTTGCCGTTCTCGATCAGCACGTTGTAGCCCGACGGTGTACCCTCGTCGTCGATGGTGATCGAGCCGCGGCGGTTGTCGATCGTGCCGTCGTCGACGACGGTGACGCCGGGCGCGGCAACGATCTGGCCGAGAAGCCCTGAAAAGGCCGAGGTCTTCTTGCGGTTGAAATCCCCTTCCAGCCCGTGGCCGACCGCCTCGTGCAGCATGACGCCCGGCCAGCCGGAGCCGAGAACGACATCCATCGTGCCGGCGGGCGCGTCGATCGCTTCCAGATTGACGAGCGCCTGGCGCAGCGCCTCGTCGGCGCCGTACTGCCAGCTGCCCTCGGCAATGAAATCGCCGAAGCCGATGCGCCCGCCGCTGCCGTAGGAACCGCTCTCCTGCCGCTCGCCTTCACCGACCACGACGGAAATGTTGATGCGGGTCATCGGTCTTATGTCGCGCACGCGGTGGCCGTCGGCGCGCAGGATGTCGACCACCTGCCAGCTCGCGGCGACCGAGGCGGTGACCTGCCGGACCTTGTCGTCCTTGCCTCTGAGATAGGCGTCGATGTCCTGCAGGACCTTGACCTTCTCCTCGAAGCTCGGCTGGCCGATCGGGTTCTGGTCGCCGTAGAATTTCTTGTTGGTGCCCTGGGGAGCGGCGGCGTAGGTGCCGGAATAGCCGCGCGTCACCGCGCCGACCGCATCGGCCGCCCGCTTCAGCGCCGCCACCGAGAGATCGCCGGCATGGGCATAACCCACCGCTTCGCCGGCAACGGCGCGAAGCCCGAAACCCTGTTCGGTGTTGAAACTGCCGCCCTTCAGCCGGCCATTGTCGAAGGTCAGCGCTTCGGCCTGCGCATGCTCGACGAACAGTTCGCCGTCATCGGCGCCGGCGAGCGCCTCGGCGACAAGGCCGCGCATTGTGGCTTCGTCGGCATCGAAAAGCGTCAGGAGATCGGTGGTCATGGTCTGGCTCCAATGGGCATGTTCGGGAATGCACTTATCCCCTAGATAGGGCTCCATATAACAAGGAGTGAAGCCCTCGCGGCGAATATTCTTTGTCTCGGGAGGTGGGACGCGCCTCGAAGCGATGCAAACGGTTGATCGCTCTGCGCGGGGTAGACGACGCTGACCACCCGTCGGGGCGTCGAGCGATTTTTTGTCGTCAATGTGCGACTTGCGAAGCTGCCGACATCAATTCCCGGGAATTCGGAGCCTTGAACGTTTGCAGCCCGGCCTCCAGAACTTCAGTGAAGCTCCAGCGGACGATGCCCTCGCGGTCGATCAGGAACTGACCGACAAGCTGCCCATGGTCGGCGGTCATCATCTGCTGATCGGCTTCCGTAATTTGATATCCTTCCTTCTTGTTGAGAAAATCGTCCATCGCCATCACGCCCATAGGCTCTGGCAATTCGCCCGGCAGATCGATGCGTATCGCCATGACCGTGTCGATCCCGACCTCGCGTAAGCCGAAGGCTCGGTGCGAAGCCCGTATCGGGTCGGAAGCCGCAAGAATACCGGGGATCGGATGGTAACGGAAATACAGCCGCGCGCGTTCGACCGGGGTGTTTACCACTGCCAGCGATTGGACGCCTTTCTCGCGCAGCATCGGGTTGAGATATGCCATGGCCGCGACATGGCGCCGGCAGAAGGGACAATGCAGGCCTCGAAACAAACCGATCAACAATGGGCTGCGGCCGCGAAAATCATCAAGCGCGATCTTCCCTTCGCGCGAGACTGCATCAAACACAACGTTCGGCACCCGGTCGCCCGGTTTTAGCGGATGGTCGACATAGCGCGTGGACATGGACAACCTCCTCGCTCGGGATCAGTCGAGAAAAGGCGACACGTTAAGTGTTTCGAGGTCGAGACTGAGCGTTGCGAGGCCCGACCTCTTGTCTTACCGCACCGCCAGGATCCGATCCAAGAATGGTCCCACATTGGCCCGCGGGCAAGCGGTAAACGGCGTATCGTGAACGGAAAAGTCCGTTTTCTCAAAATTCAGCCTTTCACCAGAGCGGGGCCGCCGGCGGAAGTGAAGCTGGATTGAGCGGATGAGGGGCGGACCCGCGACAGGCCGCAGCCGCCCTCAAGGCAGCGCGTCAAAACCTTCGGCGAAACCCTTGAGATCAACAGGAATGCCGATCCCTTCTTCCGGGGTCTGGAAGACGATGAAGGTGGCCTGGGCGCCGCTGCGGAAGGTCTTGAGCAGTTCGTCCTCGAGCACGACTTCGGCATAACAGCCGTCGGCGAAGCAGCGGACGAAGTAGGCGCGGCCGATATCCTTGCCGTCGACATTCAGTCCGAGACCGTTCGGCAGGAGCACGCCGAGCGGCGCCAGCACGCGCAGGATCTTCGATTTGCGGTCGGCCGTCTTCAAGACGACGACGGAAAGCCCGACCTCCGGCCGGTCCTCGGCGATGACGTTCTGCATCAGCGCGCATTGTTCCGTCGCCGCACCGGCCGGCTTGTCGCAAACAACCGACCATGCGCCGTGGTTGGATTTCACCGTGCCGGGCGCCTGCGGCTGCGTCTGGCCGGGCGTTACCTGGATATTCGGGTTGGCAGCCGGGGGCTGCTGCGCCGGGGCAGGGGCGGCCGGTGCCGGTGTGGTGGGTTGGGCGGGGGAAGGGGCGGGTTGCTGTGCGAAGACGGGCGTCGTCGCTGCGGCCGCGATGCTGGCAGTCACGAGAAGCGACCGCGCGAGGGAACGGAAACCCATGGAAACCTCTGGATATCGAATCATTGCGGCTATTGTTGAAGCTGCCCACCGGAAATGAAAAGCCCCACCCCGTGAAAACCGGGGGACTGCGGCAGAAATTGGACCTCTGTCAAATAATGTGCGGTGGTCGGATCGGCCGGAAATGGCATTTTTCATATGCTGATGAAAAACTTGGGATGTTTTGCCGTTCGGCCTGCCTGTGCTTTAAGCAAAAATGCCGCATAGACAATTGCTCCTGCCTGTTGCGGCAAATGCCAAACTGTGGTTTGAAGCGCTGAAGATGGCAAGGATTCTGCGTTCGATTTAGCAGGTCAAGCGCTCGAGGGAGATAATAAGGTGATGAAGAAGGCTTATGCAGCTCTGACCGCGCTGGTCTGTCTGCTTTTTGCTTCCGGCACATATGCCGACCAGCCGACGCCGTGGCAGGCGACGCTGCAGCCGGCGGCGACGCCGATTATGCGGGAAATTCATTGGTTCGAACAATATACCCTGTGGTTTATCGTTCCGATCACGCTCTTCGTTCTGATCCTGCTCATCGTCGTCTGCTTCAAGTTCCGCGCCAGCGCCAATCCGGTTCCGTCGCGCACGAGCCACAATACGCTGATCGAGGTCATCTGGACCGTGGGGCCGGTCCTGGTGCTGCTCTTCCTCGCCATTCCCTCGTTCAATCTTCTGACGGCGCAGCTGACGCTGCCCGAAAATCCTGACGTGACGATCAAGGCGACCGCCACCCAGTGGCAATGGAATTATGAATATGAAGGTTCGGGCGACAGCCCGCTCGCCTTCGATTCCTACCTCTTGAAGGATCAGGATCGCGCGGCCGCCGGCAAGGAAGACAAGTCGGTCTATCCGAGACTGCTCGCCGTCGACAACGAACTGGTGCTGCCGGTCAACAAGACGGTGCGCGTTCTCGTGACCGCGGCACCCACCGACGTCATCCACGCTTTCGCCATGCCGTCCTTCGGCATCAAGATCGACGCCGTACCGGGCCGCCTGAACGAGACCTGGTTCAGGGCCGAGCGCGAAGGCCTGTTTTATGGCCAGTGTTCCGAGCTCTGCGGCAAGGACCATGCGTTCATGCCGATCGCCATCCGCGTCGTCTCCGAGGACAAGTACAAGCAGTGGCTGACCGCGGCCGCCAGCGACCTGCCCGGCGCCTACAAGACACTCATGGCCGCAACCGATGGTCCCGCAAAGACCGTCGACGTTGCCGAAGCACAGTAATTAAGGGGATCGGGACAATGGCTGGACCTTCCGCTCACGACGATCATTCTCACGCCCACCACGACCATGCGCATGATGATCACGATCACCATGATCACGGGCACAAGCCGAGCTTTGTCAATCGCTGGCTGTTCTCGACCAACCACAAGGACATCGGCACGCTCTACCTGATCTTCGCGATCATCGCCGGCATCATCGGCGGCGCGCTGTCGGTGGCCATGCGCATGGAGCTGCAGGAGCCGGGCATCCAGATCTTCCACGGCCTGGCCTCGATGGTCTACGGCTATGAAGGCGATGCCGCGATCGACGGCGCCAAGCAGATGTTTAACATGTTCACGACGGCGCACGCGCTGATCATGATCTTCTTCATGGTCATGCCGGCGATGATCGGCGGTTTTGCCAACTGGATGGTGCCGATCATGATCGGCGCGCCCGACATGGCCTTCCCGCGGCTGAACAACATCTCCTTCTGGCTGATCGTCCCGGCCTTCGCGCTGCTCTTGCTGTCGATGTTCGTCGAAGGCCCGGCAGGCGCTTACGGTACGGGCGGCGGCTGGACTATGTATCCGCCGCTGGCAACGAGCGGCACGCCGGGACCGGCGGTCGATCTGGCGATCTTCGCGCTGCACATTGCCGGCGCCTCGTCGATCCTCGGTGCGATCAACTTCATCACCACGATCCTCAACATGCGCGCCCCCGGCATGACGCTGCACAAGATGCCGCTCTTCGCCTGGTCGGTGCTGATCACCGCCTTCCTGCTCTTGCTGTCGCTGCCAGTTCTGGCAGGCGGCATCACCATGCTGCTGACTGACCGCAACTTCGGCACCTCCTTCTTCTCTCCGGAAGGCGGCGGCGACCCGATCCTCTACCAGCACCTGTTCTGGTTCTTCGGTCACCCCGAGGTCTACATCCTCATCCTGCCGGGCTTCGGCATGATCAGCCACATCATCTCGACCTTCTCGAAGAAGCCGATCTTCGGCTATCTCGGCATGGCCTACGCAATGGTTGCGATCGGCGCCGTCGGCTTCGTCGTCTGGGCCCACCACATGTACACGGTCGGTCTGTCGCTCGATGCGCAGCGTTACTTCGTCTTCGCCACGATGGTCATCGCCGTTCCGACAGGCGTGAAGATCTTCTCCTGGATCGCGACGATGTGGGGCGGCTCGATCTCGTTCCGCACGCCGATGATCTGGGCGATCGGCTTCATCTTCCTGTTCACGGTCGGCGGCGTCACCGGCGTCCAGCTTGCCAATGCCGGTCTCGACCGCTCGCTGCATGACACCTATTACGTCGTGGCTCACTTCCACTACGTTCTGTCGCTCGGCGCCGTCTTCGCGATCTTTGCCGGCTGGTATTACTGGTTCCCGAAGATGACCGGCTACATGTACAACGAGTTCGTCGGCAAGCTGCATTTCTGGGTCATGTTCATCGGCGTCAACCTGGTGTTCTTCCCGCAGCACTTCCTCGGTCTCGCCGGCATGCCGCGCCGCTACATCGATTATCCGGATGCCTTTGCCGGCTGGAACTATGTTTCCTCGATCGGCTCCTACATCTCGGCCTTCGGCGTGCTGATCTTCCTCTTCTCGGTCTTCGAGGCCTTCGCCAAGAAGCGCATCGCCGGCGAGAATCCGTGGGGCGAGGGTGCGACGACGCTGGAGTGGCAGCTGCCTTCGCCGCCGCCCTATCACCAGTGGGAACAGCTGCCGCGCATCAAGTAAAGCGCTTGGAAAACCGGACGCCGCATTCGAAACGGCGTCCGGCATAGTAAATTCAGGACGGAATGATGACGGTTATCGACAATCACGAGGCGCTTGCAGAGGACGGCGAAATGTCGGAAGCGAGCGCGCGCGATTATTTCGAGCTCTTGAAGCCGCGGGTGATGTCGCTCGTGGTCTTCACCGCCTTTGCCGGCCTGGTGCTGGCCCCGGGCCACATCAACCCCGTCCTCGGCCTGATCGCCATCCTCTGCATCGCCGTCGGCGCCGGCGCCTCGGGCGCGCTGAACATGTGGTACGACGCCGATATCGACGCCGTCATGAGCCGCACGGCCAAGCGCCCGATCCCGGCCGGCCGCGTCGCGCCGTCGGAGGCGCTCGCCTTCGGTCTGGTGCTGTCGGGCTTTTCCGTCGTCATTCTCGGCCTTGCCGTCAATTGGCTGTCGGCCGGCATCCTTGCCTTCACCATCTTCTTCTACGCCGTCATCTACACCATGTGGCTGAAGCGTTCGACGCCGCAGAATATCGTCATCGGCGGTGCCGCCGGCGCCTTCCCGCCGATGATCGGCTGGGCCTGCGTGACGAATACGGTGACGATCGAGAGCACCGTTCTCTTCCTGATCATCTTCCTCTGGACGCCGGCGCATTTCTGGGCGCTTGCCCTCTTCAAGATGCGCGATTACGAGGCCGTCGGCGTGCCGATGCTGCCGAACGTCGCCGGCGAGCGGGTGACCAAGCATCAGATCGTCGCCTATGCGGTGCTGACCGCCATCTGCGCGGTGCTGCCGTCCGTCCTCGGCTTCGCGAGCTTCGGCTACGGCCTCGTCGCCGCCGTGCTCGGTACGATCTTCATCACCTGTTCCATCGCCGTCTGGCGCATGCCCGACGGCGATCTGAAGATGGTGCCGGCAAAGAAGCTCTTCGCCTTCTCGATCTTCTATCTCTTCGCTGTATTCTCCGCTTTGATGATCGACCGGCTGGCCGCCATGCTGGTTTCGCAAGTGGGAGGCTCGCTCTGATGGATCTCGTCAAGCTCACCGAAAAGCAGATGAAGTCGCGCCGCAACCGCAACATCGCCCTTGGGCTGGTGCTGGCCGGTCTCGTCGTCCTCTTCTATGCGATCACGATCGTCAAGATCGGCGGGGGGATGGCCGGATGAGCGAAAAAGCCGCCGCACCGAGGAAGCAAGGCCGCAACAACGGCGGCGTCGTGCTGATGTGCCTGAGTTTCGTCTTCGGCATGGGTGCGATGAGCTATGCCGCCGTGCCGCTCTACCGCATCTTCTGCCAGGTGACCGGCTATAACGGCACGACCCAGCGCGTCGAGCAGATGTCGAGCATCGTGCTGGACCGCAAGATGCGCGTCACCTTCGACGCCAATGTCGCCCCCGGCCTGCAATGGAATTTCAAGCCGGTCGAGCGCGAGGTCAGTCCGAAGATCGGCGAAACCATCCAGGTCAATTTCGTCGCCGAGAACCGCTCGAACGAGACCCAGCGCGGCCAGGCGGTGTTCAACGTCACGCCGGGCGAAGCGGGCGCCTATTTCAACAAGGTGCAATGTTTCTGCTTTACCGAAACGGACCTGAAGCCGGGCGAGAAGCTGGAAATGCCGGTCGTGTTCTATATCGACCCTGAAATCGTCAAGGCGGTGGAATCGAAAGATATCCACACGGTGACGCTGTCATATACGTTCTACCCGAAAGAGGGTCCGAAGCCTGTCGCTTCGAATGAGGGTGGAACGGTAAAGATTGAAAAGAAACTTTGATCAAGGCTCGTTTCCGGCTATGCCGGGAGCGAAGTGAGGAAGACATCCGGGGATAGCCACATGGCCGATGCGCATCAGAAGAACCACGACTACCACATCATCGATCCGAGCCCGTGGCCGATTCTCGCCTCGCTCGGCGCCTTCATCATGGCGATCGGCGGCGTCTGCTATATGCGTTACCTGAACGGCGGCTCCTTCAAGCTCGCTGGCGCTGAACTCGCCAATCCCTGGCTCTTCTTTATCGGCCTCGTGCTGGTTCTTTACGTCATGTACGGCTGGTGGGCCGATACGGTGAAGGAAGCCCATGAGGGCTCTCACACCCGCGTCGTCTCGCTGCACCTGCGTTACGGCATGATCATGTTCATCGCTTCGGAAGTGATGTTCTTCGTCGCCTGGTTCTGGGCTTATTTCGACGCCAGCCTGTTTCCGAACGAGGCGATCCAGGCCTCGCGCATGGCCTATACCGGCGGCGTCTGGCCGCCGAAGGGCATCGAAGTCCTCGATCCCTGGCACCTGCCGATCTACAACACCGTCATCCTGCTGCTCTCCGGCACGACGGTCACCTGGGCGCACCATGCGCTGCTGCACAATGACCGCAAGGGCCTCGTTCAGGGCCTGACGCTGACCGTGCTGCTCGGCATCCTGTTCTCCAGCGTGCAGGCCTACGAATATGCCCACGCCCCGTTCGACTTCAAGAATTCGATCTACGGCGCGACCTTCTTCATGGCGACCGGCTTCCACGGTTTCCACGTCCTCGTCGGCACGATCTTCCTGCTGGTCTGCCTGCTGCGCGCGCTGCGCGGCGATTTCACCCCGAAGCAGCATTTCGGCTTCGAGGCAGCCGCCTGGTACTGGCACTTCGTCGACGTCGTCTGGCTGTTCCTGTTCTTCTGCATCTATGTCTGGGGCGGCTGGGGCGCACCCGTCGCAGCCGGCTGATCGGAAGCGATGTTCAAGCGAAAGGCGGGCCTCGGTCCGCCTTTTCTGTTTTGGCTCCACGCACCGTGATCGCAGGGCTTAATCCACGGCGCGGCCCCTGACGTCCCGCTACGATTGAGTGAGAATCACCAAGGTCTCCGGCAATACTCCGTCATACTCCATCGCATCCGCAGCTTGCTTGGACTTCATAAATTCCTCCAGGCGGCCCATGTCGGGAACGTCCATGACGAGGCCAACGCGATTGGACGCCTGTGGATCGACAAACGTACGAATGTTTGTGCAGCCGAGGGGCTCGAAGACCTCTTTGCGGCGCGGTGAAGTGAGCCAATGTTTGACGTCCTTGACGTCGTGGTAGGCCAATATGGTAGGCATAGCATCCTCCTCTCAAAGCCAAGTGGAACACTACGCCGCGATCGATCACATTGATATTACCCGGATGGGCGGGGCGCATCGTCGTCGGCAAATGGCAAAGATGTCGATGTTCTCGTCGATTCCTGCCCCAGCTTCGCACCTGGAAGCGATCATGGTGGCATTTGCCGCCGAACTCGGCGTCGATGCTCGCGTCAAGTCGGTCAAGCCTGAGCCTAATGGAGAGTGGGACGTACGATTGGCATCAACGTCCGCCAGCGATCCTTTCGAAGGCCGAAGGTCCGGGGATGCCGAGATCGAGGCGTTGGCGGATTGCCTCGGCGCATTCGTCGGCGGTCAGCACCGAGGTATCGACCTCCATGTCGTAGATGCCTGGCCGGTGCACCTCGTCCTGCCAGCGCTGCACCGGTTCGGGAACCGGCATGTCCGCAGTGGCGCGGAGATACAGCGTCTCGCGGCCGTCTTGTTCAATGTCTCGCCGCTGCATGATCGTCTCGAGCGGACAGCGCACGCCGACGAACAGCACGGAAAATCCATCGAGACGCCGGGCGCAGTCGGGAAGTATGCCGAGTGGGTGCGAATAGCTGTCGTGATGGCCGAGATCGGCGACGACGTTGAGGCCCAATCCGGCATGGATGGCGATCGACTCGTAAAGGGCGGCATAGAGGAAAGGTATCAGCTCTTCGAGCTCCGGCCGCTCGCCGCCGGGCCTGAGCCCGATGCCGGGCAAATAGCGCTGCGGCGTCATCGCATTGTAGCTGTCGACGCCGAGGTTGATCCACGGTCCCTCGAATTCGTCTTGGATCGCCCGGGCAATGCTGGATTTGCCGCTGCGCGGCGCGCCGTTCAGGATAATGATCTGTCCGGCATGGCTGTCATTGGTCATCAGTCTTCTTCTTCTGTTTGGCGCGAATCGGTGAGGCGAAATCGCGCAGGCATTTCCATTCGGGATGCGAATACTTTATGGGAGAGTTAAGGCAGCATCGAAAAAGCCGCGGTCGCAAGTGGCCGCGCAAAGGAACAGCATGAGCGAGGACAGCGCGCAATTTCCCCCTCTCGATCCGGTGAAAACCGGTATCAAGGGCTGCTGCCCGCGCTGCGGTCATGGCAAGCTGTTCGATGGCCTGCTCGGCCTGAAGCCGCGTTGCGCCTCCTGCGGCCTCGATTATTCCTTCGCCGATTCCGGTGATGGCCCGGCCGTCTTCGTCATCCTCATCGTCGGCTTCATTATCATTGGCATGGTGCTGTGGCTGCAGGTCAATTATGGGCCGCCGATCTGGGTGCACATCCTTATTTTCGCGCCGCTGACGATCATCCTGTCGCTCCTGACGCTGCGCTGGTTCAAGGGCATCCTGATTGCCATGCAGTACCGTCATAATGCCCGCGAAGGACGTCTGAGTGACTGATGTCGATCACGCCGGGCCGCGCCGCCGGCTGCCTGTCATATCCGGCTTTCTGGTGCTGGTTGCCCTTGCCATTCTGGTTTCGCTCGGCACCTGGCAGCTGCAGCGCCTCACCTGGAAGCAAGGCCTGCTCGCCGACATCGCCGCGCGCCAGGCTGCCGCGCCGGTGCCGCTCGCCGGCATCGAGGCGATGGCGGCTTCCGGCGGCGACATCGAATACCGCAAGGTTACCGCCACCGGCCGCTACATCAACAACAAGGAGCGGCACTTCTTCGCCACTTGGCGCGGCCAGACCGGCTTTTACGTCTATACCCCGCTCGAGCTTGCGGACGGGCGCATCCTCTTCGTCAACCGCGGCTTCGTTCCCTATGAGAACAAGGAGCCGGAAATGCGCATGCAGGGCCAGCTGACTGATCAGCAGACGGTCACGGGCCTCGCGCGCGCCAAACTTGCCGGCAAGCCCTCCTGGCTGGTGCCCGATAACGACGTCGCCAAGAACATCTTCTACTGGAAGGACCTCGACGTCATGGCTGACAGCGTCGGCCTGGAGAAGGCGCGCGTCATCCCGTTCTTCGTCGACGCCGATTCCACGCCCAACCCGGCCGGCCTGCCGATCGGCGGCGTCACCCAGGTCGATCTGCCGAACGATCATCTGCAGTATGCCCTGACCTGGTACGGGCTTGCCGCCGTGCTCGTCACCGTGGTGGCGATCTCCTGGTTCCGAAAACCCGGCAGGGCACCTCGGCAATAGTATCGCTTCAATTCCCGGCCATATTGGGCTAGAGGTCCCTTACTCCTATCGGACGGAATTTTGACGGAACGGACATGAATATTGCGGCGAAACCTCCCTTGACGATCAGGCTCTGCGGGCCGCGCGGCTTCTGCGCCGGCGTCGACCGCGCCATCCAGATCGTCGTGCTGGCGCTGAAATCCTATGGCGCGCCGGTCTATGTGCGCCACGAGATCGTCCACAATCGTTATGTCGTCGAGGGGCTGGAGGCCAAGGGCGCCGTCTTCGTCGAGGAACTGGACGAGATCCCGCCCGAGCATCGGGCCCAGCCGGTGGTCTTCTCGGCCCATGGCGTGCCGAAATCGGTGCCTGAGGATGCCGCGAGCCGCAACCTTTTCTATCTCGACGCCACCTGTCCGCTGGTCTCCAAGGTCCACAAGCAGGCAATGCGCCACAATCGACTTGGCCGCCACGTCGTCCTCATCGGCCACGCCGGCCACCCGGAAGTGATCGGCACGATGGGGCAGTTGCCGGAAGGCGCGGTTTCGCTGATCGAGACGATCGAGGATGCCGACGCCTACGCCCCGGCCGACCCCGACAATCTCGGTTATGTCACCCAGACGACGCTGTCGGTCGACGATACCGCCGGCGTCATCGCCCGCCTCCAGGAGCGATTTCCCAACCTGACTGCGCCGGCGGCGGATTCGATCTGTTATGCGACGACCAACCGCCAGGAAGTGGTGAAGCAGGCGGCCCCCGGCTGCGATCTTTTCATCATTGTCGGCGCACCGAATTCCTCCAATTCCAAGCGCCTCGTGGAAGTGGCGCTGAGGGCAGGGGCGAAGAAATCGATCCTCGTCCAGCGCGCCGCAGAGCTCGACTGGGAGGAGATCGGCGCGATTTCGACGCTTGGCCTTTCCGCCGGCGCCTCGGCGCCGGAGGTGATCGTCAACGAAATCATCGAAGCCTTCCGCGCCCGCTTCGATGCCCGCGTCGAACTGGCCGAGACGGTGCAGGAAACCGAAAACTTCCTGGTCAACCGCGAATTGCGCAGCATCGAGCTGACCGCGGCCGACATGGCGTTCGTCAACGGCTAGGCCGCGATCGCGTCCCAGGTCATCCATCCATCATACAGAGACGAGACTTCACTTGGCAGTCTACACCGATATCGCCGAAGACGATCTGAAATGGTTCCTGACGGAATATGATGCAGGCACGCTGCTCTCCTACAAGGGCATCGCCGAAGGCGTCGAAAACTCCAATTTCCTGCTGCATACCTCCAAGGCGCCGCTGATTCTGACGCTTTATGAGAAGCGCGTGGAAAAGAGTGACCTGCCTTTCTTCCTCGGCTTGATGCAGCATCTCTCGGCCCGCGGCCTGTCCTGTCCATTGCCATTGCCGCGCCGCGACGGCGCGCTGCTCGGCTCGCTCTCCGGCCGCCCGGCCGCGCTGATTTCCTTCCTCGAAGGCATGTGGCTGAGAAAGCCGGAGGCAAAGCATTGCCGCGAGGTCGGCCGGGCGCTGGCCGAAATGCACGTGGCCGGCGAGGGCTTCGAGTTGAAACGGCCGAACGCCCTGTCGCTCGATGGCTGGCGGGGGCTCTGGGAGAAGTCCGAGGCGCGTGCCGACGAGGTCGAACCCGGCCTGCAGGGCGAGATCCGCAAGGAGCTTGATTTTCTCGCCGCCGCCTGGCCGAAGTGCCTGCCGTCCGGCGTCATCCATGCCGACCTCTTCCCCGACAACGTCTTCTTCCTCGGCGACGAGCTCTCCGGCCTGATCGATTTC
This sequence comes from Rhizobium sp. NLR16a, assembly GCF_017948245.1. Lineage (NCBI taxonomy): Bacteria > Pseudomonadati > Pseudomonadota > Alphaproteobacteria > Hyphomicrobiales > Rhizobiaceae > Rhizobium > Rhizobium sp. NLR16a. The sequence goes on along the minus strand of NZ_CP072865.1, from coordinate 3,090,922 downwards.
TATTTCGCCTGCAACGACCTGCTCGCCTATGACGTCTCGATCTGCCTGAACGCCTGGTGCTTCGAGAAGGACGGCGCCTACAACATCACCAAGGGCATGGCGATGCTCGAGGGTTATCAGAGCGTCAGGCCGTTGAGCGGTGAAGAAATCGCCGCCCTGCCGGTGCTCGCGCGCGGCTCGGCGCTGCGCTTCTTCCTGACCCGGCTCTATGACTGGCTGATGACGCCGGAGGGCGCCATGGTCACCAAGAAGGACCCGCTCGAATATCTGCGCAAGCTGCGCTTCCACCGCCAGATCGGCTCGGCCGCCGAATACGGATTGAGCCTATGAAACACGTCGATATCTTCACCGACGGCGCATGTTCCGGCAATCCCGGTCCCGGCGGCTGGGGCGCAGTGTTGCGTTATGGCGAGGTCGAAAAGGAGCTTTGCGGCGGCGAGGCGGAGACGACCAACAATCGCATGGAGCTGATGGCGGCGATCTCGGCGTTGCAGGCGCTGAAGAGCCCTTGCGAAGTCGACCTCTATACCGACAGCGCCTACGTCAAGGACGGCATCTCCAAGTGGATCTTCGGCTGGAAGAAAAACGGCTGGAAGACATCGGACAAGAAGCCGGTGAAGAATGCCGAACTCTGGCAGGCGCTTGAGGAAGCCCGTAACCGCCACAAGGTGACGCTGCACTGGGTCAAGGGCCACGCCGGCCACCCGGAAAACGAACGCGCGGATGAACTTGCGCGCCGGGGCATGGAGCCGTTCAAGAAGGGCAAGGCGATTTCGTTTTAAGTGTGGGAGGTTTTGCCGTTACGCACCTCTCTCAATAAAGCACTGGCGGCGTGAATGTGCCCGTCGGTTCAACCCAATCTCCGTCATGCTCGGGCTTGACCTGCTCGAGGCCGAGGATGACGGAATATCTGGTGTCGTCCCAGCCAATTCGTCCCCGAAAGCCGACAATGGGCGGACTCATCCGATGACGAGCACTTTTCATCTCAATGCTGCGACGCCGTCGCCGACCCCTGGATCAGCCGATGCAGATATTCGAGCTTGGCCACAACAGGCGAGGAGAGCACGAAGGGATAGGAGTCGGGCTGACCCATGCTGCGCTGGATGGCGTTGATTGCGAGGCTGAGCGGCACCCAGGCGCTGACGAGCTGCTCGGCGCTCTGTGCCCGATAGGGAAGAAAATCGACCTCGCCTGCGATTTCCTCGTGGCCGCGCGGATCGATGGCGATGCCGAAGGCGCGGGCCGTCTCCAGCGTATCGACGATATGGAGGTAATGCGCGAAGCATTCGGCGAAATCCTCCCAAGGATGTGACGAAGCATAGGCGCTGATGAAATTATCCTGCCATCCCAAGGGCGGGCCGGCGGCATAGTGTTTCTGGAGGGCCGCCGCATAATCCTGCCGCTCGTCGCCGAAGACGGCGCGGAAATCATCGAGGCCGTTCTGATCGCGCACCAGCTTGTTCCAGATGAAATGGCCGGTCTCGTGGCGGAAATGGCCGAGCAGCGTGCGGTAAGGTTCGTTCATCGAGCTGCGCGCTTGTTCGCGGGTGGCGTCGTCGGCTTCGGCGGCGCGGATGGTGATCAGGCCTTCCTCATGGCCGGTCATGGCCGGCACGACATTGCCGTTGCCCTGCAGGGAATCCTCGAGGAAATCGAAGACCAGGCCGCCATGCGGATCTTCGCCGCGATCGGGATGCGGCAGCCTCCAGCGCAGCAGCGAATAGAAGAGATGACGCTGCGCCTGACCGATGCGCCGCCAGCGGTCTATGCCGTTCTGGGTATCGGTGTTCGGAACCAGCCGGTTGTGGCGGCAGGCGGCGCAGAATTCACTGTCGCTCTCGTCCTCCACCAGCCAGTTGCAGATGTCGAGGCCGGCATTGGCGCAGAAGCCCACGTGCCGGTCGGGATCGGAAACGAGCTGCCAGGCCGTCTCATCGCGCGGCTCCAGCGCATGCATCGCGAGGTCGCCGGGCAGGAAGCCGAGGCGATGGTTGCAGCGCACGCAGTGACGATTGTCGAAGTGGACGACCTGGTCGCAATTGTCGCAGGCAAAGAGTTTCATCGTACTGATCTCTGCAAGGCGGGGGGGCGGATTAAAAATGCCCGCTGCGCGCGTGCGCAGCAGGCATGGTTTATCCGGGCTGCTGTGGTTCAGAGCCGGTCGACGGCGCCCTTGAGCTTGTCCTTGACCTTGCCGGCTGCGACCTGCCCCTTGCCCTTGGCTTCCTGGACGTCGCCCTTGGCCTGCATGTCGCGATCGCCCATGGCCTTGCCGGCGGCCTGCTTGGTCTTGCCGGCAATTTCGTTTGCCTTGCCTGAAATCTTGTCGCTGGTGCTACCCATCTGTGATGTCTCCATTCTCGGCGACGGACCTCTCGTCCGCGCGGGAAGGGAACGTCACTCGCGCCTATTCGTTCCCGCGACCGTCAGGTGAGCCGCGACCGTCAGGTGAGCCGCGACCGTCAGGCGTGGCCGGCTTCAGCCGAAAGCATGGCGGCGTTGATGCCCATGCCGGCGAGCGCCCGCTCGTATTTGTCGTCGAGATTGCGGTCGAAGATCAGTTCCTCATTGGCAGGGCAGGTGAGCCAGCCATTGTTGGCGACCTCGTTTTCCAGCTGGCCGGCCGCCCAGGAGGAATAGCCGAGCAGCATCGTCGCGCGCTTCGGCCCCGCGCCCTTGGAGATGGCGCGCACGATGTCGAGCGTTGCCGTCAGGCAGATGTCGTCGCTGACCGGGATCGAGGAGTCGCTGGCATAATCGTCCGAATGCAGCACGAAGCCGCGGCCGCTCTCCACCGGGCCGCCCGTCTGGATCGGGAAATCGCGCGCCCGCTGCGGCAGCACGATCGGTTCTTCCTGCTTGATCATGTCGAGATGCTGGAGCACGTCGGTGAAGGTGAGGCTCTGCGGCCGGTTGATGACGAAGCCCATGGCGCCGGCATCCGAATGCGCGCAGATGTAAATCACCGTGCGCGCAAAATTGCGGTCTTCCATGCCGGGCATGGCGATGAGGAACTGGCCATCGAAGAAGCCACGTTCCCGTCTGTTCTTCAGCGTCGATAAGGACATCGTTCCTCCTGCTGCCAGACCGCACCAAGGCCCCGACAAGAGAAAGATGGGCCAATGTCACAAATCAATCAACCGAAAATGAAGATTTAAATGGCCGCGGCTTCTGGCGGCAAGAGAGCACTTTCGGTAAACCGTTGTTCCATGATGATTATTTTCATGGCCCCGCGACGGCTTTTGATGGCGGTCATTTCCGTGGCCGCGGCCCTCGTCCCCTTTTGTTCCGCAAAAGCGGAGATGAGCGCCTGGGCCGAGGCCGAGGGCGGCCGCATGCGCCTGGTGGCGCTGGCGCCCGATGCCGGCGGCAAAATCCGCGCCGGCCTGCAGATCGAACCGAAACCCGGCTGGATCACCTATTGGCGCGAGCCCGGCAACAGCGGCATTCCGCCTCAGGTCACCATCGCGCCGGCCAGCGGTGTGACCCTCGATGCCATTGCCTATCCCGTCCCGAAGCATTTTTTCAAAGGCGGGATCGAGGATATCGCCTATGACGCGCCGGTGACGCTGCCGCTATCCTTGACGGCGGCTGGCAAAGGCGGAGTCGAGATCGACGCCTCGGCTTTCATCGGCATCTGCAGGGATATCTGCGTTCCCTTCCAGGCGCATTTGAGCCTGAAGCTCGGCCGCGCCATGCAGTCGCACCCGGAGGAAGAGGCGATCCTGGCGGCCGCTGACGCGACGCTGCCGAAGCCGCCGTCGGATGATTTCAAGGTGACGGCGCATGCGATCTCAGCTGATCGGAAGACGCTGTCGCTGACGCTCGCTCTGCCGGGTGACGGCAAGGGGACCCCCGATATCATCGTCACCGGCCCGAGCGGTTATGCCTTCACCAAGCAGAGCGGCGGCAAACGCGATGGCGCCACCTTCAAGACCGATATGATGATCGGCAGGCTGCCCAGGGATTACGACATGTCAGGCAAGCGCTGGGGCGTGCTTGTCATCGATGGCGACAGGGCGATGGAGACCACGCTTGCCTTTGAGTGACCGGCACTTATAGTCGCCCTATTCCCCGGCGGCGCCCGCCGCAGAGCACGAACCCAACAAGCCAAACCCGAGGAGAAAACCATGACCATCGCGATCGGCGACAAGCTTCCGGCCGCCACCTTCAAGGAAAAGACCACCGACGGCCCGGTCGAAATCACCACCGAGCAGCTCTTTGCCGGCAAGCGCGTCGTGCTCTTTGCCGTGCCGGGCGCCTTCACGCCCACCTGCTCGCTGAACCACCTGCCGGGCTATCTCGAAAACCGCGATACCATTCTTGGCAAGGGCGTCGACGACATCGCCGTTCTCGCCGTCAACGACTGGCATGTGATGGGCGCCTGGGCGCAATCCTCGGGCGGGCTCGGCAAGATCCACTTCCTCGCCGATTGGGACGCCGCCTTCACCAAGGCCGTCGGCCTCGAAGCCGACCTCTCCGCCGGCGGCCTCGGCCTGCGCTCCAAGCGCTATTCGATGCTGGTCGAAGACGGCGTCGTCAAAGCCCTCAACGTCGAGGAAAGCCCCGGCCAGGCGACGGTTTCCGGTGCAGCGGCGATGCTGGAACTGCTTTGAGTTTTCATTCCGAGAGATAAAGGGGCGGCCATTCGGTCGCCCTTTTCAATTGTTGCCGCGCCGCTCGTGTGCTGGCGAATTGGCGGAGACGCCCTCCTTCTTCCCAGGCCACGGCTGCTCTGTCATGCGGAGTAGCTGCCCCTCACCCTAACCCTGTCCCGGTAAACGGGGAGAGCGGACCTGCCAAGCGAGAGTCTACCGGGGAACGGAGAGGTCGCGGCGTGTCCCTTCGCCCCGCAAGCGGGCAGAAGGTGCGGGCAGGCGGATGAGGGGCAGCCGCCATCTCCTGGGCCGAGATGAAGGGGCCGACGCCAAGAAAGGGCATGGCGTTCGCGCCCTTTTCAATTCCACGATAGTCCAAGCCTCAATCTTGCCGCAATCGTTATAACATTACAGCAGTAATGTTATTACATTTTGGGATCAGCCATGCCGCGAAACCCCGATCGCCTTCCCATCAGCCTCATGGGACAATCGGCCTTATCGAGGGCAGTCGGCATCACACTGGTCATTGCCGTCCTCTGGCTCGCCATCCGCTGGGCGGTTCTGCTGCCATGACGCCGTTGATCCGTCTCGACAATCTGACCATCGCCTACAACAGGCATCCAGCCGTCCATCATGTCTCCGGCGCCTTTGCGCCGGGCAGCCTGACGGCGATTGCCGGGCCGAACGGGGCGGGCAAGTCGACGCTGCTGAAGGCGATCATGGGTGAGCTTCGTCCGGCCGAGGGCCGGGTCGAGCACCGGCTCGGCCGGGCGGAATTCGGCTATCTCCCGCAGGCGGCCGAGATCGATCGCCGCTTTCCGATCTCGGTCATCGACACCGTCATGCTCGGCGTCTGGAAGGCGAGGGGAGCCTTCAGCCGTGTCGGCCCCCTCGACCTGAAGAGAGCAGGCGAGGCGCTTGCCGCCGTCGGCCTCGACGGCTTTGCCAGTCGCCATGTCGGGTCGCTCTCGGCCGGCCAGTTCCAGCGTGTGCTCTTTGCCCGTCTGCTGCTGCAGGATGCCGGCGTCATTCTGCTCGACGAGCCTTTTACCGCAATCGATGCCCGCACGACCCGGGATCTCGTCGAACTCGTCATCCGCTGGCACGGCGAAGGCCGCACCGTCATCGCCGTGCTGCACGATTTCGAGCTCGTCCGGGCGCATTTCCCGCAAACCTTGCTGCTTGCCCGCGAGCTTGTCGGATGGGGCTCGACCGCCGAGGTCATGTCCTCCGCCAATCTGATGAAGGCCCGCGCCATGGCCGAGCGCTGGGATGAGAACGCCGCGGCCTGCTCACCGCAAGAGGCGCCGGCGGCATGACGGCCTACGATCTCTTCCTGGCGCCCTTTGCCAATTTCGGTTTCATGCGGCGCGCCCTCGTCGCCTGTCTCTGCCTCGGGCTCGGCTCGGGGCCGATCGGCGTCTTCCTGATGCTGAGGCGCATGAGCCTGATGGGCGACGCCATGAGCCATGCGGTGCTGCCGGGGGCGGCGATCGGCTATCTCCTCGCCGGCTCGTTGTCGCTGACGGCGATGGGCCTGGGCGGCCTTGTCGCCGGCCTTTCGGTGGCGCTGCTTTCGGGCGCCGTCAGCCGCATGACCGTGCTGCGGGAGGATGCGAGCTTTGCCAGCTTCTATCTCGCATCCCTGGCGCTCGGCGTGCTGATCGTCTCGCTGCGCGGCTCGAACATCGATCTGCTGCATGTGCTGTTCGGCACCATCCTGGCGATCGATGCGCCCGCTCTCTATCAGATCGGCGCGATCACTTCGCTGACGCTCGTCGTCCTCGCCGCCATCTACCGGCCGCTGGTGGCCGAATGCTTCGATCCGGGTTTCCTGCGCGCCGTCGGCGGCCGCGGCCCGGCCTATCATGTCCTCTTCCTGCTGCTGGTGGTGCTGAACCTCGTCGCCAGCTTCCAGGCGCTCGGCACGCTGATGGCGGTCGGCCTGATGATGCTGCCGGCCGCCGTCGCCCAGCTCTGGTCGCGCAGCCTGCCCGCCATGATGCTGATTGCCACCGCCAGCGCCGCCGCCTCCGGCTATCTTGGCCTGATCGCCTCCTACCATCTCGAACTCGCCTCCGGCCCGACGATCATCATGACGGCAGCCCTGATCTACGCCTTCTCAATCCTGTTCGCGCCCTCCGGCATCGCCCGGCGCCTCTTCCCCCGCCCGCATCTGAAGGGCTGACCTCAAGGAGACTTCGATGATATCGCCCAGACTGGTTCTTGCCGCCGCCGCACTGCCCGCCCTGATGGCGCTCTCGGCCGCACCCGCCTCGGCCGAAACGCTGAAAATCGTTGCCTCCTTCACCGTGCTTGCCGATGTCGTCAAAGAGGTCGGCGGCGATCATGTGAAGGTGACGAGCCTCGTCGGCCCGAACGGCGATCCGCACGAATTCGAACCGTCACCCGCCGATGCTAAGAATTTGAAGGCGGCGCAGGTCACCTTCGTCAGCGGCGAAGGGCTGGAAGGCTGGATGGACCGGCTGATCACCGCCTCCGGCTACAAGGGCAAGCCGGTGACGGTCTCCGAAGGCATCGCCACCCGCACGATGGAAGAGGATGGTTCTGAGATCACCGACCCGCATGTCTGGAACAGTCCCGTCAACGTCAAGGTCTGGGTTGCCAATATCGAAAAGGCGCTGTCGGCGGCCGATCCGGCCGATGCCGCTGCCTTCAAGGCCAATGCCGAGAAATATTCAAAGACGCTCGACGAGCTCAACACATACGCCCATTCGAAATTCGACAAGATCGCCGACGACCGCCGCAAGGTGCTGACCAGCCATGATGCCTTCGGCTATTTCGGCCGCGAATATAATGTCAGCTTCCTCGCGCCGCTCGGTCTTTCCACCGAGAGCGAGGCGTCCGCCGCCGATGTCGCCAAGCTGATCAGGCAGATCAAGAGTGAGCATGTGAAGGCCTATTTCTTCGAGAATTCCAACGATCCGCGCCTCGTCAAGCAGGTCGCCAAGGCAACCGGCGCCGAGCCCGGCGGCGAGCTCTTTGTCGAATCGCTCTCCGACGCCGAGGGCCCGGCGCCGACCTATGAGAAGATGTTCCGCTACAATGTCGACCAGCTCGCCGCCGCCATGGCGAAATCGAGCTAAAGGCTGGCCGCTCTGAAAGCGCGTCGCATGAGGCTTTGATTCAAGCGGCGCGCTTTAGACGCTAAAGATTGAGGTCGAAGACCAGGATGCCGGCAAGGCCGCCGTCCGTCGAGGCGACGATACGTTCGCCGACGGCAACATGGGCGGGATGGACGAGATAGGCATCCCGCGCTTCAGCGCTTTCGAAGGTCACGGCAAAGCCATCGACGAAGCCGGCATGCAGGCCCTCGGGCGAAACATTCGGCCCGTACTTGATATCCAAAATGCCGGGGATGACCTGTTTCAGCGCGACGATCGCCTCGAACAGCGATTGCTTGTCGTCCATCGTCAGCGCCGTCTTCAGCCGCAGGAACACGCAGTGCAGGATCATTATGGTCCTCCCGATTTTCTGTGTCGGCAGCATAGCTGCGAAAGCCGGGACGGCAACGGGATTTATTTTTCGCGCCAGCCGTTGCCGAGAACCGGAGGAGGCCAGGCTACATCTGGTCGGTCGCCGCCATGTCACGATTGTAAATCTTGCGGACGAGCTCGCCGGCGTGAGCACGGGCTTCGTCCTTCTGAGCCGGCGTCATCGGCCGGCAGGTGTTCCTGAGGTTGGACCGGTCGAGCACGGTGGCCGCAGCCGAATTGGTGATGACGAGGTGCCAGCTGCAGGAGGCCACCTTGTCGACGTTCACCGCGCCATGGCATCCGGAAGACAAGCAGAAAGCCACGGTCTGCTGTGCGGCATGATCGCCCTTCTGTGCCAGCGCCAGCGCCGTCTGGAATTCCTGAGTCCATCGTTCACAATGCTTCACCCCAGGCACGCAGGCCTTCATGACGGGAGGGACGTCACCGGCCTGAAGCGGCGAAACGAAAAAGACGCCGATCGACAGGGCGAGCAGAAGTTTGAGCATCGCAAATTCCTTATGTGATAAGGGAGTGGCGCATATTGCCGGCCGCCGGTCAATCGCCATTTCTAGGGAGGTCGTCGCCGGTGATCACGCCCGTTTCGTCAGCGGAAACCGGTCACGAAGCAGCCGCAGCACCGAGTCCGACGGCATCGGCGGGCCGAACAGATAGCTCTGCCCGTAGCTGCAGCCCATCTTGGCAAGCTCGATCGCGTCCTCGTTGGATTCGATTCCCTCGGCCACCACCTTCATCTCCAGCTCGCGCGCCATTGATATCACCGATCGGAGCACGGTCGCCTTCTTGTCGCTGCTGTCGCGCACCAGCGCCTTGTCGAGCTTGATCGTATCGAAGGGGAAGCGGGTGAGATAGGCAAGCGAGGAATAGCCGGTGCCGAAATCGTCGAGCGCCAGGCCGATGCCGGCTTCCTTCAGCTTCTGCAGCACGAGGCGGGCCTGTTCCGGATTCTCCATCACCATGGATTCCGTCAGTTCCAGTTTCAGCCGCGAAGGCGGGCAATGCGTCTTGGCGAGAACCGAACGCACGTCGTCATAGAGCTCGTTGTTGAGCAGCTGCACGCTCGACAGGTTGATCGACACGAAGATCGGCAATTCGCCGGTCTGGCTCTGCCAGCTCATTAGGTCGTTGGTCGCCTGCTCGAGCGCGAACATGCCGAGCGCCCCGATGATGTCGGAGGACTCGGCAAGCGGGATGAATTCCGACGGCGGGATATTGCCGCGCTTCGGATGTTCCCAGCGCATCAGCGCCTCGAAGCCGGCGACCTCGACGTCCTCGAGCCGGGCGATCGGCTGGTAGACCATCGACAATTCCTTGCGCTCGATGGCCCGGCGCAGATCGGTTTCGAGCTGCAGCCGGTCGGTGCCGAAATCGCGGAAGGCCGGCTGGAACGGTTCGACGCGGTTGCCGCCGGCCCGTTTTGCCCGATACATCGCAAGCTCGGCGTCGCTCAGCAGCCCGCTGGCGCTCTCCTGCCGGTCGACCCAGGAAGCGAGCCCGATCGAGGCCGTCAGGATGATCTCACGACTGGCGAAGTTGATTGGCACCATGATCGCCTTGCTGACTGCATCGGCAAAATCGGCGACCTTGGCCGGATTGTGCTCGGAGACCAGGATGAGGCCGAACTGGTCGCCGGCAAGCCGCGCCAGCGTGTCCTGTGGCTTCATCAGACGCCGCAGGCGCCGCGTCAGGGCAATCAGGATATTGTCGCCGGCGGCCACTCCAAGCGAATCATTGACCAGCTTGTAGCGGTCGATATCGATCACCATGACAGTCGGACGCAGCGTCTCGCCGGCCGGCGCCAACGCCAGCACAGACTGCAGCCGGTCGAGGAAGACCTGCCGGTTCGGCAGGCCGGTCAGATTGTCGTGCAGCGCATCGTGCAGCAGCCGCTCGACTGAGTTCTTCGGCTCGGTCACGTCGACAATCGTGCCGACGCAGCGGATGATTTCGCCGTTGGAGCCGAGCACCGGCCGGGCGCGGATCAGCAGCCAGTGGAAATGCCCGTCCTCGGCGCGAATGCGGAACTCGTGATTGAGCCGGCCGCGCCGGTGTTCGAGCAGCACGTCGAGCGTGGCGCGGAAGCGGTCGCGGTCGTCGGGGTGCAGCCGCGGCAGCCAGTTGCGCGCTGCCCCATGCATGGTGCCGGGGGAGAGGCCGAGCTTGACCGAGACGTCGGGGATGGTGACGACGCGGTCGCGCGCCACATCCCAGTCCCACACCATGTCGCCGGAGCCGGTCAAGGCCAGAGACTGCCGCTCGAGGTCGGAAAACAGCCCCTGCTGGAAGGCACCACCGGCAAAGGCGTGCTGCATGACGGTAAAGCCGATCAGCAGCACGATCAGCACTAGGCCGCCGCCGAGCGCCGGCTGGATGATGTCGTTGTCGAGCCGGCCGGTGACCGTCAGCCATGCGCCGAACAGCCAGACAAGCGTCAGCGCCCAGGCCGGCACCAGCAGAATGGCGCGGTCGTAGCGGTTGAAGCCGAGATAGATGATGAGCAGCAGGCCGGTCGCCGCCGTCAGCGCAAAGGAAAGCCGGGCAATGCCGGCGGCGATCGACGGATCGTAGATCGCCACGCCGAAGAGCAGGGCCAGGCCGAGCACCCAGGCGAGCGTGGCGTAGCCGAGATGCGCGTGCCAGCGGTTGAGGTTCAGATAGGTGAAGAGGAAGATGACGAAACTCGAGGCCAGCGCCACCTCCGCGCAGGCCCGCCATATTCGCTGGTCGGCCGAGGCGACGCTGATCAGCTTGCCGAGAAAACCGAAGTCGACGCAGATATAGCCGAGCACCGCCCAGGCAAGGGCGGCGGTTGCCGGCAGCATCGACGTGCCCTTGACGACGAAGAGGATGGTCAGGAACACGGCGAGCAGGCCAGCAATGCCGAGCACGATGCCGCGATAGAGCGTGAAAGCGTTGATCGTATCCTTGTAGGCGTTCGGTTCCCAGAGATAGATCTGCGGCAGTTCCGGCGTCGACAGCTCAGCGACGAAGGTGATGACGGCGCCGGGGTTCAGCGTGATGCGGAAGACGTCGGCCTCGTCGCTCGGCTGCCGGTCGAGCGCAAAACCTTCGCTCGGCGTGATGGCGCTGATGCGCTGCGAGCCGAGATCCGGCCAGAACAGCTTGGAATTGACCAGACGGAAATGCGGGGCGACGATGACGCGCTCCAGCTGTTCCTCCGAGACGTTGGCGAGCGCAAACACCGCCCAGTCGCCCTGATGGTTTTCCGAGCTCGCCCGGACCTCGATGCGCCGGCGGATGCCGTCGGCGCCGGCGGCCGTCGACACCTGGAAGGCCTCGCCCTGGTTGGCATAGATCTCGGTCGTCGCGGTGAGATCGAGCGCGGTATCGTCACGGGAAATCTTCACCGGTTCGGCCGCCTGGGCAACGCCCGCCGAAAGGGCGAAGACCGCCAGGAAAAGGGCTGCGATCACCGCGATCACTCGTCCGGACGGTGACTTGGGCAGCATGCTGTTTCTGGTCATCGGCTGTCGGTTTTCCTGCCTTTATCCGTATCGGTGGCGAGCCGTGAGAACATCACGTGGTCGTGCCACTGACCGTTGATCTTCAAATATCCGCGCAGATAACCTTCCCGCTGAAACCCGGCCTTTTCAAGCAGACGCATGCTGCGCGCGTTATCTGGAATACAGGCTGCTTCAATACGGTGCAACTCAAGCCCGGAGAAGATGTAAGGAATAACCAACTGAAGGGCCGCATACATATGCCCCTGGCCGGCATGGCGTTCGCCCATCCAGTAGCCGATCATGCAGCTTTGTGCCGCACCGCGCCTGATATAGCCGATGGTGATGCCGCCGACGAGCGTGCGGTTTTCCTTGAGGAAGATGAACAGCGGGATCGACTGTCCCGAGGCATATTCCTGCTTGCCGCGGATGACGCGCGCGCGGTAGGCGCCCTCCGTCAGCTCGTCGCGCCGCCAGGTCGGCTCCCAGGGTTCGAGGAATTTGCGGCTTTCGGCGCGCAGCCGGTGCCACTGGGTGAAATCCTGGTAGCGCGGCAGGCGCAAGAGGTATTTCTCATTCTCCAGCTCCACCGCATCCGGCTGCCGCGACAGGAACCGAAACACCGATTTTGGCATCGATCACTCCCGGCAGACGGACGTCGGCTCAGCTGGCCTGCATCGTCTTCGGCGCCGGGACCGAAAGCGAGGCGATGATGTCTTCCATCGGCGCGAGCTGTTCCAGCGGCCCGATTGCCGAAAGCGTCGGCACCGTATCGTAGAACAGCCGGCCGGCGAGGTCGGTCAGCCGCTCGATGGTGATGCCCTCCAGCCGTTCCATCATCTCCGGATTGGAGATCGGCCGGCCGTAGAGCATCATCTGCCGTGCGATCTGGCCGGCGCGGGCGGCCGGGCTCTCCTGGCCCATCAGCAGCTGGGCGCGGATCTGGGCGCGGGCGCGTTCGATCTCCTTCTGGTGGATCTCGCTGGCCGACTTGTGCAGCTCGTCGATGATCACAGGCACCAGCTCCGGCAGGTTTTCGCCGCCGGTAGCGGCATGAATGCCGAAGATGCCGGTATCGGAAAAGCCCCAGTGGAAGGCGTAGACGGAATAACAGAGGCCGCGGAACTCGCGCACTTCCTGGAACAGCCTGGAGGACATGCCGCCGCCGAGGATATTGGCGAGGATCTGCGAGCAGTAGAAGTCGCGGGCGTGGTAGGGCTTGCCCTCGAAACCAAGCAGGATCTGCGCGTCCATCAGGTCGCGCGGCTCGCGCACGCTGCCGCCGATATAACGCGCCGCTTCCATCACCGGCGGCGCCGAAGGCTGCGTCGGCAGGCTGGCGAAACGCTGCTCGACCATGCGCAGGAATTCCTGGTGGTCGACGGCGCCGGTGGCGACCACGAACATCCGATCGGTCGTATAGTTGCGGCCGAGATAGGTGCGGATCTGCTGCGGCGTGAAGGAGACGACGGTCTCCGGCGTGCCGAGAATGGCGCGTCCGAGCGTCTGGTCACGATAGGCGGCCTCGGAGAAACGGTCGAACACGACGTCGTCGGGGGTATCGTTGGCGGCGTTGATCTCCTGCAGGATCACCTGCTTCTCACGCTCCAGCTCCTCCTCCTCGAAGGCCGATTCCGTCAGGATGTCGGCGAGGATGTCGACGGCGAGCGGCACGTGGTCCTTCAGCACCCGGGCATAATAGGAGGTCGTCTCGGTCGAGGTGGCGGCGTTGACCTCGCCGCCGACATCCTCGATCTCTTCGGCGATCTGGCGGGCCGTGCGGCGCGCCGTGCCCTTGAAGGCCATGTGTTCGAGCAGGTGGGCGATGCCGTGCTCGTCTTCCGTCTCGTTGCGCGATCCCGATTTGATCCAGACTCCGAGCGCAACGCTTTCCAGGTGCGGCATGGTTTCTGTGACTACTGTCAGCCCGGATTTGAGCCGGGTGCACTCAACTGTCATTGGCTATCTTTCTGCGCCTGCTGTCGTCTCGCTGCGGGCGTGCTGGCCGATAAAGGTTTCAACGGCTTTCAGCTCCGGTTTGATGATCTGGAAGCGCTCCTCCCTTTGCATCAGACCAGCAAGCCACGTCGGAAGCGCCGGGTCAATACCGCTGGCCGATTTTACGGCGACGGGGAATTTCGCCGGATGCGCGGTCGCAAGCGTCACCATCGGCGTATTCGCCTTTTCCTTCTTCTTCGCCACGAAGACGCCGATCGCCGAATGCGGATCGAGCAGATAACCGGTCTCGGCATGGGTCTTGCGGATCGTCTCGGCCACCTGCCGCTCACTGGCGCGGCCGGCGCGGAAATCGCGGCGGATCGCCTTCAGCGCTTGCGCGCCGATCTCGAAGCCGTTGGATTGCTTGAGGCTTTCCATCGCGGCGCGCACCTTCGAGGCATCGCGCCCATAGGCTTCGAACAGCAGCCGCTCGAAGTTCGACGAGATCTGGATATCCATCGACGGCGAACTCGTCGCCTTGACTGCCTTCATGTCGTAGCGGCCGGTCTTCAGCGTGCGGGTGAGAATGTCGTTCTCGTTGGTGGCGATGACGAGCCGGTCGATCGGCAGGCCCATGCGCTTGGCGCAGTAGCCGGCGAAGATGTCGCCGAAATTGCCCGTGGGCACCGTGAACGAGACCTTCCGGTCCGGCCCGCCGAGCGCCACCGCCGTCGTGAAATAATAGACGATCTGGGCCATGATGCGGGCCCAGTTGATCGAGTTGACGCCGGAGAGACGGACCCTGTCGCGGAAGGCCGCGTCGTTGAACATCGCCTTCACCAGGTTCTGGCAGTCGTCGAAATTGCCTTCGACGGCGAGCGCATGCACATTCGAAGACGTCGAAGTGGTCATCTGCCGCTGCTGCACCGGCGAGACCTTGCCGTGCGGGAAGAGGATGAAGATGTCGGTGCGCTCGCGGCCGGCAAAGGCGTCGATCGCCGCGCCGCCGGTATCGCCGGAGGTGGCGCCGACGATCGTCGCCCGCTCGCCGCGCTTTTCCAGCGCATAATCCATCAGCCGGGCGAGCAGCTGCATCGCCACGTCCTTGAAGGCAAGCGTCGTGCCGTGGAACAGCTCCATGACGAAGCTGTTCGGCCCGGTCTGGACGAGCGGCGCGATCGCCGGATGGCGGAAGGTGCCGTAGGCCTCGTCGATCATTGCCCGGAAGGTCGCCTCGGGGATCTCGCCATTGGTGAAGGGCGAGAGAATGGTGAAGGCGATCTCCTGATAGCTCTTGCCCCGGAGCGCCCGGATCTCCTTCTTGGAGAAGTGCGGCCATTCACGCGGAACATAGAGCCCGCCGTCGCGCGCCAGCCCCGTCAAGAGGGCGTCGCAAAAGCCGAGGGAAGGGGCCTCGCCGCGGGTCGAGATATAGTCCACGTTCGTCATCCTTGATCTATCGCTGGAGAAAATCCGGCCGGGCGCGGCCGTGGCCTGCTTCGCCGGAAACCGAGAAGGTGCGGCCCTGCCGACATATGATCGCCGTTATCTTGTCGAAGTTGCCCGCATCCGGCGGCGAAAAGTGCATCAAAACGGCGCGTACCCAATCGATTTTTGTTTGAGCCGCTGATATAGACCATCGCCAACCGTCGTGAAAGGCCTCACGCAAAAGACATGGGGCCTCCAAGAAACGCTTGTGCAAGGGGTGGAATATCGTGCTCGGCAAGGTCTCGCGTCTCATCGTCTCCGCTTCTCTTGTCGCCCTGCTCGCCGGCTGCAATTCGCTCGGCATAGGCGGCGACAGCAAACCGGAGGCAGCGCCCGCCCAGCCGAACGGCAATGCCCAGATCATGCCACTGGCGCCCGCCAATCCGTCGTCCAACAATCCGTCGATCGGCACGGCCACGACTGCGCAGGGCACCGTCGCCCCGGTCGTCCAGGGCGCCTGCCCGCAGATCTTCATGCGCGATCAGGATGCGATCTTCCGCACTTACGCCAAGGGCAAGAAGGACGATCCGCAGCAGATCGCCGTCCAGGCCTCCTTCGGCGATTACACCCGCCAGTGCATGCTGAACGATACCAACCTGACGATGACCGTCGTCGCCCAACTGCGCCTCATCACCGGGCCGGCGGGCGCTCCCGGCCCGGTGACGCTGCCGATCCGCGTCAGCGTCCTCGACGGCGAGAACGTGCTCTACTCCGAAGTCACCAAGTTCCCGACCGAAATCCCGGCGGGCTCGCCGGGCACGCAGGTCATCTTCCGCAAGGAAGGCATCAAGATGCCGGTCGGCGCCGGCGCCCTGGTGCGCGTCAACGTCGGCTTCGACACCCAGCCGGCGAAGACGAAGAAGAGCAGCTAGGCCTGCCTTTGTCATGCTCGGGATATCCGTTGGATGCCGAGAGGACATAGCCGCAATCTCAGCCATTGCCACGCTCACACCGTCATTTCAGGGCTTGACTCTGGGATCCACGACCGGCACTCGGCCTCAATTGCTTGCCCACGGGGAAATGTCGCCGCTCCTCACGCAGTGCCAGCCGCATGGATCCCAGGGTCAAGCCCTGGGATGACGGAGGAGAGGTGGTGCCGTGACCCATAATCCCATCTGCGCGGGAGAGAGGCAGTGCCGGGGTGCATAGGCCCCGTCGGCGCGCAAGAGAGGTGGTGTCTGGGTACATCGCCTCAGCAGCCACATGAAGCGACACCAGATGCGGCGCCGCACGAGCTTCGGCAACAGCGGCACTTCACAAGCTGCGCCGCCGGCGCGTTTGGCGAGAACGCCAACCCCACACTCCGTCATCCCAGGGCTTGACCCTGGGATCCACAGCCAGGCACTCGGCTTCAATTAATTGCCCACAGTAAAGATCCCAGGGTCAAGCCCTGGGATGACGGAGGAGAGGTGGTGCCGGGATGCATAAGCCCCGCCGGCGCGGAGGAGAGGTAGTGCCGCGACCGCATCGGCAGCAGCCGAGCGAAATGGTCCAGGCCTAGAGCACGCCTTCCCACGCCGCCAGCGCGGCAACCACGCCCGGCAGGTCGTTCATGCGTGAGATCACCGTCTCGGCGCCGGCATCGGTGAGTTTGTCGGCATGGGCGGGGTAGCTGTGCGAGGCGCCGGTGAAGCCGATGACGCGCATGCCGGCGGCGCGGGCGGCGTGCACGCCGTGGACGGAATCCTCGACCACGACCGTCTGGTCGGGAGAGACGCCCATGCGGCTTGCTCCGTGCAGGAAGATATCCGGCTTCGGCTTGACGCGGTCGGCGCCGAGATCCTTGGCGGAGAAGACGTTGGGCGCAAACAGCGGCTTCAGGCCGACCTTGCCGAGCATCATGTCGAGCCGCTTCGTGCTCGAATTCGAGCAGATGCAGCGCTTCATCGGTAGCCTGGAGACGGCGAATTCGACGCCCGGGATCGCCTTGACGTCATTCGCCAGCCTGAGGTCGAGCAGCTGCTCGGATTTATCCAGCAGCGAGGCCGAAAGCGGGATGCTGGCCTCGCGCTCGACCTGCAGCAGGATGTTGTGCCAGGTCATGCCGGCGAAACGCTCGCCCATTTCCTCGACGCCGATCGGATATCCGGCCTCCGTCAGCAGTGCGGATTCGACTTCGGCCGCGATGATTTCGGAATCGACGAGGACACCGTCGCAGTCGAAGATGATGAGATCGAAGCCGTCCATTGTTCACGCCTTGCTGGAAATCTGGTCTTGTGCGGGGATGCTGCGGCTTTACACGATCACCGGGCAAAGCTCAACCTGATCTCAAGCATGGCTGCGATGCGGCAAGCGACCGGCTCCGTGGTCGCTGCTCAATGGTGATACTGGAGGGGCAGGGCTCGTCGAAGTTCAAGCGGCGAGCCCCGGGCAATTATTGTTCCGGCAGAATGATCTTCTGAGTGGTGGTGCTTTTCACCGGCTTTTCGCCCGGAACATGCGACATCGTACGAGTCGTGCTGTCGAGCGAGCTGCCGTCCGTGCTGGTCTTGGTGCGGGACTTGCTGAACGTGCCCTTGTCGACGGCCTGGGCCTTGGTCTGCGCCTTCAGCTTGTCGCCATTATCGTTGATATGAGTCTTGCTTTGCGCCTTTCCGTCGACCGTGGCCGCACTTCCGCCAGATCCGATCGACGATGTCGTGCCGCCATCGGTCTGGCAGGCGCCCGCCGTTCCGACCGAGCTGGCGGATGTGCCTCCGGCCGAAGCGCTTCCCGCCGTGCCGACGGTTCCGGCCGCATTACACTCCTCCGCAAGGGCGGCCGGGCTCGATGCGAGGAGCGCGATCGAGGCGGCGGCGATAAAGTTGATAGGTTTCATTGCCATCTCCTATTTGTTCGGCTTGGTGATGGAGCAGGTTCCATCGGACCGTTTCGTGATGACGGTGCCGTCCGGCCGGGTCACGCTTGCCGTCGAAAAGCTGTCGACGCTTCCCGATCCAGCCGAGGAGCCCGCCGAGGCGGATGACGAAGTGGAGCCGGTCGAACCGCTGCCTGTCGTGGTCGACGAGGACACGTGCCCGTTGCCGGCCGTGACGGTGGTTGACGTGTCTCCCGCCTGGGATTGGACGATCGTGCACGTCGTCCCGTCGTCGAGCTTGATCTCTTCCGACATTGTCGGGCCGGCGATCACAATGAGCGAAGCGGCCAGTGCGATTGTGGAAAACCGGGTCATTGGTTTCTCTCCAAGAGTTTGGCCGGCGCCCGGAAGGCGCCGGCCGGGATCATCATTTGCAATCCTCGGTGCCGGCGGCACCCTTCTTGACCTGGCCAGGCGCGCAGCCTTTCTTGCCCTTGTTGTCGTGCGAGCTGCCTGCCGCGCTGCTGCCGGTGCCGACGGTGCTGCCGGTCTTGTCTCCATCCGCCGACGAAGCGCCGGTTCCGACACTCGAGGCCGAATTTGCATCGCCCGAACCTGCGGCGGAACCGCCGGTGCCCACGCTGCTGCTGGACGTGCCGCCGCCGGCCGACGAGCCACCGGTGCCAAGCGTAGAGGCGGAACCGGATCCAGAGCCCGAGCCCGCGGCCGAGCCGCCGGTACCGACCGTGCTGCTCGACGTCCCGCCGCCAGCCGACGAGCCGCCGGTGCCGAGCGTCGAGGACGAACCGGAATTGCAGTTGGTCGCACCAGCCGGGCAGGTGCCCCCGGCAGAGCTGCCACCAGTACCGACGGTGCTGCTCGCAGTTCCGCCGCCCGCCGTCGAACCGCCGGTGCCGACTGTGCTCGAAGACTGCGCAAAGCCGGAAGCCGCCGTGCCGGCCAGAAGGGCCGCTGCCAATGCCAGATGTGTTACCTTCATCATAGGATATTCCTCCGATTGTTTGTCAGTTGCCGTCGCATCCGGAGTGGATGGACGACTGTTTGACAAACGACGGTTTTACCCGGCTGTTCCTGATCTAGGCACTCAGTCGGACAAGGCCTCGGACCTTAGGCCGATTTAATCGTTCGGCGCGGCGGCTTCGACTTTTTTGCCGCCGATCAGCGCCGTCAGGCGGCTGTAATGGACCATCTGTCCGGCCACCCAGGTCTCGAACTGAAGGAGCGTCCCATCGGGCATCGAGGCGAGTTCGCCCCCCGCGGAGACGCAATACCAGCCCTTCTCAGCGGCTTCGTCGAGGATGTTGCTGATATGCTGACGGGACACGCCGAAGCGCTCCGCAAGCGCTCGATAAGTCAGGCTTGCGGGGACCTTCGCGTCGGCCGGGCGCTCGCGCAGCGCCTCGGCGATGACGGCGCAGAAAACGAGGTGGCCGGCATCTCTTTCGCTGTGGCGCACGATGGCCGGAAATGGGCCGAATAGGTCGTCCTTCAACGCATAACGTTCCGCGGAGAGCGCCAGCCAGCGCGCCAGCACGTCCTCGTCCTGGGCGAGTTCGTCCGGGCGGATGGGCAGAGGCGGCGCCAGGAGCTCGAAGGATCTCAAAATGGCCAATGGCGAGTGTGCGATTTCCCGCATCAATGCCAGACCCGGCTTCAGGATTTGCGTACGGCGATCCGTCTCCAGTGACATCGCGGTGACAAGGCCCCGGTCACGCAGCCCGCCGATGAAATCGGCGATCTGGCGCGGGCTGCCGGGTGCAGCGCGCTGAAGAAGGGCAAGCGATGGCGCTGGGCCACGCGCTTGAAGCCACTGAATGTAAAGACAAATCAGCACGAAGGAAACGAGATAGCGCTGCTTCTGGGCAAAAAGCTTGTTCGCCGGCAACACCTTCGGCACGCGTGCAATCATTGCCTCGCAATAGGACAGCACCGCGACGCTATAGGAGGGATGGCGCATCAAGCGGGCCGCCTCGACCCACAGAGTGTCCGCGGCGAAGTCATTCACTCCGGCATAGAGGCGTGTCTCGCTCATGTTTCTTTCGTCTGCTTACTGATCAATGCAAAGTTTAGACTCTGCCAATGGCGGGAGGCGGTTTATACAGCCTCTGCGTTTAATTTTCTTCAATAAAGTTGATTTTGATGAAAGCACAGGGCCGTATCTCAGTTCACTTCGCCGTTGCCGGTTCAGCATTTATTACACTCTCTCTTTCAGCCGTTACCGCGCAAAGCGATCCCTTGCTCGATTCCTATGTCGAGATCAGCAACGGCGGCGAGTTGGGAACGGATCAGGTCGACATGTCGACGGGTGGATGGATCAGATCCGTGGGGGCCGGAACCGTCAGTCTGGTGCCGGAAATGGATATTATGGACGGCGCCGTTGTGCGTTTCTCCGCCATTGCCGGCAGTGATCTGAATCTCAGGCTTTATCGGGCCGGGAGGGGCGCGGAACTTCATTTCGGCGGCGCCGGCGACACAGGCACCGTCACGCTTGCGGATAACTTCTTCTCGGGCTCAAGCCAGGACGTGTATGTCGATTCCGGCACGCTGCTGGTCCCGGGGGACGGTCAAGGAGCACTGCTCCGCGCCACCACGACAACTGTTGCATCCGGCGCAACCATCGACCTCGGGACGCACAGCGATTGGATAGCCTCTCTTGCCGGCAGCGGCACCATCCGCCTCGACAATGCTAATCTTGAGATCCGAGACTTCACATTCGATGGAACGATTGACGGCGCAAACAGTGTGACCTTCAGCCGGGGCGGAAACTGGCAGGGCAGGTTCCTCGGCGTCGGCGAAGTCGCGCTCTCCGCCAACCGGACGCTAAACATTCTCGATGCCGCCACCGCAGCAAATCTTTCAACCCTCGATGCGCTTCGCTTGTCCTCAGGATCGCTCTTCGACCTTAGAATGTATGACGCCTCCATCAACAGCCTGTACGGCGCAGGCCTGATCGGCACGACTGAAAGCCTCTCGATAGGATCCGGAAATTATTCAGGTGGCATCGTCGCCAACCGCGGGCTGACGATTTCCGGGGACTTCCTATGGTCGGGCGTCTCGCAAGGGGCCCTGTCGATCGACGTGCTTTCCGGCGCGACACTAACGGCCGATGGCGGCAAGGTGTTCGGGGGGCTTGCGGACATCAATGTCGACGGGACGTTGACTATCAAGACAAGTGAAGCTGTCGATGCACTAACCGGTAGTGGGAGTGTCGACGTCGCCGGCAACGCCGTTCTTTCCGTTGGAGCTGACAATAGCTCGACCACTTTCGACGGAGTTATATCAGGTGACGGCGGCCTGACCAAAGCCGGCACCGGCACCTTCACGCTCAGCAGCCAGCAGTCCTATACCGGTGCAACGACCATCTCAGCCGGCAAATTGCAGTTGATGTCGGCAAACGCGCTTTCCACCTCGTCCGGACTCTTCATGAATAACGGCACCCAATTGGATATGGGCGGCTTCAACCAGGCTATTGCGAGCCTTTCCGGCGGCGGCGACATTCTGCTCGGCAGTGCCAGCCTGTCCCTTGGCGCTTCCGGCGCGAGCGGGACGTTCAGCGGCGTCATATCCGGCAGCGGCTCCGTTACCAAATCGGGCGCCGGCACTTTTGGGCTATTTGGACCCAACAATTTCTCCGGCGCGATGAATGTGCTGGGAGGAACCCTCTTCGTGTCCTCATCCGCATCTCTCGGTGATGGCAGCGCCACCAATACCGTGACCCTCGACGGCGCGACGTTGCAGACATTCGGCACTGTTGCGTCTCCAGCCGCCCGGGGTGTGGTCATCGGAGGCGCCGGTGGCACCGTGAACACGAACGGCTATGCTGTGACCTTCGCCGGCAACGTGTCGGGTACCGGACGGCTGACCAAGACTGGCGCGGGGACACTGACCCTTTCCGGCAACAACACGCGTTCCGGCGATACGGTGATCGACCAGGGGCGGTTATTCATCCAGAACGGCAATGCATTGGCCGACGGAGCGGGCGTGACCATTACTGATCTTGCCGGAACCGGGCTCGACGTCGCCACCTCCGAAACCATCGGCTCGCTCGCCGGCGGCGGTTCGTCGGGCGGAGATGTGAACCTTTTTAACACGGCGACACTCACGGTCGGCGGCGACGACAGTTCAACCACTTTCGCCGGGTCGATCACCGGCGATGGCAGTCTCGTCAAGACTGGCGATGGCCTCTTTCACCTGACTGGAAACAGCAGCTATACCGGCGACACGGATGTGCTTGACGGCACGCTGTCGGTCAATGGCAGCCTGGCTGGCGCAGTCAACGTCGGTTCCGGCGCAAGACTTCAGGGAACGGGAAGCGTCGGCACGACCACGCTTGCAGCAAACAGCGTCCTTGCTCCCGGAAATTCGATTGGTACCCTGACGGTCGCCGGAGATCTGAACTTCGATCCAAGCAGCGTGTTCGAAGTCGAGATCGGCAGCACCGGGCTGAGCGACAGGGTGAACGTCACCGGTACCGCCTTCCTGAACGGCACCGAGGTTCGGACAATCCTTTGGGATCCCGCCGTCAGCTACGTCAACGGCCAGTCCTACACGATCGTCTCTGCCGGCGCCGTCTCGGGCACCTTCGGCGATCTGGAGATCGATTCGGCCTTCCTGAAGTCTTTCCTCAGCTATTCCGCCACCGACGTAACCTTGATCCTGCGTACCGTGCTGAGCCCCGGTTCTCTGTTTCCGAGCGCCGCCCTCACGTATAATCAGCAACAGTCGGCTTATGGCCTCGACTTCCTCGATCAGACGAGCGGCTCCAGTAGCCTCGCGCTCTACAATGCGATCCTTTATAGCGACAGGGCAGAAGCAAGGGATGCA
Source organism: Rhizobium sp. NLR16a (assembly GCF_017948245.1). Classification (NCBI taxonomy): domain Bacteria; kingdom Pseudomonadati; phylum Pseudomonadota; class Alphaproteobacteria; order Hyphomicrobiales; family Rhizobiaceae; genus Rhizobium; species Rhizobium sp. NLR16a. Next base: position 3,068,280 of record NZ_CP072865.1, on the reverse strand, counting down.
TTCGACCAGCTCTCCGGCGAAATCCACGCATCGGTGCAAAATGGCCTTTTCAGCGAAGCCGATGACGTGCGCAACGCGGTTTATGACCGGCTGGACGAGGCGTTTGCGACCGGCGGCAAGGCATGGACGAGCGCCTATGGCAATGTCGCCTGGCTGAAGGGTGACGGAAACGCCTCGAGCGCGACGACAGCGCGCGGCGGCGCGCTCTATGGCGTCGACTGGGTGATCGACGATCGTTCGATCGGCGTGTTCGCAGGCGTCGGTCAATCCTCTTTCGAGATCCCCGACCTCGGCTCCACGGCCAATATCGACAGCGTGCATCTTGGCCTCTATGCCGCGCAGCGGTTCGACGGACTGCAGGTCAGATTCGGGGCGTCGAACAGCTGGCACGACATCGAAACGCGCCGCGACATCGCCTTTGACGGTTTTTCCGACAGTCAGACGGCAAGTTATCACGGCAGCACCGCCCAGATTTTCGCGGAGGCGTCATACGATTTCGGCCTCTCCCGTGACCTGATTGTGACCCCGTTCGGCAGACTGGACTATGCAATCGGCCAGCGCGACAGCTTCCACGAGGACGGCGGCGCAGCCTCCCTTTCGGGCGAGAGCGCACGCGAAGATCTGTTTGCGACGACTGTGGGGCTACGGACGAAACGACAGGCTTCGATCGCCGGAAAGAGTGTCACCACTGGTTTTGATGTCGCCTGGAGACGGATTGCCGATCAGGATACGCCGCTCGCCGCTCTGGCATTCGAAAATGGCGGCAGTTTCGTCGTGAGAGGGCTGCGCAATGCCGAAAACAGCGTCGTTGCGGGCGGATCCGTGACGTTGCAGCTGACGGAGGCAGCGGTCGCTTCCCTGTCGTACCGAGGAGAATTCGGCGGTGGCCTCAACCGCCACAGCGCCAATGCCCGGTTGGACGTGAGATTCTAGAGCATGAGTGTGAGCGATTTTCGGAGGAAATCATGCTCTAACTGTTTGAGGATTAAAATCTAAGGCCCACCCGGCCTTAGATCATCCTGTTCTAGCGAGGCGCTTTCGCATCCGGAGCGGATGGATAGCTGCTTGGCGAACGTCGGTTAAACCTCACTGTTTCTCTCCTAAGCCTCGCTCGGATAATCCCCCGACTTTTTCTATCCGATCGCGATCGGCCAGCGGCGAAGAAATTTGCAACGCGCTTCTGTGGCGGCGCGACACGAGCAGCATTGCCAATTCAAGGGCTTGATCCTAATTTGGGCGACAAGAGGAGAGGGACCATGAGGCTGTCAGCTCTTGTTCCATCAGCGGCCGCCGCAGCGCTGCTATTGGCCTTCACATCCGATGCCGCCGCCAAGGGCGGAAAGCACCACAATCACAGAAGCTGTGCACAGCTGCAGGCGATGATGGATCATGGTTTGACCGGCGGAAAACATGCCGACGATGGCGTCGAAAGGAAGGCAAAGATCGAAAAGAAGATGAGGAAGAAAGGCTGCCAGGGGTGATGAAGCCGCAAACGGCTTCGCGTGCCAGCAAAGGACGCCGGATGGGAGCCCGCGCTCGTGCCGAATGCGAACATGCCTCGACTGGAGCGGGGGCGCAGGGGTGGCAATCAAGCGAGGCGAGTGACGGATATGCCCGACGGTCGGTTCGGCGCATTCATCACCTGCGCCTTTACGCTGGCAGGGTTTTGCAGATCTGCACCCGTCTATCCAGCCGGAAAAAGCAATAGAAATTGCCGGTCGCCTTCCGGTGTAAAGAGGATCGAGCGGCTTTCGGCGGTGCGCCTCGCCCAGCCCCTGTCAAGGAAGCTCGACAGCAGCGCCTTGCCGAGGCTGCCCGCCAGATGCGCTCGTCTTTCGCTCCAGTCGAGGCAGGAGCGGCAGAGCGGGCGGCGCGAGGATTTGAGATTGCCGACGTCGATGCCGATGCGGGCGAGATCGCTCTCGCCCTTTTCCGTCAGCGCCAGACCCTCTCCGACCGCCTCGATCGCGCCTGATGCAATCAGGCTGTCGAGCATGCGCACGCCATAATCGCCGGCCAGATGATCGTAGCAGATGCGCGCCTTGCGCAGCGCCGGCTCCTTCGGCCCTGGCTGGTGGCGCAGATGCCCGCGCCCGGCGGCAAAACCCATCATGCTTTCGATCAGCCGGGCGGCGGCCTCGTCGGCCAGCGTGAAATAGCGGTGGCGCCCCTGCTTGCGCTGGCTCAGCAGCCCGCCGGCTTCGAGTTTGGCCAGATGCGCGCTTGCCGTCTGCAGCGTGATGCCGCCAACGCCGGCAAGCTCGGTCGCCGTCAGCGCCCGCCCACCGGTCAGCGCCGCCAGCATGTTGGCCCGCGCAGGATCGCCGATCAGCGCGCCGATCTGGGCAATGTCTGGTCCTTCCTTCATAGTTCGATCGTAACCGAAGCATCTTCGTCCGGCAATGTGCGAAAACGGGGAAGCACAAAGGAGAACCCGATGATCACCTGCTTCATCCGCTATGAGATCGACCCCTTCAAGAAGGACGTCTTCACTGAGTATGCCCGCAACTGGGGCCAGGCGATCCCGAGGAATGGCGCCGACCTGATCGGCTATTTCGCCCCGCATGAAGGGTCGGCGACGACGGCTTACGGCGTCTACAATATCGAAAGCCTCGCCGCCTACGAAGCCTACCGCGCCCGGCTGGCCGCCGACCCGCTCGGCCGCGAGAATTACGAGTTCGCCCGTCGCGAACGCTTTATCCTGAAGGAGGATCGCGTCTTCCTGAAAAACGTCTCTGCTCCCCACGCAAAGCTGGTGCTGCCATGATCGCCGTCATCTTCGAAGTCGTGCCCTATATGGGCGAGCGCCACAAATATCTCGATCTCGCCGGCGAGCTGCGTGCCGAACTCGAAACCATCGACGGCTTCATCTCGATCGAACGTTTCGAAAGCCTGACCAACCGCGGCAAGCTGCTGTCGCTCTCCTTCTTCCGCGACGAGGCGGCGGTGAAGGAATGGCGCAACCGTGAGGCCCATCGGTCCGCCCAGCAGGCGGGCCGCGGCGGCATCTTCGCCGATTACCGCCTGCGCATCGCCAGTGTCCTGCGCGACTACGGCATGTTCGAACGCGGCGAGGCGCCGGCCGACAGCCGCAGGGTTCATGATGCGGTGTGAGGACGGCGAGAAGTGGTAGAGCTCCGCCCGTTTTCGTCTGAAACAGGTTTTCTCGCTTTTACTTGCAATGCTGTCGGATATCTTCGAAATGTAAGGCTCAAGTTGCATTGAAGGCGCAAATCTCGAATGGATGATAGAAAAAATTGTTCGCGCTCTTGCCTCATTCGAGCAGTCTTTACGGTATTTGCTTTAGCCGCTGCTCTTACGCCAATTGCAGTTTTTGCCCAGACGGCTGATGAGCAGCCAGCCCTTGAGAAGCAAGCATTTAATCTGATCCGCAAGGGCAATTGCGCAGAAGCATGGAAAATCGTTTGGCATGAAGCGCGCCAGGGAAATTCAGAAGCTTTGGCCTCGCTTGCGGATCGGCTAGTGCCTTTGGGAATTCTTGTGCCGCCGTCGTATTTTCCCATGAGGGAGAATATCGTGCAGAATTTCGAGGATCAGGTTACAGCACTCAGGCTATACGCCTGGAAAGACGCTGGAGTAAGTAACGCTCTCAAAGATCATGGTCTTGGGGTGGACCAAATTATTCCCAGGCACTTTTGGGATAACAAAGTGATAGGAGATTACAGGCGCGTGGATGCTTGCTTGAAAAGCAACAAGAACACTGGGGACTGTGTCCAGCTTGCAATCAAATTGAAAATCATTCCGCCTTTCGATGTTTATGTCTCAATGATGGACGCTGCACCCCGGCAGGCATTCTGCATCGCCCTGACCGAGAAACCAAAAGGTACTCCTCATTCGGTGCCCCTCCAGTCTCAACAGAGATAAGCTTTTCAAGCAAACGATTAAAACAATCGCCTCATGGCGCCGCTCTCGGACCGTTACCCGATTGCCCGCCACAATAAATTCCCGAAATCGGCCAGTGCTTCAGGCTTTGGTAACTAAGTTGGGTAACCATAACGGAGAGTTAAGCGTAAAGCGTATGAGTGAGTATCAGAATGGCGTCAGTTTTTCCGCTTGCCGACCTCAAGGCTTCCGTCAAGGCGGACTCCTGGGTTGACACGATCATCAAGGGCGACTGCGTGAGCGCCCTTGAAGCCTTGCCCAACCACTCCGTCGACGTGATCTTCGCCGACCCGCCCTATAATCTCCAGCTCGGCGGAACGCTGCATCGTCCCGACCAGTCGCTGGTCGATGCGGTCGATGACGAATGGGATCAGTTCGCCTCTTTCGAGGCCTATGACGCCTTCACCCGTGCCTGGCTGCTCGCCTGCCGCCGGGTGCTGAAACCGACAGGCTCGATCTGGGTGATCGGCTCTTACCACAATATCTTCCGCGTCGGCGCCACGCTGCAGGATCTGAATTTCTGGATCCTGAACGACATCATCTGGCGCAAGACCAATCCGATGCCGAATTTCAAGGGCCGCCGTTTCCAGAACGCCCATGAGACGATGATCTGGGCAAGTCCGAATGCCAAGGCCAAGGGCTATACCTTCAACTACGACGCGATGAAGGCCGCCAATGACGACGTCCAGATGCGCTCCGACTGGCTGTTCCCGATCTGCAACGGCAATGAGCGGCTGAAGGGCGAGGACGGCAAGAAGGTGCATCCGACGCAGAAGCCGGAAGCGCTGCTTGCCCGCGTCATCATGGCCTCGACCAAGCCCGGCGATATCGTGCTCGATCCCTTCTTCGGCTCGGGAACGACGGGCGCCGTCGCCAAGCGCCTCGGCCGCCACTTCGTCGGGATCGAGCGCGAGCAGGAATATATCGATGCGGCTTCGGCTCGCATCGCCGCCATCGAGCCGCTCGGCAAGGCGGAACTCACCGTAATGACCGGCAAGAAGGCCGAGGTTCGCGTCGCCTTCAACGTGCTTGTCGAAAGCGGCCTGATCAAGCCCGGCCAGGTGCTGACCGACGCCAAGCGCCGCTACAGCGCGATCGTGCGCGCCGATGGCACGGTAGCCTCGGGCGGCGAGGCCGGCTCCATTCATCGTCTCGGCGCCAAGGTGCAGGGGCTCGATGCATGCAACGGATGGACCTTCTGGCACTTCGAAGACGGGCAGTCCCTGCGCCCGATCGACGAGCTCAGGTCCGTCATCCGCAGTGATCTGGCAAAGGTGGATTGAGCAGCGCCTAAACCAGATAATTGGAGCATGATGTCGTCCGAAAACCGCTTACACTTTTCGGCATCATGCTCTGGCGAATCGAAATAACTTCTTCCGGTTTCCTCCAGTTGCGGAAGAAGACCAAGGCGCCCGGGGTTCAAGCCTCGGGCGTCTTCTATTTGAGCTGGGAAGCGCAATGATCAGAACTGGCGATAGTCGGTGACTTCGACCCGCGTGATGCGGCCATCTTCATTGAAGGTGATCGTTTCCTCGCCCTCGCGCAGCAGCGGTTTGCCGGTCCGGCTGTGGGTGGCGCTGAGCGACCAGACCGCGCGGCCGGAGAGGGGCGTCAGGCTTTCCACCAGCGAATTCTCCGCCGTCTGATCGGGATAATCGTCGAAATAGCGCCGGAAGGCAGCCATGATCTCTGGTCGCCCCGAGAGGCTGCCGACGCCGTTCGAGACATAGGTCGCGTCCTCGGCGAAATAGTCCTCGATCGCCGGAAAATCCAGCGCGTTGATGGCGGCGTGGAAGCGTTCGATTTCCTCTGCCGGGTCGAAGGCCATGGCTCTCACACCTTCACGCCGTAGGCAGCGAGATCGCTGCGCAGTTTGTCCGCGCCCGAAAACCGCACCGCGTTCCAGCCGAAGGCCTTGGCGCCTTCGACATTGGCCGGTGCGTCGTCGATGAAGATCGTCGCGGCGGGATCGAGGCCGAAGCTCTTCGTATGCGTCTCATAGATCGCGATGTCAGGCTTGATCAGGCCGACATCGCCGGAAACGGTGACGCCTCGCGGTTTCGTCAGGAACGGGAAACGTTGCTGCGCCTCGCGGAAAGTGTCGGAGGCGAAGTTGGTGAGCATGGTCACGTCGCGGCCTTCGTCGATCAGCCCCTCCATGATCGCGACGCTCTCCTCATAAGCGTGCGGGACCATCTCGTGCCAGTATTTGCGGAAAGCGCGGATGTGCTCCTCGCGCGTCGGATGCGCTTCGATCAGCTGCGCTTCGGCCTCCGCCCAGGTGCGGCCGCGGTCCTGCTCGACGTTCCAGTCATGGGTGCAGATATTGGCGAAAAACCAATTGCGCTCGGCCTCGTCGGGAATGAGGCGGGCGAAGGGGAGATTGGGATCGTAATGAATGAGAACTTTGCCGATGTCGAAAACGATATGCCTTATTTCGATGGTCATGTTTATGCCCTGGATGTTTTGAACGCGAGAGGAATAGCCGCTGCGATCGCTTTTTTCATGACGGTCGGCAAGGCCTGCGCTTCAAGATTTGTAACCGGTTCCCACCATCCGTCATCCACGCCAGCATTCGGCTTCGGCTTTGCAGCGATCGCCGCCCGCCAGATCGACAGCCGGAGTTCGAAATGGGTGAAGACATGGATGACGGTGCCGCAGGATTGCCAGGCCGCCTCGAAGGGGGCGGCGGTGACGGAGGTCTCGCCGTCGATGCGCGCCGTCCAGCCCGTCGTCGGCACCTCGGTCATGCCGCCGAGCAGGCCGCTATCGGCCCGCCGCCTGAGCAGGATCTCGCCCTCTGCGGTCACCGCGATGAAGGCCGCGCCCTGGCGAACCGGCTTGTCCTTCTTCGCCCCCTTGACCGGAAAGAGCTCGGGATCGGAAAGCTTCAGCGCCTGGCAGGCATCGCGAAACGGACAGAGCGAACAGGCCGGCCGCTTCGGCGTGCAGATCGTCGCCCCGAGATCCATCATCGCCTGGGCGAAATCACCGGGCCGAGCCGCTGGCGTCAGCAGCGCCACCTTCGCCTTCATCAGCGGCTTGGCGCCCGGCAGCGGTGTTTCGATGGCATAAAGCCTTGAAATCACCCGCTCGACATTGCCGTCCATGACGGCGGCCCGCCGATTGAAAGCAATGGCGGCGACGGCGGCAGCGGTATAATCGCCGATGCCGGGAAGCGATTTCAGTCCCTCTTCGGTGTCGGGAAAGACGCCGCCATGTTCCCTAGCTACCGCTTCGGCGCATTTCTTCAGATTGCGGGCCCGCGCATAATAGCCGAGCCCCGCCCAGGCGGCCATGACCGCCTCGTTTTCGGCTGCGGCAAGATCGGAGACTTCGGGCCAGCGCTCGAGAAACTTCTCGAAATAGGGTTTGACCGCCTGCACCGTCGTCTGCTGCAGCATCACTTCGGACAGCCAGACGCGATAGGGATCGGCGCGGACGCCGCGCGCCGCCATGCCGGGCGAAACGCGCCAGGGCAGGTCGCGGTGATGGCGGTCGTACCAGTCGAGGAGGGGCTTTGCCGAGGGCGTGTCGAGTGTCGTGGTCGTCATGATTTGCCGCAATGGGGGGAAGGCCCTATACTTGGCGAAGCAACGCCGCGCGATCAAGTCGGCCGCACCAATTCGTGACGCCGTTCAAAGGTTTCGATGAGTTATCCACGCAAAGATGTGAAGCAGATTTCCGAACTGGCGAACGGGCTGATCGATCCGGTCCTGGCGCGCCGCGCCGGCATCAACACGGCGCTACTCGGCTCGTGGAGCGAAATCGCCGGCGAGGATTTCGCCGATTGCACCCGGCCGGAAAAGATCGCCTGGGCCCGCGGCGGCGGCGATGACGGCAGCTTCCGCCCCGGCGTGCTGACGATCGCCTGCGAAGGCGCGCGCGCGCTCTTCCTCACCCATGCCCAGGGCGAACTTATCCAGCGCATCAACAGCTTCTTCGGCTTCGCCGCCGTCCACCAGATCCGCATCGTCCAGAAGCCGGTGTCGCAAGCCGTCCGCCGCTCCCGCCCGCCCGCGCCGCTGAAGGGCGAGGCCGCGCGCAAGCTCGAAGGCATGATGGAGGGCATCGAGGGCGACAAGCTGCGTCAGGCGATCCAGCGCTTGGGAACTGCGGTGATGGGCAAGCGGGGAAGAGGGCGCTGATGAGCAAATCTGAGTGGAAGTTTGTCCGCTTCTGGCGACCGAGGCGTCCTACGGGCGTTTAATTTTTTGATCCTGCTTCAACACGCTCACGGGTCACAAGGAATTCGACTCTGCCCGAGACCGACGTATAGGGCTCGCATTGCGTAGTCGCATCAGCGAGATTTCCGGGAGGAGACTGGTGACCGAACGCTTCGGGTGCTATATTTGTATAGCAGACAGGAGAAAAATCATGTTGGCCTTGCGGTTGCCACCTGAAATCGAAGCACGCCTCGATGAGCTTGCCAGGCGCACGGGCCGCAGCAAGAGCTTCTACGCGCGTCAAGCCATTCTCGAACATCTCGATGATCTCGAGGATGTCTATCTCGCCGAAAAGCGCCTCGAAGAGCTTCGCCGAGGTGAGAGCGATACAGTGCCGCTGGCCGAGCTGATGGCACGTCATGGCTTGGAGAATTGAGTTTGACCGGGCAGCCGAGCGTGAGCTTGAGAAGCTTGGACATGAGGCGGCTCGCCGAATCCTCCGGTTTCTCAATGATCGCGTTGCCAAGCTGGACGATCCACGATCCATCGGAGAGGCGCTTAAAGGATCTGAACTTGGGGACTTCTGGAAGTACCGCATCGGGGACTATCGGGTGATCGCAAGCATCGACGATGGAACCGTGCGAATCCTCATCGTGCGGATTGGCAATCGCCGTGATGTCTATCGATGAAATCCGGGAGCTGACCGATAGCAATTTTGTCCGGCGGTCCCATCACGGTCACAATTCTTTGAAGGAAGTTGGCCAACCGTGCCTTGTAGGCGGCTGCCAGCCGTTATATCGCACAATCATGCCGTCACTCTCATTACTTATGGGGAACCCATGCAGATGTCCGAAATGCAACTGACGAAACGCCGCCTCCTGGGTGGGATCGCCATCGCCGCAGCTGCCGCAGCGCTTGTCGCCTGCAACGACAGCAAGGACGCTGCCGATGCTTCGTCCTCCGGCAAGACCATGGCCGACGGCACCGATGTCGATACCATGCAGACGGCGGCCACCTCGGCGGGGGACATGCCCCAGTCCGACGGCGATGTCGACATGGCCGAAGTGCTGAAGCCCGGCGCGCTGCCCGAGATGGCGCTTGGCAAGGCCGACGCGCCGGTCAAGATCGTCGAATATATGTCGATGACCTGCCCGCATTGCGCCCATTTCCACAACACCACCTTCGACACGATCAAGCAGAAATACGTCGATACCGGCAAGGTGCAGTTCATCATCCGCGAATTCCCCTTCGATCCGCGTGCCGCAGCCGCCTTCATGCTCGCCCGCTGCAGTTCCTCCAATCCGGAGCAGTTGAGCACGCCGGAACAGTATTTCCCGATGGTTTCGATGCTGTTCAAGCAGCAGCAGGTCTGGGCCGCCGCCGATGACGGCCGCGCCGCACTGCTGCAGATGTCGAAGCTTGCCGGATTTACTGAGGATAGCTTCACGAAATGCTTGACGAACCAGAAGCTTCTGGATGAAGTGAACGCCACGCGGGAAAGGGGATCCAAGGATTTCGGCGTCAACGCCACGCCAACGTTCCTCATCAATGGCAAGCGCTATTCTGGAGACATGCCGGTTGACACCATGTCGAAGCTCATCGACAGCCTCATCTGAACCGGACCGTTCGACCACAGCGGGCGACGGCGAAAGCCGTGCGCCCGTTTTTTGTTTTCAGCGCAGTTTGCGGGCGGGGCTTCCTGCCGTGGATATTTCCGCATGAAGTTCAACAAGCTGCGCCTGGTCGGCTTCAAATCCTTCGTCGAGCCGACGGAATTCATCATCGAACGGGGGCTGACCGGCGTCGTCGGACCGAACGGCTGCGGCAAGTCCAATCTCGTCGAGGCGCTGCGCTGGGTGATGGGCGAGAATTCCTACAAGAACATGCGCGCCTCCGGCATGGACGACGTGATCTTTTCCGGCTCGGGAAACCGCCCGGCCCGCAACACCGCCGAGGTGGCGCTCTATCTCGACAATGGCGAGCGGACCGCACCCGCCGCCTTCAACGACAGCGACGAGATCCAGGTCACCCGCCGCATCGAGCGTGAACAAGGCTCGCTCTATCGCATCAACGGCAAGGAAAGCCGCGCCAAGGATGTGCAGCTGCTCTTTGCCGACGCCTCCACCGGCGCCCGCTCGCCCTCGATGGTTGGCCAGGGCCGCATCGGCGAGCTGATCCAGGCAAAACCGCAGGCCCGCCGCCAGCTCCTGGAAGAGGCGGCCGGCATCTCCGGCCTGCATTCGCGTCGCCACGAGGCCGAACTGCGGCTGCGCGCCGCCGAAACCAATCTCGAGCGCCTCGACGACGTCACCTCGCAGCTCGAAAGCCAGATCGAGAGCCTGAAGCGTCAGGCCCGCCAGGCCAATCGCTTCAAGACGCTGTCGGCCGATATCCGCGCCCGCGAGGCGATGCTCCTGCATATCCGCTGGGTGCAGGCCAAGGAGGCCGAGGCCGAGGCCGACAGCGCCCTCAACCAGGCAACCGTCATCGTCGCCGAAAAGGCGCAGATCCAGATGGAGGCGGCCAAGCAGCAGGGTATTGCCAGCCTGAAGCTGCCGGAATTGCGCGAGGGCGAGGCGCGTGCGGCTGCCGCCCTGCAACGCCTGCAGATCGCCAGAAGCCAGCTGGAAGAGGATGCCGGCCGCATCCTGCGCCGCCGCGACGAGCTGACCCGCCGTCTCGCCCAGCTGGCCGAAGATATCCGCCGCGAGGAACGGCTGGTCGCCGACAATGCCGTCATCCTCGCCAAGCTCGACGCCGAAGAGGCCGAGATTTCTCAAATCCTCGCCGATTCCGGCCGTTTTGCCGAGGAGACCCGCGAAGCCTTCGAAGGGGCGGCGGCGAAGCTCGCCGACAGCGAGCGCATCTTCACCCAGCTGACGGCCGAGCGGGCGGAAGCCGCCGCCGGCCGCAACCAGCTGGAGCGCGCCATCCGCGATCTCGCCGACCGCCGCATGCGCCTCGAGCGCCAGATGCACGAGGCGAATGCGGAATTGTCGGCCATCGCAGAGAAGATATCAGGCCTGGCCGATCCCGATGAAAAACGGGCGATCGTCGAGGCCGGTGAAATCGCGCTGGCCGATGCCGAAGCCGCGGCCCAGACAGTCGAACGGGCGCTCGCCGCCGCCCGCCAGGCCGAGGCCTTGTCGCGCGCGCCGGTCGATCAGGCCCGCTCCGCCCTGAATGCGCTGGAAACCGAGGCCCGCACCATTTCCCGCATGCTTGCCGCCGGTGCGGCCGCCGGCAAGTTTCCGCCGGTTGCCGAGGAGCTGAAGGTCGATCGCGGCTTTGAGACGGCGCTGGGTGCGGCACTCGGCGACGATCTGGAATCCCCGCTCGATGCCGAGGCGCCGGCCCATTGGTCTGTCAATGGCGACGGCGCCGCCGACCCGGCGCTTCCGCCGGGCGTGACGCCGCTCATCGCCCATATCAGCGCACCCGCCGCTCTGACGCGCCGGCTGCGCCAGATCGGCATGGTTGGCGAGGGCGACGCGCGGTCGCTGATGGCGGCGCTGAAGCCCGGCCAGCGCCTGGTGACGAAGGAGGGCGCCGTCTATCGCTGGGACGGCCATGTCACCGGCGCAGATGCCCCGAGTGCCGCGGCACTGCGCCTTGCCCAAAAGAACCGCCTGGCCGAACTCGAAAGTGAAGTGGCGATTGCCCGCGACGTGCTTGCCGAGGCCGAGGAACGGCAGGCAGCCGCCGCCGAAGCCATCCGCATCGAGGAACGCAGGCTCGCGGAAGCCCGCGACATGAGCCGCCTGTCGGCGCGTCATCTCGCCGAGGCGCGCGAGGCGCTGGCTGCGGCCGAGCGCGCTTCCGGCGATCTCATCCGCCGCCGCGACGTCGTCAGCGAGGCCGCCAGCCAGTTGGGCACGCAACTGGAGGAGATCGGCGTTCAGGAAGAAAATGCCCGCATCGAGCTGGAGGATGCGCCTGATCTCACGCTGATCGACGAGCGGCTGCGCTTCCAGCAGGCGGAGGTTGCGACCGACCGCGGCGCGCTCGCCGAGGCCCGCGCCCGGCACGAAAGCCTGGCGAGGGAAAATGAGGCCCACCAGCGTCGCATCATGGCGATCGGCCAGGAGCGCGAGACCTGGCGCCAGCGGGCGGCAAGTGGCGAGGATCATGTCGCCACACTGCGCGAGCGCGAGGCAGAGGCGCGCGAGGAGGCGGCCGAGCTCGAAATGGCGCCGGATGAATTCGACGACAAGCGCCGCGCTCTGCTCAGCGAATTGCAGAAGGCCGAAGAAGCGCGCCGCAACGCCGGCGATCTGCTCGCCGAAGCCGAACGCATCCAGCGCGACGCCGACCACAAGGCGGCGACCGCGCTTTCCGAGCTTGCCGAATACCGCGAACGCCGCGGCCGCGCCGAGGAGCGCCTCGTCTCTGCCCGCGAGCGCCGGCAGGAAAGCGAAGCCCGCATCCGTGAGGCGCTGAACGTGCCGCCGCATGAGGCGCTGCGGCTTGCCGGCCTGCAGCCGATGCAGGCGCTGCCCGATCCGCGCGAGGTCGAGCGCGATCTCGAGCGGCTGAAGATGGAGCGCGAACGGCTCGGCGCCGTCAATCTGCGCGCCGACGAGGAGCAGAAGGAGCTGAGCGAAAAGCTCGAAGCCCTGATCAAGGAGCGCGACGACGTCATCGACGCGATCCGCAAGCTGCGCGGCGCCATCCAGAGCTTGAACCGCGAGGGCCGCGAGCGCCTGGTTGCCGCCTTCGACGTCGTCAATGGCCAGTTCCAGCGGCTGTTCACCCATCTCTTCGGCGGCGGCACCGCCGAGCTGCAGCTGATCGAATCCGACGATCCGCTGGAGGCGGGCCTCGAAATCCTGGCGCGGCCGCCCGGCAAGAAGCCGCAGACCATGACGCTGCTGTCGGGCGGCGAGCAGGCGCTGACGGCGATGGCGCTGATCTTCGCCGTCTTCCTCACCAATCCGGCGCCGATCTGCGTGCTCGACGAGGTCGACGCGCCGCTCGACGACCACAATGTCGAGCGCTACTGCAACCTGATGGACGAAATGGCGGCATCGACCGAAACCCGCTTCGTCATCATCACCCACAATCCGATCACCATGGCCCGCATGAACCGCCTCTTCGGCGTCACCATGGCCGAGCAGGGCGTCTCCACCCTCGTCTCCGTCGACCTGCAGACGGCCGAACGCCTGCGCGAAATCGCCTGAAGGCGTCCGCGCGAGCCGCGGAGACCAGGCTCAGGGCCCAGGGTGATGGGATTGAGGCAAGGGACCGGCCGGAAACGCGGACGCGGCAGGAGGCCGCGGACAGACACACGGGCGCCACCGAATTGGTATTTGGCGGTCCGCCGCTATTTTGCTGCGGCTGTCACCCTATCCTCCGTCTTCCTCGGGCTTGACCCGAGGATCCATGCGGCATCCACCAGCGCCAGGCCGTGGATCCCAGGCTCAAGGCCTGGGATGACGGAGGAGAGGTGGTGCCCGGATGGTGAGGAGAGGTGATGCCGGGCTGGCGGGAAGGGTGGTGCTTGGGTTGGCAGAGGAGAGAATGAACCGGGCTCGAAGGACGAGAGGTAGTTGCGGTTGAGGGGCAGCCCCCCCACCGATCTCCCAGCCGGGGACGTTGCACGGATATTGAACTCCTGCGTATCTCGACCAACGAAAACGCCAGAACACGAAGCAATCAATGACTACTTCCGTCCAAGCGGTTCACCCCCCATGATCCCTGGTCAGCCGCCCGATGCAGCCTGGAAGACCGCCAGCTGCGCGGCGAAGGCGCGCTGATAGGCCGGCCGTGCTTCGGCGCGGGCGACATAGGCTGCAAGGCTGGGATAATCGTCCAGTATGTTTGACGACTTCAGCCGCAGCAGTACCGAGACCATCAGCAGGTCACCGGCGCTGAAGGCGCCGTCGAGCCAGTCGGCATCGCCGAGATGGGCAGAAAGGCTGTCCAGTCGTTTGCGGATGCTGCTCTCGAGGGAACGCAGGCGCTTTTCGTACCAGGGTTCGTCGCGCTCCAGGATCCTGGCGAGGCTGTGCTCGAAGATCGGCGTCTCCACCGTATTGAGCGCGGCAAACATCCAGGCGATCGCCCGCGCCCGGCCATTGCTATCCCCAGGCAACAAGCCATCGCCATGACGCTCGGCGATATGCAGGACGATCGCGCCTGATTCGAACAGGGTAAGATCGCCTTCCTCATAGGTCGGGATCTGCCCGAAAGGCTGACGCGCCAGATGCGCCGGCTGCTTCATCGTCTCGAACGTGACGAGGCGAACCTCATAGGGTTGGCCGGCTTCCTCGAGCGCCCAGCGAACCCGCATGTCGCGCGCGAGACCCCGGCCCCGATCAGGCGAACGTTCAAAGGCGGTAATGGTGATCGTCATCGCTTTCTCCATCGCTTGTCCACATTAAAGACGTGCGGCCAAACGGGATTCCGACATTCACCGCCGTCCGGCGTCAGCTTTTGCGGGAACGGCTGTCTGCCATCGGCGCAGGATCTGCCTCGCATTTCGAGAGGGTCGCATCGACGACGAGGCGGTTGCTCATCGGCCGGCCAAAACCCGAACTCCAGCCGGACTGTGCACAAATCGCGCGCAATTTTCCCGCATTCAGTGATAAACACCAAAAAAGGTCGGCTGTCTTGCGGTCCGTACCCCATTTGGATGATGCTCTTTTCTCTGACTTGCATTAGAAGTTGTTTCAACGCAACCTGATGACTTTGCTGAAAAGCGGGCGGTCAACGTTGCGTATTGTCGAATTTGCGATGCGCTTTCCGGGTAGAGGGCAAAGACCCGGGAGGTGTTGAGCAATCCCGGGAAATCCTGAGGTATTGCCGAACACGAAGATCAGGGTGGTTCCATGAACCGTCCTGGGTTGAGGGACCCCCCGTCCGGTTTTCCTGGCCGGACGGAAACAAGGCTTTGCGGGACATTGTTGCAGTCCCGCAAAGCTTTTTTTATGCCTTCTTCAGATCGGGTGCGGTTTGCATGCCTTCGGCCGCCACTCTCGCGAAATTTATTGTGCGACGCAGCATTTTTGCCGCATTTGTCGATTTTCATTTCAACTCCAAGGCATTAAGCTGATTTGTCAGGCTGACGACACTGCCTTCTTCTCTTTCGTCATGCTCGGGCTTGTCCCGAGCATCTGCGACCGGTCACACGCAGCAGATCCTCGCCACAGGGGCGAGGATGACGCCGAGAAAAGAGCGAGGGTCGTCGACAGCCGAGGGATCACGCTGATCCCGATCTGGAGTTGGGGGGAAGATGACCAAGTGGGTCTATAGGTTCGGCGACGGACAGGCGGAGGGTGGCGCGCGCGACCACGAGATGCTCGGCGGCAAGGGCGCCAATCTTGCTGAAATGTGCGCTCTCGGCCTTCCCGTTCCGCCGGGACTGACGATCGTCAGCGATGCCTGCAACACCTATTACAGCAATGGCGGCCATATCGACGACCGGCTGAAGGCCGAGGTGCGCGACGGCATAGCGGCGATCGAGGCGATCACCGGCCGCCATTTCGGCTCCACCAGCCAGCCGCTGCTGCTGTCGGTGCGCTCCGGCGCCCGCGTCTCCATGCCCGGCATGATGGACACGGTGCTCAATCTCGGCCTCAACGACGAGACCGTGCAGGCGCTCGGCCATGATGCCGGCGACGCGCGTTTTGCCTGGGACAGTTACCGCCGTTTCATCCAGATGTATGCCGATGTCGTCATGGGCCTCGGCAACGACGCCTTCGAGGAAATCCTGGAGGACGAGAAGGCCAAGCTCGGCCACGAACTCGATACCGAGCTCAGCGCCACCGAATGGCAGCATGTCGTCTCCCTCTACAAAAGGTTGATCGAAGAGGAGCTGGGACAGCAGTTTCCGCAGAATCCGGAAGTCCAGCTCTGGGGTGCGGTCGGCGCCGTCTTTTCCAGCTGGAAGAGCGCGCGCGCCGTCACCTACCGCCAGCTGCACAACATCCCGGAAGGCTGGGGCACGGCGGTCAATATCCAGGCGATGGTCTTCGGCAATCTCGGCAACAGCTCGGCGACCGGCGTCGCCTTCACCCGCAATCCTTCGACCGGCGAGAAGGCGCTCTACGGCGAATTCCTCGTCAATGCGCAAGGGGAGGATGTCGTTGCCGGCATCCGCACGCCGCACAGCATCACCGAGGAGGGGCGGCTTTCCTCCGGCTCCGACAAGCCCTCGATGGAAAAGCTGATGCCGGAGGCCTTCCGCGAGCTCACCCGCATCTGCACCGAGCTCGAGATGCATTACCGCGACATGCAGGATATCGAATTCACCATCGAGCGCGGCAAGCTGTGGATGCTGCAGACCCGCTCGGGCAAGCGTTCGACCCGGGCGGCGATGAAGATCGCCGTCGACATGGTCGACGAGAAAGTGATCACCGAGGAGGAGGCGGTGCTGCGCATCGAACCTTCGAGCCTCGACCAGCTCCTGCATCCCACCATCGATCCGCGCGTCAACCGCCAGGTGATCGGCACCGGGCTGCCGGCCTCGCCGGGGGCGGCGACCGGCGCCATCGTCTTTACCGCCGAAGAGGCGGTCGAGGCGGAAGCCGAGGGCCGCAAGGTCATTCTGCTGAGGGTCGAGACCAGCCCGGAGGATATTCACGGCATGCATGCCGCCGAAGGCATCCTGACGACCCGCGGCGGCATGACCAGCCATGCGGCGGTGGTTGCCCGCGGCATGGGCATTCCCTGCGTCGTCGGCGCCGGCACCATGCGCATCGATCAACGCAACGAGCGCCTGCTCGGCATCGGCGTGACGCTGAAGAAGGGCGATATCATCACCATCGACGGTTCGGCCGGCCAGGTGCTGAAGGGCGAGGTGCCGATGATCCAGCCGGAACTGTCGGGCGATTTCGGCCGCATCATGGGCTGGGCCGACCGCGCCCGGCGCATGACGGTGCGCACCAATGCCGATACGCCGGCTGATGCCCGCGCCGCCCGCTCCTTCGGCGCCGAGGGCATCGGCCTTTGCCGCACCGAACACATGTTCTTCGAGGGCGAGCGCATCCATGTCATGCGCGAGATGATCCTGGCCGAGGATGAGAAGGGCAGGCGGCTGGCGCTCGACAAGCTGCTGCCGATGCAGCGCTTGGATTTCACCGGCCTTTTCACCGTCATGCACGGACTGCCGGTGACGATCCGCCTGCTTGATCCGCCGCTGCACGAATTCCTGCCGAAGACCGACGACGAGGTCGCCGAGGTCGCCTTCGCCATGGGGTTGGAGCCGCTTGCGCTGCGCCAGCGCGTCGATGCGCTGCACGAGTTCAACCCGATGCTCGGCCATCGCGGCTGCCGGCTGGCGATCTCCTATCCCGAGATCGTCGAGATGCAGGCCCGCGCCATTTTCGAGGCGGCGGTGGCTGCGGCGCATGAGACCGGGGCGGCCGTCGTGCCGGAGATCATGGTGCCGCTGGTCGGCCTGCGCTCCGAGCTGGATTACGTCAAGGCCTGCATCGACGCCATCGCCGGCAATGTCATGGCCGAAGCCGGCATGAAGATCGATTATCTCGTCGGCACGATGATCGAGCTGCCGCGCGCGGCGCTGCGCGCCCATGTGATCGCCGAGGCCGCCGAATTCTTCTCCTTCGGCACCAACGACCTGACGCAGACCACCTTCGGCATCTCACGCGACGACGCGTCGGCCTTCATCCCCACCTATCAGCGCAAGGGCATCATCGAGCACGATCCCTTCATCTCGCTCGATTTCGATGGGGTGGGGGAGCTGATCAGCATCGCCGCCGAACGCGGCCGGCGCACCCGCAACGACATGAAGCTCGGCATCTGCGGCGAACATGGCGGCGACCCCGCCTCGATCCGCTTCTGCGAAACGATCGGCCTCGACTACGTCTCCTGCTCGCCGTTTCGCGTGCCGATCGCCAGATTGGCGGCGGCGCAGGCGGTGATTTCGGAAAACATGTAGGACCGCGCAGCGCCGACGTCAGTGATGGTACCGCCAGCGATCGTGATAGATATAGGGTCCGTTCAGATCCCAGGCCATGCTCTGCATCAGCTCGGCACTCTGCGCCCGCGACTCGGCCCGCCGGTCGAGATCGATGCGCTGCAGGCAGGTGGCAAACGCATCGGTTCCGCGGCGGAAACCATAATTCAGGCACTTCTGCTCATCGGCCGCCCGCCGCTCTTCCGGCGTCATCGTCTGGCAGGCGGAAAGGCCGGCGGTCACGGCGAGGAGGATAAGGAGAAGGGCGATGCGCATTGGTTTGGTCCTTGCTTTTCCCTGAGGAAAAGCCATTCGGGCGAGTGCGTCAAGCGACCGCTCGTCCCTTGCCGAGTGGCCCAGGCCGGGAATTGTTTCTCCTGCGCATCCCACGCTCCGTCATGCTCGCCCTTGAGCTGCCTTGGGATCCAGCTCCGGCATGCGGCCTCAGTCAATCTTCCCGCAGTGTCAGCCGCATGGATCCCAGGGTCAAGCCCTGGGATGACGGAGGAGAGGTGGTGCCGGCACGCACAAGCCGGCGCGGAGGCGGGGTGGTGCCGCGACGCGTCGGCTCAGCAGCGATGAAACTTCAGCAGAGGCGGCGCCACACTAGCTACGGCAAATGCGGCGCCTCACAGGCTGCGCCGGCGGTGCGTTTGGCAACATCGCCACCCCACACTCCGTCATCCCAGGGCTTGACCCTGGGATCCACAGCCAAGCACTCTGCCCACATGGCAGGATATGTTTACATCGTCACCAACCAGAAAAACGGCACCCTCTATATCGGCGTGACATCCGATCTGGAGCGCCGCATCTACGAGCATCGCGAAGGACTGACACCGGGCTTTGCCTGGAAATATGGCTGCACCCCGCCTCGTCTGGTACGAGGAGTATTGGGACATCGGCAGCGCCATCCAGCGCGAGAAATCATTGAAACGATGGAACCGGCAATGGAAGATCGACCTGGTCGAGGCGATGAATCCCGAGTGGGACGATCTCTATCTTACGCTGTGGTGATGCCGGCTGTGTCTTCTGTGGTGCTCTGCGCATGGATCCCAGGGTCAAGCCCTGGGATGACGGAGGAGAGGTGGTCGCGCGAAAGATCGGCTCACCGCGAGGAGAGGTGGTGCCGGGATGCATAAGCCGCCAGCGCGGAAGAGAGGTGGTGCCGCGACCCATACGTGCGCCAGCGCGCAAGGTGGTGCCGCGACGCATCGGTTGAGCAGCGGTGAGGAACCTTCGGCGGATGCGTCGTTGCACAAGCCGCGGCATTGCGACATCCTAAAAACCGCGCCGGCTCCCAAGCTGCGCCGGCGGTGCGTTTGGCAACATCGCCAACCCCACACTCCGTCATCCCAGGGTGCTTGACCCTGGAATCCACAACCAAGCACGCGGCTTCAGTTACTTACGAGAAAAAGCCGTCAAGAGCGAGGACAACGCCTCTCGCCATCTTCACGCCGCCCCGGCGGGATCCCCGATCGGCAGCAGCGCCGGATCGAGCGGCGGGTCTTGCGGGTTCTTCGTGTCGCCCGGGTCCTGGGCCGGGGTCAGCGGCGGTTTTTCCTGGATGCGGTCGGGAATGCCGGGTGTCGGCGTCGGCCCGCGCGGTGTATCGGTCGTCGGTGTCGGGATCGGATCTCTGTTCGGCATGATCGCCTCCTTTCCAAAAGGAACGGCACCGCCGGAAGATGGTTCCGCTTTCGCCACCCACCTATGCACAAGGAGCATTCCTCTGTATGAGGAGGCCGAAAACACTGGAACCGAGCATGGCCATCCGCGATCGATTTTCGAAGAAACTGAACTGCCCGCAATGCGGCAATGCGGGTTTTGCCGAGGCCTCGGAGATCGATGATCCCAAGCGCAAGCATCCGGATTTCCAGGTCGATCAGCTGCCGCGCGGCTTTGGCGTGCAGCGGGCTTCCAACCACCAGGAAAGCTTCATGATCAAATGCGAGTGCGGCCGCAAATTTCCCTTCCGCAGCCTGGCGGAAGCGGCGGCCGAACGGCGCTAGAACCGAGACGGACGCTCAGATCCGCTCCAGCACCTCGATGAAGGCATCGGCGAAGCGCACCAGATGAGCAGTGTCCTCGTCGGGCGCCTGCATGCGGATCTCGGTGCCGTTCTGATCGAGCAGCGCCAGCACGACGCGCATGCCCTCGCCATCGGGGATGCGCAGGACGGCGATGCGGCGACAATCCTCGATCAGGCCGGCGGCCGGCAGGTCGAACAGCAGTTCGCCGCCGGAACGGCCGGCCGCCCGGCGCACCGCCTCGCAGAAGCCGGCATCGCCGCCAGCATAACCTTCGAGCGAAAGTTCGAGCTCGACGAGCTCCATCGGCAGCGTCGGTTCGGTGTGATCGATCCCGCCAAGCGCAGACGCCTGCGGCCTTGCTGCTATCTCGGGTGAAATCATCCCGTCTCTCCTGTCCGTGACCCTGGAGATGAAACCGCGGCAGAATGGCCTTTTTTTGACATATCAGCAAGGGCTTATGAAATCGGCGGTCGATTGCCCGGCGGTCTCCGCTGAATTCCATCTGATATTCCGAGACAACAGTTTCAATTCAGCCGAATCTTGCCCCAGATCCGGATAATTTTAGGCCGGCCCGGCCTAGAGTCTTTCCGGGTTAGATTGAAGCATTCTGCCGGAGCAGATTTTCGTCAGGACAAAGGCGATTGGCGACGGACATACCCCTCGGTACGTCCGAGCCGATCGCCTTTGTCCTGGCGGAAAGATGCCCGGCCCACCGGCCGCACCGCTTCGCCATGGCGAAGCGATAAGTGCGTCCGGCGATTCCAAAGTCTTGCAGATTTGCCAGACAAATCTGCGGGAGGGTTGGCTGAAACGGGCCGGCTGATCGACCGGCCGGCTTGGCCGTAGAGCTGGGCTACGCCACGCGCCGGCCGGTCGACCATCCGCCTCCGTTTGAGCCAACAGAATGCTTCAATCTAACCCGGAAAGGCTCTAAATCTGAATCAGGATCTAAATCAAAGAAATAGAGCATGATGTCGTCCGAAAACCGCTTCACACTTTTCGGCATCATGCTCTAAACAGGGAGAAGGCGATTTGCGTGGTTGATGGCGCGGCGCTGACGAGCAACCGGTAAGTTTGATGCCCATCCGTTACGACCGTCCCGTTTCCAACGCCGCCTACGCTTCGCGGCTGATCGGGGCATTTTCTCTGGTTCTGGCGCTCGCCGTGCTGATCGCCCACCGCTTCGGCGGGCTCGCCACCCCCTATCTGGTGCTGCTTTTGATCGCCGCCGCCGGCGGCGCGCTGCTTGCAGCACTGCTCGCCGCCGTCGGCCTGCGCAGCCTCTGGGTATCAGGGGCCGAAGGCGGGCTCGCCGCACTGGCGGCGCTGATCTATGCCGCCTTTCCGCTTGGCATCGGCGCCGTGGCGGCGGAGCGCTACCTCAGCCTGCCTGCGATCTACGATGTCTCCACCGATCCGGTCGCAGCGCCCGACTGGCTGTCGCCGCCGAAATCCGACCAGATCTGGCTGAAGCGCAATCCGCTGGTGACGCCGGAGGATCGCGAGAAGCAGATGGAGGCCTATCCCGAACTGACCGGCCGGCGCTATGAGGGCGCTCTCGACCGCGTGCTGGAGGCGGTGCGCAAGGTCGCCAAGCAGAGCGGCTTTACGATCGTCAGGAGCACTGGCACGAGCGAGCCGGATCGCGATCTCGAGGACAGGCCGGCAAAGCCCGACCCCGACGACGACGCCGTGACCGACGCGCCCGGCATCATTCCCGTGCCGACGCCGCGTCCCTATGACGACGACGTCGCCAAGCTGATCCGCGGCGCCAACGGCGTGACGCTGCAGGCGACCACCCGCACGCTGATCCTCGGCCTGCGCTTCGATATGGTCATCCGGCTGCGCGAAGAGGCCGAAACCACCTTCGTCGACATCCGCGTCGCCTCCCGCTACGGCCAGCACGACCTCGGCCTCAGCGCCGCAATCGCCGGCGATTATCTGAAGGCGCTCGACTCCGAACTCCTGGGAATTGCGGGTGGGTGAGCCGCGGTGCCGCCAAGGGCGGCAGCAATCGATCCAGTGAATCGATTGCAGCGGCGAACGCCCTGAGCCCAAGCGAAGGGCCGGGAGAGGGCGCGGCAGACGCGGCCCGCATACCGTGCCGCAAACTCGACGGTCCTGCGATATTGCCTAGCTCTCCTCCCTAATTCTGTGACGAGCACAGGAATGAGGGAGGAGAGGTGGAAGCAAACGCCCCGAGCCCAGCAAAGCCGGGATAGGCGCGGCAGACCGGCCCCCTTGTTGCGGGCCGCCAAAGACGCCGGCAATCATCCGACCACCAACCGATAACGCTGCAGCCTAGCGCCCAAGCTCGCCCACGGCAGCGATGATCTCCGTCGCCGTCGGGAAGATGCAAAGGCTGCTGGGTCCGTCCAGCGCCTCCATCTGTGCCCAGGCAATGGTGCCGTTCTGATCGACCAGGAAGTGACCGACGAGCTGGGTAGGGTGTTTGGCGAAGATCGCCTGATCGGCTTCGTCAAGCACGAAGCCGTCCCTGGCGTTGAGCACCGTGTTGGCTTCCATCGGCTGGATCGGTTCCGGAAACACACCCATGGGGTTGATGCGCGCCGCCTGGAACTGCGCCATCGTCGCGGTATAAGGCCATTCGGGCTGCTCGCTGCTGCCCTCGGGCAGGAACTCGGCATGCGGCACACCATAGGCGCGATGCGTGCGGCAGTCGGGATCGCACAGCAGCGTCACCGGCGTCGGACGGTGGCGGACATACAGGCGAGCGCGCTCCACCGGCGTGTTGATAACGGCCACGGTCCTCACCCCGGCGGCGCTGAGGGTGGGCTCTATGCCGGCAAGCTGCTCGAGCTGGCGCCGGCAGAACGGGCAGTGCAGCCCGCGAAAGAAGCCGATCAGGAATGGCCGGCCGCTCAAATCGGCCAAAGAGACCGTCCCGTCGAAATTGGCCGAGGCGAGCTCGAAGGCGGGCGCGGTGTTCCCAGGTTGCAGCGGGCGCTTCTGTTCTCCCATCGAGAATTCCTTTCCCGGTTCGTCTCAGGTGCAACGACCGAAATTGAATATAGCACTCGTTGCAGGAACACCCAGCGCCCGATGGTGAGATCGCCTGGAGTGGCCAGGCGTGCTTACCGCCTTGCCAGGCGCCACAGACGCATCAGTTCCACCGGAGCCGAGATCTCCGCTGTCAACACGAATGGGTCTGTCGAGCCTGAACGGGTCGGCCTTCGACTCTTGACGGGAAGACCGTGCCCCATGCCATGGATGGAATAGAGCGATACCGGGCGTGCACCTCCGGCGTTCCAGGAGGACAACTCGCCCCAGGGCTTCTTCTCGACACGGGCGCTGCTTCGATCGACAGCGTTCGCTTCAACCCATTGATCGACGCAGGCCCTCGCATTTGCCGGATTGACCGTGCGATCCGCAGTCCCCTGCCAGATGCTGATCGGCGGCCAGGAGCGTTGGCCGGGGGAGATTTCGGCAATCCTGGCGCCCCAGCCATCCGGGGGCAGTGCCGCGCCGGACTTCATTGCACGCAGCGCTGACATTGCATCGCGCACCGCGCCAACCGGCATCCCGGCGACGATGGCGGCACCTGCAAACATATCCGGATAGTTGGCGACCAACGAACCTGTCATCGCTCCGCCGGCAGAAAGGCCGACAATGTAAACGCGCGTGCGATCGGCTCGATGTCGTTTGAGGGCATGGTCAATCATCTGCTTGACGGAAAGCACCTCGCCGCGATCGCGAGCGACCTCGCTCGGACGGAACCAGTTGAAGCATTTATGAGCATTGTTGGCGTGGGTCTGCTGCGGGTAAATCAGCACGAACCCTCTCTCGCTCGCCAGTCTCGAGAAGCCGCTGGCGGCGTCCAGGCTTTCCGGCGTCTGCCGGCATCCATGAAGCACCACCACAAGGGCCGGCTTGCTTGGCAGATCGGCGGGCACGAAGCTCTTCATGACAAGCCTTCCGGGGTTGCTGCCGAATGCGGCGGTCGTCTGGAGCCTCGGTCGCTCCTGCCTGGATGGCTTGCGGCGAAGCGGACGCCATGCCTTCTCCAACAAGCGTGCGGCTCGCCGTCGCGTCGTCAACAGTCTCGACAGCGATTTGGTGAAGCCGAGCTTCAAACGACCACGCCTTCCAGCCTGGAAAGCAGAGCCTCCAAGCCAGGCTGTGCCGCATCTCGCCTCGACGACGTGCAGCAGATGAACGGTGACATGGTAGCGATGCGAAGCTGCCCGCTTCCGTCTCTTCGATAACAGATCGCATCGGCCTGCCGAACATCGCGGACCATTGCGATCGTCGAGTTGGATTGATCGTGAGAATGGAGCATGGCTGTTTCGATTTTCCTGTCTTTCATCAGAGCTGTCGCATCGAACCATGACAGTCTGGTCCGCAGGGGGAGTTCAAGTTGTCGCCCGAAACCGAAATCAATCTCGACCGTCACAGGAAGCCTTCAACCCCTTATTGGTTCCGATCTCGTGCGACAAGCCTACCAGGTCCTCGGCCGAAAGCTGCGATGCATCAGTTGCCCCTCACACTCAGATCGGTCGATGCCGTTTCATTTCCCGCATGTCTCGGTTTATGGAAGAGCAACGCATTCTTTCCAAGGAAGAAGTGGCCGATGGCCGGAGATGAAGAGAGCCCCGAAAAGCTGGAGTCCGCCTTGGCGCTTGCGGAAAGTCTTCGCGTCACGGTCGGCAATTTCGTCAGGGGCATAAGAGCGAATACAAACACGCCGACAACGTCTCAGTCTGAAACTCTGGCGCTGCTCGATCGAAGCGGCCCTCTCAGCGTCGCCGAATTGGCAAGCCGACGCAATGTCAGACATCAGAGCATGCGATTGGTCGCAGGCCAATTGGAGACCGCCGAATTGGTCAGCAAGTTGCCCAATCCGGTGGATAGCCGCAGCCGGCTTCTATCCATAACCGAGAAAGGCCGGGAAGAGCTGACCCGCTCCAGGAAGGCTCGGACGGCGGAAATTGCCGCGCTTATCGACGAGCGCTTGTCCCAGGAGGACAGGCGAACACTCGAAGCCGCAATTCGTATCATCGAAAGACTTGTTCGTCCGTAGCGTCAGGCCTTCGCTAAAGTCGCAAGAACGGTTGAGAACGTGTTCAGGCCCCAATGCTCGGCATATTTGCCGTCCTCGACACGCACGATATCGATGACATCGATGGCGACATCCCGACCGGTCGGTGGAATTCCCATCAAGGGACCGGAGTGAGTGCCACTGATCGTCTTTCGCGTTGTCACCTTGTCGCCTTCGGCGATCTGATCATGGATCGTCACTTTCATATTCGACAGCGCCGGGCGCAGGACATTTTGGAACGTGTTCCACATGCTCTGCGGGCCATTCGCCATTCCTTCCGGCGCGGCATGGTTGATGAAATCCGGGGCCATCAGGGCTTTGAACGCCGCCTCACTGCCGTCTTGAATCACTTCAACGTTGAAGCGGCGAACCACCTCTTTATTCTCGATCTCCATGATCGATCCTTTCTGCTATCCCAATGCCGATTTATACAGGTAAACTGTATAAATCGGCAACCGACTTTTCGTCGCTTTTCCAGCGCCATCGTGGCAGATCGGCGCAGCCAGCCCCGCATCCGGCTGCCATCCCGTAAACGGGGCGAAAGGGCATGCCGCGACGTTTCCGTTCCACGCTCGTCGGCCGGAAGCATCTCCGCATCTAACCCGACTTGCGCATCTCGGCATCGCGCCACTGCTGCCATTGCTGTCGCAGCCGGCTCCTGGACATGCCGATGGATTCAGCCAGAATCTCGACCTTGAGGATCCGTTCGGTGCGGAAGTGACGGAAGGCCTGTTTCGATTGGCACCAGGCGATCAGCAGGCTGTGCCTATCGGCATAGCCGAGAAGCACGGGCCAGACGATGCGGCTGCTGATCGTCCCGTCCGCCGCGCGATAGTCGAGTTCCAGCTTGCGGCCTTCCCGGATCGCCGACCTCAGAGGACGCGTGTCGAGCGTCGCATCGCCGCCGATATCGTCCGGTTTGATGCCGACCGCGGGCTCGGCAATAAAGGGAAGCAGCTCCGGCGGCATGACCGAGGTGATCTTGGCCATGACATCGCTGGCGGCGTTGCGGATGGCCGCATCATTCAGCCTTGCCGCCATCTGCACGCCGAGCACGACCGCCTCGATCTCGTCGGGCGTCAGCATCAGCGGCGGCATGTCGTAGCGCGGATCGAGCACATAGCCGAACCCGGACTCGCCTTCGATCGGAACACGCTGGGCAATCAGATGGGCGATATCGCGATAGACGGTCCGCCTGGCGACCTCCAGTTCATCCGCGAGCGCCGACGAGGTCACCGGCCGGCTCGACCGGCGAAGAATCTGGATGATCTGAAAAAGCCGCTCTGCTTTTCGCATGCCTGCTGACTCCTGCTGCCACAACGCTGTCAGCACGGCTGTGTGACAAAGGCAAGCCAAGAGATCGTCGCGCACCCATCATCGCGCACCCACGGAGAAGATCATGAAATTCGCATCCACCCGCCTCATCGCCGCCGATATCGCCAGCATGGTGGCCTTTTATGAGCTTGTGACCGGCTGTCGCGCCGAATGGCTTGCGCCCGTCTTCGCCGAGATCGTCACACCAGGCGCCACTCTCGCCATCGGCAGCGCGGAAACGGTGGCGCTGTTCAGCGAGGGGAGTGCCGAGCCAGGAGCCAACCGGACGGCCATTCTCGAATTCATGGTGTCGGATGTCGATGCGGAATTCGCCCGGCTCAAGGACCGGGTCACGGTCGTGCACGCGCCCAAGGATCTGCCATGGGGCAACCGGACAGTGCAGTTTGCCGACCCCGAGGGGACCCGCATCGCCCTCTATACGCCTGTCACCGAGGCCGCCAGACAGCGTTTCGCCGGCCGTTGATGCTGGCAAGGGCGAGGGGTCTCACTCCAGCACCAGCCATCCCGAATAGCGCACCACCAGCCCAGTCAGCCGCCCGCCGATCTCGACGTGGAAGTGGAAGCGCCCATCGCGCTCCTCCTCGTAGGTATCGCCGCCCGGCGCCAGGAACAGCGGCAGCGGAATGCCGCAAAAGCGCCAGCCGCGCACGATGAGGCGCAGCTTCTGCCCCTCCGGCACCAGCGCCAGCAGCACCCGGAACGGCCCGAACACCTCGACGAGCAAGTGGCTATCGCGGCCGGGGCCGGCGGCCTGCCAGCTGCGGAAGGTCTTGCTGCCGAAACTGCGCGTCCAGATCTCCCGCTCGCCCTCGGCGACAAAGCGCACCGCGACCGGCACATCCTCGCCGGCGGCGGGAAAGCCGATGAGGCCGGCGATCAGCCGGGCGAGGAGACCGCTGCCGCGCTCGATCCGCGCCCGGCCGGAGGCAAGCCGGGTGCCGCCCGCATGGATCGCCGCCAGCGCCGGCGGCAGCTTCTCCCAGGCGTCGCCGAGAATGCGCCGGTAGAGCGGCTGGGCCTCTTCCTGGTGATCCAGCCGGACGCCTGAAGCGATGGAGAACTGGCTGAAGGCCGCTTCGAAATCCGCAAGCGACAATTCCCCCGCCGCCGGCCGGGCGCCGCTTTCCGGCCGTTGGCCGTCGAGCAGCCGGCGCACCAGCAGCTCGACGCCGAGAACCGGAATGAACGGCCCGTCATCACCTTCGGCAATCAGCGACCAATCCGCCGTCAACCGCCGCCCCTCATGATCGAGGCCGCCCAGGCGCACGAACATGCCGCCGCGATGCGCGCCGGCGGCGAAGCGATGGCTGGCCGCCTGCAGCGCCCGGGCGAACGGCGTGAGCGACGGCAACAGCCCGATCTCGACCAGCCGGGCGGCAAATCTCAAGAGCCGCTGCAGCGCCTGCGGCTCGGTGCCGACGCCGGTGAAGGTGGATTGCAGGCCGGCAAAACGATCAGGCAGCAGCGCCAGGTCGGGCGCATCGACCAGCAGGAATTTCCGGCTGGCGAGCGGCGCCACATCGGGCGGGGCGATCGTCACCCGCATCTCATCGATCAGCCCGCGCCCCTCGGCCGGCCGGCCCTCGCGCAGCACCGCCACCGGCTTACCGGCGTAACTTGCGATCGCCCTGACGACATTGAGGCCGATCTTCACATGCGCCGAGGGGGCAATGCCGGCCGCCACGCTTTCGATGCGGGAGAAATGCGGCGCCATCGCCTCCAGCGCCCCAAAGGAGAGCGCCGGCAGGCTGCTCAGCCCCGAGAGCACGAAGATGCCCTTGGCCTTCGCCTGCGCATCCAGCCTACCGATGCCGGCGACAAAGCCGGTGCTGTCGGCGAGATCGGCATAATCGATGCCGAGGTCGATGCAGGCCCGCACCAGCTTATAGCCATCGCCGGTGAAGCTCTGGAACGGCCCGGAGGCATCGACGACGAGATCGGGCCTCAGCCGCGTCAGCTGCTCCCGGAGATCGCCGTCACGATCGAACACCACCGCCTGCAGCCAGGCGCCGAGATCGTTGCCGCCGAGGCGCCCGGCGCCGCCCTTCGGCGATCGCATATCGAAGACGAAATCATCGGCCTTTTCGAGCGAACGGCCGGCGATCAGCAGCCTGAGCCTGGGCTCCTCGCCGAGCAGCCGGGCGAGCCGGCCGCCGAAGGCGCCGTAGCCGCCGATGATCAGCAGGGAAAAGGTGCCGCCGCTCATGCGATGAAGCGGCCGCGCTGCTCCGGCGTCGGCACCATGCAGCTCTGCCGTCCGGCAATCTTCAGCCGGTTGCGGGCGATGAATTCATAGATCGCGTCGGCTGCACGCCGCGGCAGCAGCCGGAACAGCCTCACCAGCGAATAGGGAAAGCCGAGCCCGGCCACCATGCGGATCGAGCCATCGGACTTGAAGAAGGCGCGGCCCTTCTCGATGAGGATATTGGTTTCGTAATCGCGGCAATCGAGCCCGTAATGCCGGTAGAGCGCCTGCCCGAGCGACGACTGTGCCGCGACGAAGCGGTAGCGCTGCCGCCTGTCGTGCTTCAGCGCGAATTTCACCCAGCCGGAGCAGAAGACGCATTCGCCATCGAAAACGATGAGCGGCCGGTCATCGGCGAAGGCGGGAACGGCGGGATCGGTGCGATAGCTGTAATCGGCGCGGCCCATGCTGATCTCCCTCCGCCTTTCATTACCCCGGCCAATAGCGCGCGGCAAGCGAGGGCGGCCCATCCGCTGCAATCTCGCCGCGCTCCATGAGATGCTCGATATGGGCGAGCACGGAAAGGGCCGCCGCGCCGTGCAGCTTCGGATCGGTATCGCGATAAATCGCCTTCACCATCTCCGCAATCTCCCGATCGCCGGCCGCAACCCGCGCCAGCACCGCCTGCTCGCGCCCGAGGCGATGCGCCTTCAGCGCCGGCAGGAAAGTCTTCGGCTCGCTGACCGGCCCGCCATGGCCGGGCAGCAGCAGGCCGTCTTCGCGCGCTATCAGCCTGTCGAGCGAGGCCATGTAATCCGCCATCGTCCCGTCCGGCGGTGCGACGATCGAGGTCGACCAGGCCATGACATGATCGCCTGAGAACAGGATGTCGCGGCCCTCGAGCGCGAAGGCGGCATGATTGGCCGTATGCCCCGGCGTCAGCACCGCCGTCATCGCCCAGCCGTCACCCGTTATCGTCTCCCCATCGCCGAGCGCGATATCCGGCGCGAAATCCATATCCGCGCTTTCGGCGAAGGGATTGACCTCGCCTTCCCGCAGCGGCCGCGCCGGCCGATGCGGCCCTTGCCCCACCGTCACCGCCCCCGTTGCCGCCTGCAGCCGCCGGGCAAGCGGCGAGTGATCGCGATGCGTATGGCTGACGAAGATATGCGTCACATCACGCCCGCCGATCGCAGCCATCAGCGCGTGATAATGCGCCTCGTCCTCCGGCCCGGGATCGATGACGGCAAGCGAGGAGGAGCCGACGAGATAGCTGTTGGTGCCGAAAAAGGTGAAAGGCCCGGGATTTTCCGCCGTGATGCGCTCGACATCGGGAGCAACCGGCACGGCCCGCCCATAGGCCGGCTCGAAAGCTAGGTCGAATGCGGGATTTTCCATGCCGGACGATGATCTCAGGTTGATAATATCGCGGCATGCTAGCACGCCGCCCGCCGCTTCGCGCGCAGAAATCTGCCGCAGGCGCAACTTAGTCATTGTGACAGGCAAAGAGCTTTGCTAATCAGGCGTCGATTTCTGAGCAAGCGGTTCGCCGCTCAAGCTCTGGTGGGGCGTAGCCAAGCGGTAAGGCAGCGGTTTTTGGTACCGCCATCCCCTGGTTCGAATCCAGGCGCCCCAGCCAATCGCCGAGGGTCCCTTCTGGACACAAGAGTTACGGCTTTCCTGAGAAATGGCTAACTCTATTGCGTGAACCTCCGGTGCGGAAGGGCGATGTCGAGATGCTTCGCCAGAAGCAGGGCCGCTGAATGCGAAGATGCTAGCAAATGCGACAAAATCACGCCGTTGCATCAACCTGTGATTTTAAATGCAAAACGCTGGCGAAACAGTGACCATTGTTCCAGATTTCAATCAACGATTCGCAAGTCACCGGATTGCATGACGTGATGGGTTTACACCGCCTATCTCGGCAATGTGGCAGACGTTTCTGCAAGGAGTAGAATATTGCCGCGAATATTTGATAACATTGAAAAGGGTCTTTTACCCGCCCTTCGGCAGACCTTACAAATTTCTTCGCACGGCGACTTTTGTGTCGGCTACTTCAATCTGCGCGGTTGGAAATCAATTGACGACTTGATATCCGTTTGGCCGGGCGGAGATGGCGGGCAATGCCGTCTCCTTGTAGGTATGCAACGCCTTCCTCAGGACGACTTGAGGATTGCCCTCGGCAATGACAGGGATGACCAGTCGCTCGACAATCAGACAGCCCTTCGTCTGAAAAAAAAGCTGGCTGAGGACTTTCGCATTCAATTGACCTTGGGCATGCCCAACAACGCCGACGAAGCGGGGTTGCGGCGGTTGGTGGATCAACTAAAGTCAAAGCAGGTCACAGTTCGGCTGTTCCTCAAGCATCCACTGCACGCAAAGCTGTATCTTTTATTCCGTCCTGATCCCAATAATCCAATCACTGGCTTTTTGGGGAGCAGCAATCTTACCCTTTCAGGGCTCTCAAAGCAGGGCGAGTTAAATGTCGATGTACTTGATCACGATTCTACGACGAAGCTCGCGAAATGGTTTGACGATCGTTGGTCCGACCGCTGGTGCATCGACATCACGGATGAATTGATCGAGGTCATCGAGGAAAGTTGGGCCCGCGAGAAACCGATCGACCCCTATATAATCTACGTGAAGATGGCCTACCATCTTGCCCAAGAGGCGCGTGCAGGACTCAATGAATTTCGAATTCCGCCCGAGTTCGGCAAGCGGCTTTTTCCCTATCAGGAGGCGGCCGTCAAAATCGCTGCGCATCATCTTAACAAGCGCGGTGGCGTTTTGATCGGCGATGTGGTGGGCCTCGGCAAGACGCTGATGGCCACCGCCTTGGCAAAAATCTTTCAGGATGATCATTTCACAGAAACGTTGATTATATGTCCGAAGAACCTCGTGAAGATGTGGGAGGACTACGTTTCCGAGTATCGGCTGCTTGCTAAGGTTCTTTCGGTGACACGGGCCACCCGCGAATTGCCCGAGCTCCGTCGTTATCGCGTGGTGCTCATCGACGAAAGCCACAATCTTCGCAACAGAGAAGGGCGAAGATACCGCGCGATACAGGAATACCTCACGGAAAATGAAAGCCGCTGTATTCTCCTTTCCGCCACGCCCTACAACAAGACCTACGGCGATCTTTCAAGCCAGTTACGCCTGTTCGTTCCCGAAGATCGCGATATCGGCGTCAGGCCGGAGCGCTTGCTTCAGGATATCGGAGAAACGGAGTTTATAAGGCGCCACCAGTGCTCAGTTCGGTCCCTCGCTGCTTTCGAGAAGAGCACTTACGCAGATGACTGGCGCGAATTGATGCGTCTCTACATGGTTCGTCGGACTCGCACGTTTATTCAGGACAACTATGCCCAGACCGACGACCCGGACAATGGTCGCAAGTTCTTAACATTTGAAGACGGAACACGCTCCTACTTCCCCGAGCGTGTTCCGCGCACACTTCGTTTCAAGATCGATGAGAATGACTCCAGCGATCAGTACGCAAGACTTTACGCGGCGCCGGTTGTCGATGCGATCAACCAAATGCATTTGCCGCGTTACGGCTTAGGGAACTATGTCGCGCCCAAACCCCACAAGCCGCCAACGCCTAAAGAAGCAAAGCAACTTGATGATCTTTCTCGCGCGGGTAAGCGGCTCATGGGGTTCTGTCGCACAAACCTCTTTAAACGCTTGGAAAGCAGCGGCGAGGCATTTCAGCAGTCGTTGGAACGCCATATCCTTCGAAACTACATCTTTTTGTACGCCATAGAGAACGATCTTCCGTTGCCGCTCGGCACGCAGGATGCGGGGCTATTGGACACTGCCAACTACGACGAGGATATCGACGATCAAAGTGCTGACGCAGAACTCTTTTCGGAAGGAGAGGACGAGAATACTCAGGAGTTCGAAGCGCTTGATCTGCGCGACGAGGCTGCTTTCCGAACACGTGCCGCGGCGACCTACAGCGTCTATGCCGGTCAATTCAAACGACGCTTCAAGTGGCTACGGCCCGATTTGTTCGTCGCACAATTGAAGAAAGATCTGACGACCGACAGCGCTCGGCTTCTAAAGATTCTGCGCGACTGCGGTGATTGGAACCATACGAGGGACACCAAGCTCACCGCTTTGATCGAACTGTTGACCAGCAAGCATCAAAAAGAAAAGGTGCTTATTTTCTCACAGTTTGCGGACACGGTTCGCTACCTTGAGCGTCGACTGAAAGGTGCCGGCATTAATTCTATCGCCGCTGTTTCCGGCGAAACGTCGGACCCAACAGCATTTGCTTGGCGGTTTAGCCCAAACAGCAACAACAAGCGCAACAAGATCAAACCCGAAGAGGAACTGCGCATACTGATCGCTACCGATGTGCTCAGCGAGGGCCAGAACCTTCAAGATGGTGCGATCCTTGTGAACTATGATCTACCGTGGGCGATCATCAGGCTCATCCAGCGAGCGGGCCGCGTGGATCGAATTGGGCAGAAGGCAGAGAAAATCCTCTGCTACTCGTTCCTTCCGGCTGATGGTGTGGAGCGCCTGATCCAGCTCCGCTCGCGCGTTCGCCAACGGCTGAAGGAAAACGCCGAAGTTGTGGGAACCGACGAAGCATTCTTCGAGGATGAGGGCGAGCGTGAGGAACTTGTCGATCTCTACAATGAGAAATCCAATATACTTGACGGGGAAGCAGAAGGAGAAGTCGATCTGGCTTCTTACGCCTATCAGATCTGGAAAAACGCGATTGACACGAATTCTGCCTTGCAGAAATCCATCCCTGACCTTCCGTCCGTCGTCTACTCCACAAAGGCTTTCACGCCGCACGATGGACGTCCCAACGGTGCGCTCGTCTATATGCGCACGGCCCAAGGCAATGACGCTCTGGCGTGGGTGGATAAGGATGGTGCGAGCGTCACCCAATCGCAATTTGAAATTTTGAAAGCCGCCGCCTGCGAGCCAAACACACCTGTTTTGCCGCGACAGGAGGAACACCACGGCATGGTGGCGAAGGGTGTCGAACATATCGCCGCTGAGGAGAAGCAAGTCGGCGGGCAACTCGGTCGCCCATCCGGAGCACGTTTTCGAACATATGAGCGGCTCAAGCGCCATGCCGACAAGGTGAAGGGCACGCTGTTTGATCTCCCTGAGCTCGGCAAAGCCATTGAAGAGATCTACCGCTTTCCTTTGCGTCAATCGGCAACGGATACTCTTAATCGTCAGATGAAAGCTGGCATTAGCGATGACAAGTTGGCCGAACTGGTTTTGGCGTTGCGCGAGGAGGATAGGCTTTGCCTGATCCATGATGAAGAACACTCTGGCGAACCGCAGATTATCTGCTCGCTGGGGCTGGCGCGCCCGATGGTTTGATGAAAGGGACTGGGATGGATTTCAAACCTGATAATGCGAGAAAGCTGCTTGAGCAGTTCGACTTCGCGAAGCTCTTCACCGAAGAATTAGGCTGGGATCGACACAACGCGGACCTTTCGGTTCCCATCGGGGGTGTAACTTTCGTGCTCCGCGCTGTCGCGGAAAAGCGCGGGATGGTGGCTTGGGTCTGCCACGCGCCCTCAGGGCATCAAATCCCCGATCGAACAGCACGAAAAAAAATCGAAACTCAGGTCGCCAAAACCACACTTGAGCATCTTATCATCTTCACAGATGAAAAGCGCGCCGAGCAAACCTGGTCCTGGGCACGGCGCGAAACTGGCAAGCCCGTTTCGATGCCAGAGCACTTCTGGTATGCCTCATCAGGTAATCGCGGCTTTCTGCAAAAAATCGAAGCCATTGCATTCTCGCTTGCCGAAGAAAAGATCCTGACGCTGTTTGATGTCACGGCGCGAGCCCGCGCCGCCTTCGATGTGGAGCGTGTCACAAAGCGGTTCTACGACCAGTTCAAGACCGAGCACAAAGTCTTTCTCGGTTTCATCAGTGGCATCACGGAGGTGGCGGATAAGGAATGGTACGCTTCCCTGATGCTAAACCGCCTGATGTTTATCTACTTCATGCAGCGGAAGGGGTTCCTCAATGGCGAACGCGACTACCTGCGCGACCGTCTCGCCCGGTGTCAGAATCAAGAGGGCCAAGACAAGTTCTATTCATTCTACCGCTACTTCCTGCTTCGCCTCTTTCATGAAGGGCTCGGAGGCAAGGAACGCAACACAGAGCTCGACAAGTTGCTTGGCCGGATTCCCTATCTAAATGGCGGCCTGTTCGAGAAGCATCAGATTGAGGAGCGTTTCCCAGACATCAAGATTCCAGACGAGGCTTTCACTCGTATCTTCGCCTATTTCGACCGCTATCAGTGGCATCTCGATGAGCGCCCTCTACGCAACGACAACGAGATCAATCCGGACGTTCTCGGGTACATTTTCGAAAAATACATCAATCAAAAACAGATGGGCGCCTATTACACGAAGGAAGATATTACAGAGTACATTTCAAAGAATACGGTGATCCCCTTCCTTTTCGACGCCGCTAAAGCAAAATGCAAGGTTGCATTTGAAAATCCAGGTGGGCCGACGATTTGGGATCATCTGCGTGATGACCCCGACCGCTATATCCATGCCGCCGTTAAGCACGGCACCGAACACGAGCTCCCGCCGGAGATTGCGGCGGGCATGCAAGACGTGTCGGCCCGAACGCAGTGGAATCAGAAGGCGCCAGCAGGAATCGCTTTACCTACGGAGATCTGGCGCGAAGTGTTGGCGCGCCGCAAACGCTATACCGAGGTCCGGACTAAACTGGCGGCAGGCGAAGTTCGGGGGATCAATGATCTGATCACCCTCAATCTGGACATCCGGCAGTTTGCCCATGATGTGATTGAGCGCTGCGAAGGCCCCGACCTGCTCCGTGCCTTCTGGAAAGCAATCGAGGGTGTCACCGTTCTTGATCCAACTTGCGGTTCAGGTGCGTTTTTGTTCGCCGCGCTTAACATTCTCGAGCCGCTCTACGAGACCTGCCTCGACCGGATGGAGGCTTTTGTCGCTGATCTTGAGCGCTTGGGGGAAGGCCATTCGCCGAAAAAATTCGAGGACTTCAAGGCAACACTGCAAAAGGTCAGCACGCACCCCAACGCGCGCTATTTCACGCTGAAGAGCATCATCCTGAACAATCTCTTCGGCGTCGATATTATGGAAGAAGCGGTAGAGATCTGCAAACTCCGCCTGTTCCTGAAGCTCGCAGCCCAGGTCGATCCCGACCCGAGGCATGAGAACCTCGGCATCGAGCCGTTGCCGGATATCGATTTCAACATTCGCGCCGGGAACACGCTGGTCGGCTACGCAACCTACGCCGATGTCAAGAAAGCGCTAACCAGCAAGCTTGATCTTGATAATTCATTGGAGACGATCACACGGAGCGCTGCGGACCTTCAGCAGACGTTCAAAGCATTTCGGTTGCGCCAGGTTGACGGCGATGGATCGGTTCCGGTTGCCGACAAGCAAGCCCTACGACAACGTCTCAAGTCACTTGAAGACAAGCTAAATTTGCACCTCGCTCGGGAATCAGGCGTGAGGACCGATTCCGCTCAATATTCAAAATGGTTGCACACCCACCAACCATTTCACTGGTTTATCGAGTTCCACGGGATCATGGAAAACGGGGGATTTGACGTCATCGTGGGCAACCCCCCTTACGTCGTTTATCCTGGCAAGAATGTTCCGTACTCTCTGAATTCGTATGGCTACGACACACTCTCAACCAAAAATCTTTATTCTTTCGTTTTTGAGAGGAGTATCCGTTTAGCAAAGACGCAATCACCAATCGGTCTGATAGTTCAGCTGACGGCATTGTCGTCCGAAAAAATGCCGCCTCTTCAAAAGATGTTGCTCCAACGTAGCTCGCTAGTCGCTCTCTCGTTTCCTCGTCGTCCTCAATCCGTGTTCGAGGGCGTGGAGATGCCTGTGGTTATCCTTTTGTCACTCCCCGGCGGGCAGAAGCAGATTATTAGTTCGGACGTGTCACGTTTCTACGCTGAAGAACGACCCAATTTGATGTCAAAGATGATGATCGCTACGCACAGCGTTAAGCTGCACGGGCATCGCATTGGAAAACTTGGCCACGCGGAAGAAATAGAGATTCACAGTCGAGTTTCATCGCAGAAGTTTAATATTGAAAGTCTGACCTCGAAGTCGGGCAAAGGAATGATGTATTATCAGGAAGCGTGCCGCTACTGGGTCAAGGCATCCCATCGCGTTCCGCGGTTCATTAAGAATGGCGTAGCGATGGAGCCGCCGCACGGCAGAAAAATCGGCTTTCAAAGCGGGAATGCGGCTGCGTTTGCAGCTGCTCTATTGAATTCGAGTCTGTTTTATTGGTGGTATTCCGTTTTTTCCGATTGCGAGCATGTGAACGACGCCTTGGTTAGGTCGTTTCCCATACCAGCAAATTGGGACACGATCGACTGGGTACGGCTTAGCAATAAATTGGTCGACAGCTTAGAACGTGATGCGATCCAAAAGACCATTAATACTAAGCAAGGACATGTGATTGAATACGATGAGATATCAGCAGCAAAATCAAAGGGGTCGATAGATCGAATTGATGAGGAATTATCTCTGATCTACGGCTTGGGTCTGGAGGAAGCTGACTTCATAAAAAACTACGACATAAAATATCGCCTTGCTGGTGCAGATGAGGTGGAGTCAGGAGCCGATGAATGACGATCGCTGTTCTCGCATGGGGCTCGCTGATTTGGGACCGGCGGGATTTGGCGATCGCGTCGGAATTTATGCAACGCGGACCGATCCTCCCCGTTGAATTCGCCCGGATATCGGGAGATGGGCGCCTTACGTTGGTGATCGACGAAGCCTTCGGTGCTTCTTGTTCCACAAATTACGCGTTGAGCGCTTGTAGTGATCTCAATGCAGCACTTGAAAACCTCTGGACGCGTGAAGGTTCAGGTACCGAGGTATTGCCGAAGAATGTACGCTCGCATGGCCGGGTTGGCTGGATCGACTCCACCAACGGAACCCGTAGCGAGAAGGCTATGGAGCGTCACCCGCAAACTGTGGAAGCCATTACGGTCTGGATGCAGGCGAATGGGTACGACGCTGTGATATGGACAGCGCTGGGCGAAAATTTTCATGAGCCCGACAAGGCCGCAGAGCCGTTTTCCGAAGAAGCCGCGATCCGCTATCTCGCATCGCTTAAGGAGCAAAAGCTGGCCGCCGCTTTGCGCTATATCCGATTTGCGCCTCCCGATCTTCAGACGCCTGTTCGGGCTGCGGTCAATGCTCGCTGGCCAGAAGGATGAGGGGACCATGAGGAGCCTGGAGCTAGCGGATAGCCTGAAACTCGTATCTCAAGGCGAGCGAACTTATCCCGACCGGCTGATCCAGCGGCTCGGCGCAGATGCTCCAAAGACGATTTCAATCCTCGGGACGTTCGAGCCGCTTTCCGCGCCGATGACGGCATTCCTCTGCTCGAAGGAAACGCCTGGCGCAACAATTCTCAAAGCTTTCGATCAGGCGGCGGCATGGCGCGATGCCAGAAGGTGTGTAATCAGCGGTTTTCATTCGCCGCTGGAGCAGCAATGTCTCGATATTCTGTTGCGCGGCAAACAGCCCGTTGTGATGGCAATTGCGCGCGGCATCAGCACCTTGAAATTGCCCGCTGTGCAACGAAAGGCTCTCGACGACGGTCGGCTGACTATCATCTCGCCATTTCCGGAAACCGAGAAACGCGCCACCGCTAATCTCGCCCGCCACCGAAACCATTTTGTCGCTGCCCTCGCTGACCAAGTGGTGTTCGCCTTCGTTTCGCCAGGAGGGAGCTTATCAATGCTTTCCAATGAACTCGCAGGCTGGGGCATTCAAACTCGACACCTTCATCGCTAATTCGCGCGTGATCTCCTTGCTTTGCACGCGATATTCTTCCGCTCTTGCTAGATTGCTGCAACTCACCGGCGCGCTGCAAACAGCCGAACCCCCGTCAATCCCGCCAGCCTCTCCACCAGCGCCTCCTGAAACCCAACATCGTTCACCTCCGCCGCCGGCTCCCGCCGCTGGCGGTGATACCAATACCCGCCGCTCACCTTCGCCGCTTCTTCCTCGCTCGTCGCCAGCCACGTCTGCGTCAGATGTCCCATCTCCAGATCATCCGGCGCGCCAGCGCCGCCCATCTTTGTTGGCACCCAGCCGGGGTCGACGGCGTTGCTGAGGACGTCGGCCCAGTGGCGGGCGATGGCGGCGGAAAGGGTGGCGATGTAGAGCTTGCTTTCGGAATAGGCTTGGCTGGCGCTCCAGGGCCGCTTCTTCCAGTCGATATCGTCAAGCGTGCTGCCGCCGCTGCGGTGCATGCCGCTGGTGAGATAGATCAGCCGGTCGGGCCGCGTGATCGAGGCGGTGAGGAGATAGGGGGCGAGCGTGTTGACCGCCAGCGTCTTGGCGTGGCCTTCGGGTGTCTCGCCGCGGCTGCGCTCGAGGTAGATGCCGGCATTGTGGATGACGGCGTCCATGCGGCCGATGGCGTTGACCTGTTCGGCGATCGAGCGGGTTTCCGCAGCACTGGCGAGATCGCCGATGACGAGGCCGAGGGCGGCGGCTGAGGTCTCGGCGATGGCCGCGGCGCGCTCGCGGGAGCGGGCGTGGAGGACGACCTCGTGGCCTTCGCGGATAAGGGTGCGGGCGGCGGCGAGGCCGAGGCCATCGGTGGAACCGGTGATGAAGATGCGGCTCATGGGGGTTCCTTTCGCGAGCGGTGGCGGGACAGAGTGCTGGGTAGGGGTGCTTCGGTCAAGGTGGGATGGTCGACAAGTCCGCCAGCGATCGGGTGCGGTTTTGCAGATTGGTTCCCACCTCCTCCGTCATCCTCGGGCTTGACCCGAGGATCCACACGCAGCACTCGAGTACATACGTTCACGGACAGGATGCTCCCTGCCGCTCCGTCTGCCGACGGCCAGCACAATGCGCGCGGCATGGATCCTCGGGTCAAGCCCGAGGATGACGGAGAGTGGGGTGAGGCTTAGGCCGGAACCGCGAGGCCGTTCGCCGGATGATGCCGCTCCGTCTGACACGGCGAGCACAATGCTCGGGGCATGGATCCCAGGGTCAAGCCCTGGGATGACGGAGAGTGGGGTGAGGCTCCGGCTGGTTCCGCAAGGCCCTCAGTCAGATGATGCCGCTCCATGCGCCTACGGCCTGCACAATGCGCGCGGCGTGGATCCCAGGGTCAAGCCCTGGGATGACGGAGGAGGGGGTGGGGCTCGGCGAAAACGGCAATGTCGTCAGTCGGATGATACCGCTCCATGCGCCGCCGGCCGGCACAATGCTCCGGGCATGGATCCTCGGGTCAAGCCCTGGGATGACGGAGTATGAGGTGGGCTCGGCGAAAGAAACCGCAACGTCAGTCTACGCCACTCCACCCAACACCACCTCACACCCCCTGCCGCCGCCGCTCCGCGCCCGCGGCAATCGTCTGCACCAACTCGTCCACCTCGCGTGCCAGCCGTTCCAGCGGCAGGCCGACGAAGCGGCCCTCCAGGCTGATGCTGACGACGCCGTGGACGGCGCCGAACAGGGTGCGGGCGCGGATGGCGCGGTCTTCGGCGGGCATGCCGGGCTGCAGTTCGGCGAGCGGTTCGGCGATCACGTCCATCAGGAAGAGGTGTTCGTCGAGGTGCCATTGCGGCGTCGGGCTGGTGGCGGGGGGGAAGTGGTCGAACAGCGCCTTCCAGAGATTGCGGTGTTCCACGGCGAAGGCGAGGTAGCCCTGGGCGAGGTTGCGCAGGCGATCAGTCGGGCTTTTGCCCCTGGCCTCGTCAAGCGTCAGCCTCGCCTCCAGCGCCTTCAGCGTCGCGGAGTTCACATGGATGACGAGCTCGGCGAGGTCGGAGAAGACGGTGTAGAGGCCGCCGAGCGCGCAGCCGGCATCCTGGGTGATGTCGCGGGCGCGCAGGTTGGCGAGCCCGTCGCGGGCGATGCGCTCGCGCGCCGCCTCGATCAGCCGCGCCTTCAAATCCTCGCGTTTTTCTTCCCGTCGACCGGCCATTAACCATTCCCTTCCGAATTTTTGAACGTCGTTCAAAATTTATCTTGAACGTCGTTCATGATTCTGCCATAACTCAGCTCGTGAACAACGTTCATAAACCGGAGGACAGAAATGTTCAAATTGATTTCCACATTGCTGCGGGGCAGGGCGCATGATGCCGAGCAGGCCTTCGCCGATCGCAACGCCGTGCCGCTGCTGGCCCAGCAGATCCGCGATGCCGCCCAGTCGATCCAGACGGCGCGGCGCAGCGTCGCTGTCGCCATCGCCCAGAACGAGCAGGAGAAGGCCCAGCACCAGACGATCCTTTCCCGCATCGCCGATCTCGAGACCCGCGCCACCGCAGCCCTCACCAGGGGCAATGAGGGGCTGGCGCGGGAAGCGGCCGAGGCGATCGCCTTTCTCGAGGCCGAGCGCGATGCGTCGGAACAGGCGCAAAGCCAGTTCACCACTTCGATCGCCAAGCTGAAGGGCATCGTCAGGGATGCCGAGGCGCGGCTGCAGGCGCTGCAGCGCGGCGAGCGGCTGGCCCGCGCCACTGAGGAGGCGCAGAAGCTCGATATCGCAGTCGCCGGTCCCGGCCTGGCCACCCTCGACGAGGCCGAGGAGACGCTGGCCAGGCTGCGCCTGCGCCAGAGCCAGAACGAGCTGACGGCGGCGGCGCTGAAGGAGATGGAAAGCGCCACGCGGCCGGCCGGCATCATCGAAAAGCTTGCCAATGCCGGCTGCGGCGCGCCGCTCACCTCATCGGCCGATGACGTGCTCGCCCGGCTGAAGAGCCGCATCACGCCGGCCGCCTGACATCTTCATCCAACAATCCACCCCTAGAAATTAAAGGGTCACTGCTATGAACGACAGTTTCCAGAAACATTCCGCCAGCTGGGTCAGCTTCTCCTACATCTCCTTCGGCGCCGCCGCCTTCATGCTGGCGCTCGGCCTCTACATGATGCCGCTCGATCTCTGGGGGAAGGGCTATCTCGCCATGGGCATATTGATGCTGGTGCAGACGACGGTGAACATCACCAAGACGCTGCGCGACAATGCCGAATCCGAGAAGCTGATCCGCAAGGTCGAAGATGCCCGCACCGAAAAGCTGCTGGTCAAATTCAATCGTAACGGTGAAGATTGATCTTCCTTAACCACATCGCAGAGTTGTTATCGCACTCAACTTTTGCGTAACAACTCTGTGGCCTTCTCTGCCCACGAAAAGAGGGTCTCGCCGTGCAAAACAATCTGATGACATCGAGGAAATTCGCGCCGCTGTTCTGGACGCAGTTCCTGACCGCCTTCAACGACAATTTCCTGAAGAATACGCTGGTCTTCCTCATCCTCTTCAAGATGTCGGCGAGCGAAGGCGCGGCTTTGGTGACGCTTGCCGGCGTCATCCTCATCGTGCCCTTCCTGCTGCTTTCGGCGCTGGGCGGCGAGATCGCCGACAAGCACGACAAGGCGAAGGTGGCGGAACTGTTGAAACGCTCAGAGATCGGCATAGCGGCCCTTGCCGTCGTCGGCCTCGGCTTCTCCTCGATTTTTGTGCTGATGGCGGCGCTCTTCGGCTTCGGCATCGTCTCGGCGCTGTTCGGGCCGATCAAATACGGCATCCTGCCCGATCATCTCGAACGCCGCGACCTGCCGAAGGCCAATGCCTGGATCGAGGGCGGCACCTTCATCGCCATCCTCGGCGGCACCATCATCGCCGCACTCGCCTTTTCGAGCGGCGACAATATCGTCCTCTTCGGCTCGATGATGATGGGGCTGTCGGTGCTCTGCTGGCTGTCGGCCCGCATGATCCCGCCGACCGGCTCCAAGGCGCCGGATCTTCAGATCGACCGCAACGTCATCCGCTCCAGCTACACGCTGGTCATGGAGATCCGTAGGGATACGCGGCTGTGGCGCTCGGCGCTGATGAACTGCTGGTTCTGGCTGGTCGGCGCCTTCACGCTCTCCATCCTGCCGACCATGGTGACCGAGCTGCTCGGCGGCTCCGAGCTCGTCGTGCCCGCCTATCTCACGGTGTTCGCGATTGCCGTCGCCGTCGGTTCGGGCATTGCCGCCTGGATGTCGGCGGGCCGCGTCGTGCTGTTGCCGGCCCCCGTCGGCACCGCGCTGCTCGGCCTCTTCAGCCTCGATCTCGCCTGGAACCTCTGGGGCCTCACCTCGACCTCGCACGCGACGACGATCCTCGATTTCTTCGCCGGCGAAAATACCATCCGCGTCGCCATCGATCTCGCCGGCATGGCGATCTCGGGCGCCTTCATCGCCGTGCCGACCTTCGCCGGTCTGCAGACATGGGCGCATGAGGATCACCGCGCCCGCGTCATCGGCGCCGCCAATGTGCTGTCTGCGCTGTTCATCACCGTCGGCCTCGGTTTGGTCGCCGCCATCCAGGCGCTCGGGGCCTCCATTCCGCAGATCCTGATCGGCCTCGGCATTGTCAATTTCGCGGTCGCCTGGCTGATGCTGAAGACGCTGCCGACCAATGCCTTCCGCGATTTCATCTCGATCCTGTTCCGCGCCTTCATGCGGCTCGAGGTCGAGGGGCTGGAGAATATCAAGAAGGCCGGCCCGGCGCCGATCATTGCGCTGAACCATGTCAGCCTGCTCGATGGCGCCTTGGCGCTCGCCATCACCGAGGAAGAGCCGGTCTTTGCCGTCGATTACAAGATCGCCCAGGCCTGGTGGGTGCGCCCCTTCCTGAAAATGTGCAAATTCCTGCCGCTCGACCCGACCAAGCCGATGGCGACGCGCTCGCTGATCAAGGTGGCGCAGGAAGGCAATGCGATCGGCATCTTCCCCGAGGGCCGGCTGACGGTGACCGGCACGCTGATGAAGGTCTATGACGGAGCCGCCATGGTCGCCGACAAAACAGGCTCGATGGTGGTGCCGGTCAAGATCGACGGGCTGGAGAAGACCTATTTCTCCTATCTCGACAACGGCAAGATCCGCCGCCGGCTGTTCCCCAAGGTCAAGGTCACCATTCTCGAGCCGGTGAAGCTCGAGGTGGAGCCGGAGCTGAAAGGCCGCAAACGCCGCACGGCGGCGGGGGCAGCACTCTACCAGGTGATGTCGAACCTGCTGTTCCGCACCGCCGACACCTCGTCGACCGTGCTCGAGCGGGTCATCCGGGCAGGCCACGAATTCGGCATGAAGAAGCTTGCTGTCGAAGATCCGGTCACCGGCCGGCTGACCTATGGCAAGCTCTTGACCGGGGCCGCCGTGCTCGGCGCCAAGTTCCGCGCCCGCTTCCCGGAACAGAACCTCGGCGTCATGCTGCCGAATGCCAATGGCGCCGCCGCCACCCTTCTCGGCGTCATGTCGGCCGGCAAGGTGCCGGCGATGCTGAACTTCACCGCGGGCGCCGCCAACATCCTCTCCGCCTGCAAGGCGGCTGAGGTCAAACACGTGCTGACCTCGCGCGCCTTCGTCGCCCAGGCCAAGCTCGGCCCTGTGATCGAGGAGCTGGAAAAGCAGCTGACGATCGTCTGGCTCGATGATTTGAGGGCCGAAATCTCGTTCAAGGACAAGCTGATCGGGCTTCTTCGCAAGGGTCGGCCGCTCGTCAAACGCCAGGCCGACGATCCGGCCGTCATCCTGTTTACTTCGGGCTCGGAGGGCACGCCGAAGGGCGTGGTGCTGACCCACCGCAACGTGCTGTCGAACGCCGCCCAGGCCGCCGCCCGCATCGATTTCCACAGCGGCGACAAGGTGTTCAACATCCTGCCGGTCTTCCATTCCTTCGGGCTGACGGCCGGCACCGTGCTGCCGCTGATCTCGGGCGTGCCGGTCTATTTCTATCCGTCGCCGCTGCATTACCGCATCGTGCCGGAGCTGATCTATGTCTCCAACGCCACGATCATCTTCGGCACCGATACCTTCCTCAACGGTTATGCCAGGACGGCGCATCCGTATGATTTTCGCTCGATCCGCTACATCTTCGCCGGCGCCGAGCCGGTGAAGGCGGCGACCCGCCAGACCTATATGGAAAAATTCGGCCTGCGCATCCTCGAAGGTTACGGCGTCACCGAGACCGCGCCTGTGATCTCCATCAATACGCCGATGT
The DNA here is from genome assembly GCF_017948245.1 of Rhizobium sp. NLR16a. NCBI lineage: Bacteria > Pseudomonadati > Pseudomonadota > Alphaproteobacteria > Hyphomicrobiales > Rhizobiaceae > Rhizobium > Rhizobium sp. NLR16a. The sequence goes on along the minus strand of NZ_CP072865.1, from coordinate 3,023,656 downwards.
ACAACCGCTCCGGCACGGTCGGCAAAATCCTGCCGGGCATGGAATGGAAGCTCGAGCCGGTGCCCGGCATCGACGAGGGCGGCCGCCTGCATGTGCGCGGCGCCAATGTCATGGCCGGTTATCTCCGTGCCGAAAAGCCCGGCGTGCTCGAACCGCTCGCCGATGGCTGGCACGACACCGGCGACATCGTCAGCATCGACGAGGACGGCTTCGTCAAGATCCGCGGCCGCGCCAAGCGCTTCGCCAAGATCGGCGGCGAAATGGTGTCGCTGGCGGCAATCGAGGCGCTCGCCGCCGAACTCTGGCCTGCCGCGCTCTCGGTCGTCTCGTCGCTGCCCGACCCCAAGAAGGGCGAGCGCCTGGTGCTGCTCACCGACGCCGAAACCGCCACCCGCGCCGAATTCCTCGCCTTCGCCAAGTCGAAGGGCGCGATGGACATGATGGTCCCGGCCGAGGTCACCATCGGCAAGGTGCCGGTGCTGGGCTCCGGCAAGGTGGATTTCGTCGCCGCCCGCAAGCTGGCGGAGGGGGCGGCGGAGAAGGAAGAGGCGGCGTGAGCGCCGGCGTTGGGCGGGGGAGGGCGCCAGCTCTCCTCTGTCGCCAGACGCGCCGCCGGCACAGCCTGTGCGGCGCCGCTTTTGCCGTCGCTTCATCGCCGCCGCTGGCGATGCTTCGCGGCACCACCTCGCTTCCGCGTTGGCGCACTTATGCATCCCAGCCGCACCCCTCGTCCGCGTCGGCTTATGCGTCCGGGCACCACCTCTCCTCCGTCATCCCAGGGCTTGACCCTGGGATCCATGCGGCTGGCGCTGAACAGCAATGGCCTCCCACCGCAGAGAAATCGAAGCCTCATGCTTGGCTGTGGATCCCAGGGTCAAGCCCTGGGATGACGGAGTGTGGGGGTGGCGTTCTCGCCAAACGCACCGCCGGTGCAGCTTGAGAGCCGGCGCAGTTTGTGAGGCGCTGCATTTGCCGTAGCTAGTGTGGCGCCGCGTCTGCCGAAGCGTCATCGCTGCCGCCGATGCGTCCCGGCACTACCTCTGCTGCGCGCTGGCGGGCTTATGTGCTGCGCCACCACCTCTCTTCCGCGCTGGCGGCTTATGCATCCCGGCACCACCTCTCCTCGCAGTGAGCCGATCTGTCTCGCGACCACCTCTCCTCCGTCATCCCAGGGCTTGACCCTGGGATCCATGCGCAGAGCACCACAGAAGACGCAGCCGGCATCACCACAGCGTAAGATAGAGATCGTCCCACTCGGGATTCATCGCCTCGACCAGGTCGATCTTCCATTGCCGGTTCCATCGTTTCAATGATTTCTCGCGCTGGATGGCGCTGCCGATGTCCCAATGCTCCTCGTACCAGACGAGGCGGGTGCAGCCATATTTCCAGGCAAAGCCCGGTGTCAGTCCTTCGCGATGCTCGTAGATGCGGCGCTCCAGATCGGATGTCACGCCGATATAGAGGGTGCCGTTTTTCTGGTTGGTGACGATGTAAACATATCCTGCCATGTGGGCAGAGTGCTTGGCTGTGGATCCCAGGGTCAAGCCCTGGGATGACGGAGTGTGGAGTTGGCGTTCTCGCCAAACGCACCGCCGGCGCAGCCTGTGAGGCGCCGCATTTGCCGTAGCTAGTGTGGCGCCGCGTCTGCCGAAGCGTCATCGCTGCCGCCGACGCGTCCCGGCACTACCTCTGCCGCGCGCTGGCGGGCTTATGTGCTGCGCCACCACCTCTCCTCCGTCATCCCAGGGCTTGACCCTGGGATCCATGCGGCTGGCACTGCGGGAAGAGCGCTGGCATCTTCTCGTAGGGAAGGAATTGAAGCCGCGTGCTTGGCTGTGGATCCCAGGGTCAAGCCCTGGGATGACGGAGTGTGGGGTGGCGATGTTGCCAAACGCACCGCCGGCGCAGCTTGAGAACCGGCGCAGCTTGTGAGACCTCGCTTTCGCCGAGGCTTGTGCGGCGCCGCTTTTGCCGAAGCGTCCTCACCGCTGCTGAGCCGACGCGTCGCGGCACCACCTCGCCTCCGCGCTGGCGGACAAATACATCCCGCCACCACCTCTCGTCCGCGCCGGCTTGTGCGTGCCGGCACCACCTCTCCTCCGTCATCCCAGGGCTTGACCCTGGGATCCATGAGGCTGGCGCTGAGCAGCAATGGCCACCCACCGCAGAGAAATTGAAGCCGCGTGCCAGGTCGTGGATCCCAGGGTCAAGCCCTGGGACGACGGAGGGTGGGGTTAGCGTCCTCGCCAAACGCCGATGACCGGCTCCCGGAGGGATTCCAGCGAGACCAGTGCCGCAGCGGTTCAACTCGCCGGCGCCGTTTCCCTCTTCCTCAGCCCGAGACCGAGAACCAGCGGCACGCAGAGCGCATAGACGGCCACGACCGACAGCCAGATGGCGCCCGGCCAGTCCTGCCGGACGAGGAAATAGAGGCTGGAAAAGCCGAGCGGCGCCACGATCGAGGCGAGGCTGACGGCCGAGGCCAGCACGCCCTGGAACTGGCCTTGGCTGTTTTCATCCACCTGCCGGGTGGCGAGAGACTGCAGCGCCGGCACGCCGATGCCGCCGAGCGCGAAGACCGGCATGATCGCGAAGATCATCCAGCCGCGCTCGGCAAGGGCCATGACGACAAGTGCGATGGCGGCGCCGGTGACGCCGGTCAGGATCGCCCCGCGTTCGCCGAGCAGTTTGACCGCCGGCCCCGGCAGGAGGGCCTGGGCCAGCGTCTGGCAGATGCCGAAGGCGCCGAGCGACAGGCCGACCCAAAGCCCGTTCCACCGGAAGGCGTCGCTGCCCCAGAGCGCCCAGCAGGTGCCGTAGGCCTCGCCGGTGGCGCTGAAGATGAAAAAGAGGATGACAACCGGCAGCCGGCTCCTGACCGCCAGCACCGAGCGCAGCGGCCGGAGCGGATTGAGCGCGGCAAGGTCGATCCTCGCGCGGCTGCCCCGGCGCGATTCCGGCAGGATGAAGCAGGCGAGCAGCAGGTTGGCGCCGTTGAGTGCGGCGGCTGCGATGAAGGGCAGCCGCAGCCAGTGATCGCCGAGCACGCCGCCGAGGACCGGGCCGATGATGAAGCCGAGGCCGAACATGGCGTTGAACAGGCCGAAGCGGCGGGCGCGTTTCTCCTCCGGCGAAATGTCGGTGATATAGGCTGTGGCCACCGAGACGTTGGCGCTTGTCAGCCCGGCGATCGCCCGGCCGACGAAGAGCAGCAGCAGGTTGGGCGCGAGCGCCAGGAACAGGTAGTTGACGGCCGCGCCGGCAAGCGAAATCAGCAGCACCGGCCGCCGGCCGAGCCGGTCGCTCAGGGCCCCGAGCACCGGCGCGAAAATGAACTGCATCACCGCGTAAAGCGCCGTCATCGTGCCGATATAGGGCGCGACGTTTGCGGCATGGGTGATCTCCTGCAGCAGCGACGGCAGGATGGGGAAAATGAGCCCGATGCCGACGGCATCGAGGACAATGGCGGTGAAGATGACGATAAGGGGTCTGGTCATGGGTGCGTTCCACGGTCGACGCAAGCCGGGAGGCTCGCCAGCGCTTCCCTGATTTCGTTCAAATCACGGAATTGCGTCGCGACGCCGAGGGCTCACGATGAGGCCTGATCTCGTCAGGCGCTGGTTTCAGGGAGTGCTGGCCGAACCATGGCTGAAGCGCATGGCCGGCGTGTGCTCGACCGCCTGGACGACCCATTCGTCCACCTGTTTACTCCGCCACTGAGCGGATCAAGGGAGGCAGTCGCTTTTCGCGACGGGCAAGACATACGCCGGATGGTTGCGTGCGGCAAGCCCGTTTTTGTGCGGGGATGGTTGCGGCTGTGATGCTTTGTGGCGCCGCGCTCACGGTTCGCTTCGCGCCCTGACGAGGCTTTTGGTCCCCGGCACTACCTCTCCTCCTCCATCCCGGGCACCACCTCTCCTCCGTCATCCCAGGGCTTGACCCTGGGATCCATGCGGCTGGGACGAGGTGGATCGGGGCAAAGAAATAGCAGTCCGCGCGTCCTTGGTTGTGGATCCCAGGGTCAAGCCCTGGGACGACGGAGAGTGTGGTTGGCTTTGTTGCCAGACGCACCGGCGATGCAGCTCGCGGCACCACGTCTGCCCCTCCATCCGCAGCACCACTTCTCCTCCGTCATCCCAGTACCGCCGATCTCCAGGCAGGAAAGCGCGTCGCGTCCCCCGCGCCATCATCAACGATACGACCCCGATGACGCGTTTCGCCTGTCGTTCGGCGCAGATGAGGTTGTCTCGGCGGAACAGTCGCTTCACCATGAAGGCAACTTCAGCTCCGCAAACAGACAGGCAGGCCATGACAGATATCGCGCAGATGCAGGAACAGCGATTGAGCGCCCTTCGACAGACCGCGTCGGGCGCGCCGAAGCTGCCGTCCAACCCGTTCTTCGGCGTCGGGCCGATCACCGATGCGACGACCGATGAAGTCGATAGCCGCCTGCGGCGCATCGCCTTCGACGCCTGGATCGAAAAGACCTATCGCAAGTTCGACGATCGGGGCAACGATATCGGCGGCTTCACCACGGCCGAGATTTCCCGCAGCATGCATCGCGGCTATCCGGCCGACAAGATCCTGACCGACATGATGCGGGCGATCCATCGCTATTTCGGTTTCCCGAAGGTCAACCGCATGGCGGTCGGGCTCGGTGGCGGCCATAGCGGCTTCACCGTCTGCATCCAGCACCTGATGAATGCCAACGACGCTTCCCAGCGCGTCTATGTCGATACGCCGCGGCCGGAGAGCGATCCGTCGAAGGCCGCCGGCTTCTTCCGCCAGTCCTGGGCGACACAGCTGATCGAGATGCAGCGTTTCGCCGAAAAGGGCTGCGAGAGCCGCATTCATTTCGCCGCCTCCGAAGGCGTGATCCCCACGGCGGGCGAACTTGCCGACCTCGGCGTGTCGATCTTCGTCGGCGTCGGCCACGAGACGACGGGGGCCAATGCCTATACCAGCGGCGAGATCCGCGAGCTCTTGAGCTGGCTCGACGGCGACCCGGCCAACCGCCATGCGGTGTTCGACGCCACCTCGATGCTCGGCGCCATGCCGTGGGAGCCGGAACTGGTCAGCGCCGTGATGGCGAAATGCTGCCTGTTCATGCCGTTCCAGAAGGCGATCGGCGGCATCTCGGGCTATTTCGTCGCCTCCTTCACGCCGCATGCGCTGGCGCTGATCGAGAAGAACCAGCAGGATCCGGCCTGGGCGATCCCGCGCCAGCTGAAGATCGCCCCGCCGATCGATCCGCGCCAGCCGTTTTCGGCCAAGCGCTCCGTCGATGCCGGCCCATTCTACGATGCGGCTGAAGACCGCATGCTCGGCGGCGTCATCAACACCTACAGCGCGCTCGCCTTTGCCGAGACCACTTTCGGCCTGCTGCAGTCGGAGGCCCGGGTCGGCTCCGTCGTCGAGCTCAACCGTCGCTCCGCCGCCAATCGCGCCGTCATCGACGAATGGGTCAAGTCGCATCCGCTGCTGTCCTTGACCGTCACCGATGCCGAACGGCGCGGGGCGGCGGTGACGCTGCTGAAGGTCGAGGACGCTGATATCACCGATCCCGCCATCCACGCCCGCATCATCGCCCGTTCCAAGCAGCTGCTCGGCTATGAGGGCATCACCCATCCGAACGGCGAATACGAGCCCGGCCTCGACGCGGCCCGCTACGTCAACGCCTTCCCCGGCACGCCGGGCGATTACCGCGCCTGGGTCGGCGGCATCCGCGAACCGGACGATGTCGTCGCGCTGCTTGATAATCTGCAATACGCCTATCTCAGAGCCAAGATCGTCGTGCTCGAGGAGGAGCTGGCAAGGAACGGCGTCACCTTCGAAGCGCCCGTCAAGGCCGATGGCGCCGTGCGCAAGGACGATCCGCACCGCGCTTATACCGTGTTGATCGCCGATCTGGTGGGCTTACGCTTCGGCGCCGACGGCGAGCCTGATTATAGCGAGGTCAAGGCCTATATCGAGGGGAAGGGCGGCAGCTTCCATCTCGGCCCGCTCGGTGATCGCGCCAGCCTCGAAAAGGGCCGCATCCATTTCTTCTATCAGCCGAACCTCAGCACCGAGGCGGAGATCCTGCCGCAGACCGACAAGGGCCAGTACGACGCGCTGATTGCGGCGGCGACCTTCATTCCCAAGGCCTCGGTCTTTCCGCTCGGCGGCGTGCGCATCGGCGCCGGCACTGGCAATATGGGCTCGGCCTCCTGGGGCGGCGGCAATGGCGAGGGCGGCACTGCGGCCCTGATGAACACGCCCGGCATCAACAGCCGGGCGACCGCCCAGATGGTGATGAAGGCGATCCTGAAGGTCGTTCCCGACCTGCCGGTCGACCGGCTGCACCGGATGGTCGCCGGCGGCGATTTCGATACCGGCCGCCAGCTCAAGGATTTTCCGACGGCAAAGCTCGAGGGCCGCAAGCTCGCCGTTCTCGGCTACGGCAATATCGGCCGTGAAGTCGCCAAGCTCGCCAAGGCCTTCGGCATGAAAGTGGCGATCTATGCCCGCGAGCATCACAGGCGCTGGATCGAGGCGGAAGGCTTCGACTATGCCGCAAGCCCGGTCGAAGCCGCAAGCGGCGCCGATGTGCTCTCCGTCCATATCGGCCTCGGCCGCCTGGACGCATCGACCGGCATCTATTCCAATGCCGGCACCGTCGATGCGCAGGTGCTCTCCGCCATGAAGGACGGCGCGGTGCTGGTCAATTACGACCGCGGCGAAGTCGTCGATGCCGAGGCGCTCGACGCGGCCCTGTCGTCGGGCAAGATCGCCCATGCGGCGATCGACGCCGACCTCTTCCGGGACGCGGCGACCGGCACGCTGAGCGGCCCGATGCTGCCTTACCTGCCGCTCGAGGAGCGCCACAAGGGCAAGCTGGAACTCCTGCCGCACGCCGCCGCCGACACCGACCACCCCTCACGGGTGACCGGCGCCAGGCAGGCGGTCGACCAGATCTTCGACGTCATCCGGTTTAAAACAGTCGTCAATCTCAAGGGCGACCTGCCGGAGGGTTACGTCTCCGGCGGCAGCCGCACGCCGGCCGGCATCGGCAAGGTGACGAAGCAGGTGGTCGCGGAGGCCGGCGGCAAGGCCGCACTTCTGGAAGAGCTGCGCCAGACCTCGGAAAAGATCGCCGCCGTCACCGGCGCGCTGTCCGCCGTCTCCGACCCGGCACACCGCGCGCGGATCGTCGCGCGTTACACCGGCCTTCTGGTCGAAAATGCCGACCGGCAGCGGGCGCTTCTCGATGAGCTCGGCCTCTACGGGCCGGCGGAGGGGTGAGATCCATCGACGCGGATAAGGGGGCCACACGGCACAGGCTGACCTCATCGTTCGCTCCGTGACAACGGGCGCGAACCCGCTGGCCTGAAACGATCTCCAACTGCCATTCATGCGGATGCTTCGAGGCAGAACTTGTGGATCCCAAACGAAAACAGGCGGCACTCAGGGCCGCCTGTCCTCACATGCCGGACGAAGCGTCCGTTATTTCTGTTCGGGCGCCAGGAACTCGGCGCAATAGGACGGGCCGTTGACGCCCGGGATGTCGGCGACGGTGCGGATGTCGCGGATCGTGTAGTCGGAATTGGTGGTGATTTCGGCCTGGCAGCGCAGATAGGCGGTGCGGGCGGCGGAAATCTGCTTGCCGCGCTTGCCGTCGGCGCCCTCGGCATATTTCGCCGGAATGCGCACGGTCTTGTAGCCGCCGCGCCAGGTATAGATGGTGCTCGCACCTTCCTCGCGATCGCTGATCGGCGGCCCGTAGGCGGCAAAGAAGATGCCGGCCGATTTGCCGACCCAGCGGGCCTCGATCGGATTGCCGGCGGAAGGTATGGTCGTGCATCCGGCAAGCGCAATTGCAATCCCGGCCGCGGTAATGGTGCGGAGTTTCATCGTGTCGTCCCTGATCTCTAGCGCAATGGCTGCGAAGCCGCCGTCGCGACGGTTTCGCCTGTCCCGCCGAGCCCTTTAGCGCGGAACCCGGCAAAAGAAAATTGCCCCTTTTGCACTTCCGTTCGATTTGCTTGCGGTGTGTCTTTTTGCAAGCAGCGGCCTCTTCCGGCCGCTGTCATCAACCCGTCAAAAAATCCCTCGGCTTTTTGAAATTTGGTGCTTGTGCAACCAGATAGGCTGTTCTATAGAAGCGCCGCTGGTCACGGAGTGTAGCGCAGTCTGGTAGCGCACCACGTTCGGGACGTGGGGGTCGAGTGTTCGAATCACTCCACTCCGACCAGCCGAAAAGCCCGCGAAAGCGGGCTTTTTTCTTGTTGCTAATATGCCTTGCGATCCGCCATCATGACAGCCACCCCGGACTTAGCATTTGATTCTGCTCTGGGGCGGTAGAATTGCTATATTGATTTTACAGCCACGGCTTTTGTCGACGGGGGCATGCGGATCGCGATCATGGGCCCGGGCGCTATCGGCGGCTATCCTGGCACGATCGCCGCGGGTGGGCATGTCTCGTGGCGGCTTCTTGCGCACTCCAGGGAAGAACCATTGCTATTCCTCGCCGGCGGTGGCCTCTGAGTCGAGAGCGGCGTCGCTTTATCAAGACAACCACCGTCAGACGCACATTGCGATTGACACCCTGTAACGGGAGAGCCTGAACCTCGCAGGAGCCGCGCTCACGGTCATCACTATCCTCGTTCAGGAAGTATTTTTGTCGCGGCATCGATGGAGCGAATTCGGGCGTCCGCTCAAAGGTGGTAGGGCCGATCTCAGGGAACATCACGAATTGCCCGAATGTCTGAAACGCCGCCGCGGCGATTGCCCCCGGCTGGTAGGAGGCGCTCATCGCCTTGATGGCAGGGTTCGCCCGTGACGACGAGAAATGACCGCCGGCCGACTGGTTCGAGGCTACCGTCACGTCGGTCGCGATCCGAGGCTCTGGTTTGATGTCCTGGTGGCGATCTGGCTTCCTGACGTAGGACGCCATAAGAAAAGGCATATCATGTCCGTCCGAGCGGGCGCGGCCTACATACTGGACCCGAACAAAGGCCGTGCCATGGTGCTTCAGGTCCAGCAAATCTGCTGCCTTGCTGGAAAGGTCGATGATGCGGCCCCTATGGTAGGGACCGCGATCGTTAACACGCACGATGAGCGACGAACCGTTTTCAAGATTGGTCACCCTCACGTAGCTGGGCAAAGGGAGGGTGGGATGCGCGGCGGAAAGGTGATGCCTGTCGTAAACTTCGCCATTTGCAGTCAAGCGACCATGAAACGCTGAGCCGTACCAGGAAGCGACACCATTCCTGTCGTAACTCGGGTCCTCCTTCGGTGAGTAAAGTTTGCCTTTCACCACGTAGGGCTTGCCGACGGTATAACGGCCACCACCCTTGCGAATATTCCTGCCGTGGGCGGGTCGCGGGCTCGCCGTCACACCGTAAACCTTCTCGGAAACATATCCTTTGCTGCGATACGTGTTCGGTGTTTGTGTGGTCGTACAGGCACAGCATGCGCAGACCGCCATGATCGCCAGCCATCGCAAGCCCTTTGCAGCACTTACATCAACAGCCATCCGTTCATCGTTGACAACAGTCTTCCGTGTATCGGCGCCATGCGTCGATACAAACGCTCCTGCCGGCCGCGTACTCGAAGTTTGCTACGCGTGTGGTCGAGAGCCAGGCGGAATAGCAGCCCAAGCGCACTTCGATGCGCTATTGCCTTCTGGGATTGTGCCGTCATTCGCTCCATCCCTGAGATAATTGTGAAAGCTGGCCTGAGGGCAATAGTTCCATGGGGACACGCGATTTTACGCCGTACTTTGCCGGGGCCGGTTGCTACCTCAGGCACCGAGTGGTCGCCGAGCGGCATTGGATATCGACCACTATCCAATTGCCGGGAGCAAACACGCGGCTGAAGTCTGCTGTCGCCCTAAGCGGTCATTCCTGAACCCAACGATACAGGCCCGCAAGCCGCCACCTGCTGCTACATATCAGCATTGCGTAATAAGAAATATGCATTTGCCTAAGATGCGAGCATAAGGCGCCTAGCTGATGCATAGGAGAGTCGTTGTTTGGATTGGGTCCCTATAGTCTTCGTTACCTTCAAGGTTCTCGCGTTAGGCATAGCCATGTTCTTCGCCATCAAGTGGCATCACGATCAAGGCGAGAAGGGGGAGAGGCGAGCGGTACTGCGCACGGGCGTCACGATGGCCGCAGTCTTCGTGCTAGCGGTCCTGGCCGTGGGGCTCGTCGCCTTCGTGCTTAGCAGGATGCTCGGTTTGGACCTGAGCTTCCCATGACGGCATCATCGATCTCCCCAGCCCCGCAGGGGCTCCCGGAGGGCCGACGACACTTCGGTGTCATTGGTCACAAGGGAGGCCGCTCGCGGTCGCCGGATGAGAATTTGATAAAGCGGTGCGCACCACGACCGTCAGGGCCGTTTTCCTTGGTCGATCCACCTCCAGGAGCCGTCCGCATGATATTCGAGAACGGCATCATAAGCGGCGCGCGGAGCGTCCGCTTCCGCGAAGTTGATGCATGCGATTTTCCGGTCCGCGAGAAGCTTCAGGATTTCGGCCAGAAGCTCGTGGCCGAAGATGGTGTCGGCTTTTTCCACAACGACATAGGATGGAGCCGTGATCAGCACGCTGGCAATCGCAATCAGCTGTTGCTCGCGCGGTGACAATAGTGTCGACCAGTCCTGATCCTCGTCGAGGTCAGTGGAGGTCAGGGGGCGGGCAAGACCGAGCCTCTTGAGCAGGCCAAGGATCTCGTCATCCGGCTCTTCCGTCGGGCGCTCCGTCGGCACCAAAATCTGGCGCAACGTTCCGGGAGCGAAATAGGAGCGCTGGGCGATGAAGCGCATATGCTCGCGCGGCGGGCGGCGGACGCGTCCGGTTCCGCAGGCGCCAATTCCCGCAGTGACCCGGAACAACGCCGTGCCCGCAGCTTCGCCCTCTCCCGCGACGATCAATCGCGTGTCGATCGGGACGACCATCGACAGGTTCTTCAGCAGTATCTCTTGTGTCGGCGACGTCAGCGTAAGCTGTTCATAGGCGAGCTTGCCTTCGGTTTCGTAAACGTCCACGTCTGTTGTTGACGCTTCGCCAGCTTCCTCGATTGCTTCCAAAAGCGAACTGATGCGCGCTACGACCGTCGCAAAGTTCGAGATCGAATTGAACTGTCTGACAATGAACGAGAATGCGCCGACCAGCATCGCAAACGCTGCGGCCGACTGGGTGATCACACCGAATTCCATGTCGCCGCGGAAGAAGGCTGGCGCAATGATGACGACCGGTATGATCTGTATCATCCAGTTGTAGCCGGTGGTGAAGTAGCCGACGTTGCGATTGACGACGATGATGCGTCTGAAGTTCGCCGCGAGTGCATCGAACTGTCTCAACAGCAGGTTTGCGTGGCGTTGCTCTTCTCCCGCGATCACGATCGACTCTGCGTTCTCCCGCACGCGGATGAGACTGGACCGGAAGGCTGCTTCGCCGTCGAGCTGATCATGGTTGAGGTTGATCAAGGGGCGGCCCAGCACGATTGTCATGTAGGATCCGAAGGCCGCGTAAACGACAGCCGCAATAAAAAGCAGCGGACTGATCAGCCACAGCACGCTGGAAAAGGTCAGGATCGTCAGCGCGCTGTTGAGGAGCATCAGCACGAAGGAAAGCGTGGTGATCGTGAAGGCCTTGATGTCCTCGGCAATTCGCTGGTCGGGGTGCGAGAGCTTGCCTCGCACCCCGACCCGGTAGAAGGTGCCGTCGCTCATATAGAAGCCGATCGCGCGGCGGGTGAGGAACTCTCGCCAGAGCAATGCCAGTCTTTCCTCGGCGAGCCGCGCTATGACCGCAACGATCGTCGAAGCGGCGAATGCGCCAGTATAGAGGATCGCCTGACGGATGAATTCGGCAGTTTGCTTTTCGGCGATTGCCGTCATGAAGTATCGGCCGACGTAGCTGTTGACGACATTCAGGGCGCTGATGCCGCCAAAAAGGGCGACCAGGGCGACGAGAAGGAGCCTGGCTCGCCTGCCGACATCCGAGGTCATGAATATCTTGACCGCGCGGACGAATCTTCTGGCCGTCAACTTGAGCGGAACAGGTTGCTGGCTCATGCTCGCCTCCGCAAGTTTGTGCCTGCAGAAGTATAACCTGAAAAGCAGTCGACGAAGAACGGGCCCGGGATTGGTAAAAACACGTAGTGGCCATTCCTAATGTTCCAGGTTCCCTCCGGGGTGTAGGGTCTTCGCAGGGGCGGATCATGAAAGCGCCAGCCATGCTGCCGGCAAGGTTTCCGGCGCATTGACGCGGCCAGGATCAATCGTCTCGGGAATTGTGTGCCTGCGAATTGCGTGGAGACGTCGCCGTTGCCTTGCAAGCTGGCGCTCTTGTTTGGCGCAATGTGCCTTTGAGGAACCTGTCGGGGAGGCAGGGCTTCATGTGTGACGGCTGCAGGCATGCAGAGGCGAAGACAAGTCGCTAGGAGGCTGACGATGGCCAATGCCGCTCTTTCAATAAACGACAATCAGACGACAACCGCACCACTCGGAGCCGAGGAACTCCGCTTGATGGACGCCTACTGGCGGGCGTCGAACTATCTCTCTGTCGGGCAGATCTATCTTCTCGACAATCCGCTGCTCAAGGAGCCTCTGAAACGCGAGCACATCAAGCCGCGGCTGCTCGGACACTGGGGAACCTCGCCCGGCCTGAACATGCTCTATGTCCACTGGAATCGCGTGATCAAGCGCGATGACCTGAACATGATCTATATCATCGGCCCCGGCCATGGCGGGCCCTCGCTCGTCGCGCATGCCTATCTCGAGGGTACTTACAGCGAGTTCTATCCAAATATCGGCCAGGACGCCGAAGGCATGCAGCGACTGTTCAAACAGTTCAGTTTTCCCGGAGGTATTCCGAGCCACGTCGCTCCCGAAACGCCCGGAAGCATCCACGAGGGTGGAGAACTGGGCTATGCCCTGAGCCACGCCTATGGTGCTGCCTTCGACAACCCGGATCTGATCGTCGCCTGCGTCGTGGGCGATGGGGAGGCGGAAACCGGCCCGCTGGCGACGGGATGGCAGGGCAACAAATTTCTCAATCCTGCCCGCGACGGCTGCGTGCTGCCGATCCTGCACCTCAATGGCTACAAGATCGCCAATCCCTGCTTCCTTGCCCGCATTCCCGAGGAAGAACTGAGGAAGTTCTTCGAAGGGATGGGATATGCGCCCCTCTTCGTGGGAGGGCGTGAGCCAGACAGGGTGCAGCAGCAACTTGCCGCAGCGATGGATACCGCTGTCGCGGAGATCAAGAGAATCTGGTCAGAGGCCCGCGACAAGGGCAACCTCAAGCGGCCGGCCTGGCCGATGATCGTCTTCCGCACACCCAAGGGCTGGACTTGCCCGGGCGAAATCGACGGCAAGAAATGCGAGGACTACTGGCGGTCGCACCAGGTCCCGATGGGCGAGATGGGCAAGCAGGAGCACATCGAGATCCTTCAGCAGTGGATGAAGTCGTACAAGCCGGAAGAGCTTTTCGACGGCGACGGCAAGCTGCGCGCCGAAATTGCCGCGCTCGCCCCGGCCGGAAAACGCCGGATGAGCGACAACCCGCATGCAAACGGCGGCCTGCTGCTGCGTGACCTGAAGATGCCCGATTTCCGCGACTACGCCGTGTCGGTGACGAGCGCCGGGGCGACAACCGCCGAATCCGCCAGGGTCATGGGCAAGTTCCTGCGCGACGTCATGAAGCTGAACCTGAACAACAAGAACTTCCGGCTGTTCAGCCCCGACGAAAACAATTCCAACCGCTGGCAGGACGTACTCGAGGTCACCGATCGCTGCTACATGGCCGAGATCTATCCCGAGGACGATCACCTCTCGCCCGACGGCCGGGTGATGGAAGTGTTGAGCGAGCATCAGTGCCAAGGCTGGCTGGAAGGCTACCTGCTGACGGGCCGCCACGGCTTCTTCTCCTGCTACGAGGCGTTCATTCACATCATCGACTCGATGTTCAACCAGCACGCCAAATGGTTGAAGATCTGCAACCACATTCCGTGGCGGCGGCCGATCGGGTCGCTCAACTACTTCCTGAGCTCGCACGTCTGGCGCCAGGACCACAACGGCTTCAGCCACCAGGATCCGGGCTTCATCGACCATGTGGTCAACAAGAAGGCGGAGGTGATCCGCGTCTACCTGCCGGCGGACGCGAACACGCTGCTTTCCGTCACCGACCATTGCCTGCGCAGCCGCGACTACGTGAACGTCGTCGTTGCCGGCAAGCAGCCAGCGCCGCAATGGCTGACGATGGATGAGGCGATCAAGCATTGCGCTGAAGGCCTCGGCATCTGGGAATGGGCCAGCAGCGACAAGGGCAGCGAGCCGGACGTCGTGATGGCGTGCTGCGGCGACGTGCCGACGCTTGAGACGCTGGCTGCGGTGCAGTTGATCCGGGAGCACCTGCCCGAACTGAAGGTGCGCGTCATCAACGTCGTCAACCTCATGAAGCTGCAGCCGTCGAGCGAGCACCCGCACGGACTTTCCGATCGGGATTTCGACGCGCTCTTCACCAAGGACAAGCCGATCATTTTCGCGTTCCATGGATATCCCTGGCTGATCCACCGGCTGACCTACCGGCGCACCAATCATGGCAATCTGCACGTGCGCGGATACAAGGAGGAGGGGACGACAACAACACCCTTCGACATGGTCGTCCTCAACGAACTCGATCGCTTCCACCTTGTCGAGGACGTTATCGATCGACTGCCGCAACTCGGCGCTCGCGCCGCCTACTTCAAGCAGGCAATCCGCGAGAAGCTGATCGAGCACCGTCAGTATATCGAGAAGCATGGCGACGACATGCCTGAGATCAGCGGTTGGAAGTGGGGCGTCAAGAGCACGGTTCGCGTGAAGGGGGCTACTTCCACTGAGGGTGACAACGCATAGATGCCATGGGCCGGTGCCCGCTTCGACTGAGGGGTTTGTCCGATGGCTCGATTGACTGGCGAAATTGAAGACGTCGGTGAGGCGCGTCCGGCGGGCGCGCCTCCCGAGATCACGCTGCTTTCGAACGGTGGATACAGCGTTCTGCTGACCGAATCCGGTTCCGGCTACGGATCCTGGCTCGGCCTCGACGTGACGCGCTGGCGGGAGGACGGTACGCGAGATTGCTGGGGCCAGTTCTGCTACGTCAGGGACCTTGAAGACGGAAAGGTCTGGTCCATCGCCCGGCAGCCGGTCTGCCGGGCCGATGCCGACTACCAGCACAGCTTTCCAGGGGATCGCGCCGAGTTTCGCTGTTCGGCAGGGGACATCGAGATCTCGTGGGAAGTTTGCGTCGCAGCCGACCATGACGCCGAACTGCGTCTGCTTCGTCTGTTCAACAGGGGGGCGAAGGCAAGGGAACTCGAGCTGACGAGCTATTCGGAGATCTGCCTGAATGGCCGGCGTGCCGACAGCGCGCATCCGGCATTTGCAAAGCTCTTCGTCGAGACCTGGTTTGTCGCTGAAACCACCGCACTGTTTGCAAGGCGTCGGCCACGCAGCGGCTCGGAGAAGCCGGTCTGGGCGGTGCACGTTTCGGCATCAAGCGACGACACCCATCCAGCAGTCGGGTACGACACGGACCGCTACAGGTTTCTCGGCCGCGGAAGGACACCGTCAAATCCCGGCGCGCTCGAGCGTGGCGGAAAACTGACCGGCACGACCGGTCCGGTACTCGACCCCATCTTCAGCTTGCGCAGGACCGTCCGCCTCGAACCCTCCGGAACGGAGACAATCGCATTCGTGACGGGCGCGGCTGATAGCGAAGCGGGCGCGGCAGCCATTGCAGAGCGCTTTGCCACCATCGATGCGGTTGTCCAGACCGTGTCGGATGCGAAGGAGAGGCATGCCGCTGAACTTGCTTCCTCAAAGCTCTCGCCGGCCACGGTGGCCGCCTACAATCGCCTTGCCGGAAGCTTGGCATTTTCGAATCCCGGCCTTCGATATGGTGGCGCTCCCGTCAAGGAAGGGCTGACCACGGAGGGACTGTGGTCGCTGGGCATATCCGGAGATCTGCCCATTCTGCTGCTGCGCATGGACCAGGCGGACCAGAAGTCTCTCGTCGAGGAGATTATCGCCGCTCACGCATTCATCACCAGCCGCGGACTTCCCTTCGACCTTGCGCTCCTCGATGAAGACGGCGCGGGCGAGGCGGTGGACAGAAGCCAAGTGGCGGAGACGCTCGGCAAGGCCGGAGGCATCCACCTCCTGTCGGCGGCCGCTATTTCAAGCGCATCGGCGGATGCCCTCGCTGCTGCAGCGCGCGTCGTTCTTTATTGCAGCAAGGGAACACTTGCCGATCAGGTTGAGACGCCGGCGGCCACCATGCCTAAAGCCCGGGAACCAATGGAGCCGTCTCGAGGCGAGGGCGAGAAACCTCGCGCGGCCGCACGCGGCGACCTGCTTTTCTGGAATGGTTGTGGCGGCTTTACCCCTGACGGGCGCGAGTATGTGATCGCGGCTGATGGAGAGGCCATGACGCCCATGCCCTGGTGCAACGTCATTGCCAACCCCGCGTTCGGCTGCCTGACGAGCGAAAGCGGCCTCGGCTATAGCTGGGCCGGCAACAGCCAGTTGAACAGGCTTACGCCATGGGCCAATGATCCGGTTTCGGACCCTCCAGGCGAAGTCGTCTACTTCAGCGATGAGCAGACCGGGGAGTTCTGGACGCCGACACTTCTGCCTCTTGGGCACTCGTCTTCGGTGACCGCCAGTCATGGGCAGGGTTACAGCCGTTACGAGAGCACCCACGGATCTCTGCGGCAGGAAATGACGGTCCACGTCCCGGACGCCGACCCCGTCAAGATCGTTCACCTGGCGATCCGCAACAATGGAACAGACGCGCGCAGGCTTACCGCCACCTATTTCGTCGAATGGGTTCTCGGTACGCTGCGCGAGACCGCAGCCGGACGGATCGAATGCGAGATTGACGGCGAGAGCGGCGCCATCGTCGCGCGGAACCTCTGGGACAGTGGTTTCTCCGGCAAGCTGGCTTTCATTGCTTCAAGCGCGCCACCGCGCTCCTTCACCTGCGACCGGCGGGAGTTTCTCGGCATCAATGGGTCCGTTTCCCGACCGGCCGGACTGGAAGGTTCCCGTCTCGGCGGCAGCGTCGGCTGCCTGCTCGATCCCTGCGCCGCGCTGATGGTCGAGATGACGGTTCCCCCCGGCCAAGGCGCCGAACTGGTGTTCGTCCTTGGGCAGGCTGGCAGTCGCGACGAGGTCCGCAGGCTCGCGCGCGACTATGCCGAGCCGGCTGGCGCCCGACGCTCGCAGGCGATCGTCTCCCGCCAATGGGACGAACTGCTCGGTTCGGTAACGGTGCGAACGCCCGATGCCGCCTTTGATCTCATGATGAACCGCTGGCTCATCTATCAGGTGTTGTCTTGCCGCGTCTGGGCCCGGACGGGTTTCTACCAGTCCGGAGGCGCGTACGGATTTCGCGACCAGCTCCAGGATGTTGCTGCCCTGGTGCATTGCGCACCCGACGAAACACGCGCCCACATCCTTCGAGCTGCTGCGCGTCAGTTCACGGAAGGAGATGTCCAGCACTGGTGGCATCCGCCGTCAGGCGTCGGTGTGCGCACCCGCATGACCGATGACCTCTATTTCCTGCCTTACGTCGTCCAGCACTACGTATCAACGACCGGGGACCACGCGCTCCTTGACGAGCGGGTTTCTTTTGTGACGTCGCCGCCCTTGAGTGACGACCAGGAGGAAAGCTTCGGCGTTCCTCGGGTCACTGAGGAAAATGGGACCCTCTATGACCACTGCTGCCGCGCGTTGGATCGGGGACTTCGCCTCGGAGCGCATGGACTTCCGCTCATAGGAACGGGCGACTGGAACGACGGCATGAACAAGGTCGGCGCGCAGGGCAAAGGCGAGAGCGTGTGGAACGGCTGGTTCTTCCTCACCGTGCTCAGGTCGTTTGCCACCATCGCATCGGCAAGGGGCGACGAGGAGCGGGTGGCATGGTGCCTCGAGCGCGCCGAAGCCTTGCGCGCTTCATTGGAGGCTGAGGCTTGGGATGGTTCATGGTATCGCCGGGCCTACTTCGACGATGGTACCCCCCTTGGCTCGCACCTCAACGACGAATGCCAGATCGACGCCATCCCACAGGCCTGGGCGGTCATCTCCGGTGTCGCCGACGCAGGACGCGCTTCCAATGCCATGCAAGCAGTCTGGGAGCGGCTGGTTCGGCCCGAAGACAAGCTGATTCAGCTTTTCCATCCCCCCTTCGACAAGGGGACGCTGCAGCCCGGCTACATAAAGGGGTATGTTCCCGGAATTCGGGAGAATGGTGGCCAGTATACCCATGCGGCGGCCTGGGTTGCACTGGCGACTGCGATGCTCGGAGAGGCAGATCGGGCCTTTGAGCTCTGGAGCATGCTCAACCCCATCAACCATTCCCTCTCCGCCGAAGACGCTGCGCGATACATGGTCGAACCCTACGTTGTCAGCGCTGACGTCTATGGGGCGTTTCCGCATACCGGCCGCGGAGGCTGGACCTGGTATACCGGATCGGCCAGCTGGCTTTATCGCGTTGGTCTGGAAGCCATTCTCGGGATTCGCAGACAGGGAGACCAGCTCTCCGTCCAACCCTGCATTCCCTCGCACTGGCCTGGCTATGAGGCTGACTTGCGCTT
This sequence comes from Rhizobium sp. NLR16a, assembly GCF_017948245.1. NCBI lineage: Bacteria > Pseudomonadati > Pseudomonadota > Alphaproteobacteria > Hyphomicrobiales > Rhizobiaceae > Rhizobium > Rhizobium sp. NLR16a. Next base: position 3,005,024 of record NZ_CP072865.1, on the reverse strand, counting down.
CGGATCGGCGACCTATTCCATCAAGGTGCGGAGGGATCCCGCATCTGGCCGGGGTCATCGCCTGCTGAGCGCCGACGGCGAGGACCTCACCGCGCAGAGCGTTCCACTTGAGGACGACGGGAAGAACCATCAGATCCAGTTGGTGATGGGCTAGCCATGTCGGAACTCTTGTCGACCGATCCCGAACTGAACCGGATGCCAACCGATGAAGATCTCGGTCGCCTTCAGTTCACCACCTTGCTCTACTATCTCCAATGTACGAACCCCGACAACGGATTGGTGCGCGACAAGACCCAGGCGGGTGCTCCGGCGAGCATCGCCGCCATCGGCATGGCGCTTGCGACCATTCCGGTCGTGGTGGAGCGCGGCGTCGTCATCAGGGAGTTTGCCGCCAAGATCGCCCGACGGCGGCTGGAATTCCTGCTGCGTTGCCATCAGGGACCGGAACCGGACGCCTCGGGGCACAAGGGCTTCTTCTACCATTTCCTCGACATCGAGACGGGGCGGCGGGTCTGGCAGTGTGAATTGTCGACCATCGACTCGGCTTTTCTGTTTGCCGGTGCTCTGACCGTTGCCGCCTACTTTGACGGCGACACGGAGGACGAGGTGAAGGTCAGACGGCTCGCGGCGGCGCTCTACGAGCGGGCGGACTGGAACTGGGCCTGCGACCACGGCGCGACGCTGACCCATGGCTGGCGACCGGAAAGCGGCTTCATTCCCTATCGCTGGCGCGGCTATGACGAAGGATTGCTCCTCTATATCCTCGGCCTCGGCTCCCCCACGCATCCGTTGCCGCCGGAATCCTATGCCGCCTACACCGAGAGCTATGAATGGCGGAATATCTACGGTCGCGAGCTGCTCTATTCAGGACCGCTGTTTACCCACCAGCTTTCGCATATGTGGATCGACTTCCGCAGCATCCGTGACGAGTTCATGCGCGAACATGACAGCGACTACTTTCAGAACAGCCGGCATGCGACTTTTGTCCAGCAGGAATACGCAATCCGCAACCCTTTGAACTTTGGAGGCTATGGCGCCCACTGCTGGGGCTTCACGGCGAGCGACGGTCCCGGTTGGATCAAGCGAAATGTCGACGGTATCGACAGGGAATTCTTCGACTACATCGCCCGCGGTGCACCCTTTGGGCCGGACGATGGAACCGTATGCCCATGGGTCGTCATTGCTTCATTGCCATTTGCGCCGGAGATCGTGATCCCGACCGTCCGAAACTTCGCACGCATGAATCTCGGCATGACGCGGCTCTACGGTTTCAAACCGTCCTTCAACCAGACCTATACTTTGGAGAACGGCGACGGCGGATCTTGGGTCAGCCCCTACCATTTCGGGATCGACCAGGGGCCTGTGGTTCTGATGATCGAAAACTACCGAACCGGCTTGCTATGGAACATCATGCGTCGATGCGCGCCTTTGGTTGTGGGGCTAAGACGGGCCGGGTTCTCGGGCGGCTGGTTATGACAGCGACTGAACCGATTTGGCCTTTCAGTTGCGGCGGGACCATCGGCGATCGCGCAAAGTGCGAACCGGGGGCCTTCCACCGGGCAAGCCGCCATTCGGCGCACAGGCCGGCATCACCGTCTGACTGCTCCCCGCCGGCGGAGGGGGCGATCGAGTGGCATTGAGGACAAGAGCGAAGATGATTCTCGTTGAGCCCGTGCGTGACAAAAACATCCTGATCATTACACCGCAAGGTCCTCTCGAGCAGGCGGACTTCGAGAGGATCGCGACAGAGGTCGAGCTTTGTCTCGACGCAAATGGAAAACTCAACGGGCTGATGATCATCATTGAATCATTTCCCGGGTGGAAGAGCTTCGAGGCCGTGGCTGCTCATCTGAAATTTGTCTCTGGCCACCATCGACAGATCGAACGGCTTGCGGTCGTAACCAGAAGCAGGTTCCTTAGGATCATCCCCGCCGTCGCCCGCTATTTCGTACATCCCGAGGTTCGGCTATTCGACATCGGGCAACGAGCACCAGCGCTTTCGTGGTTGGAGACGGGCCGACGATGACTTGGCTGCGGGGGAAAGTTGCAGATGCAGGCCTCTGGTTGCGTCGTGCCGGTCGGTGGAACCTCCTGGCTTCTGTTCTGGCCATGGTTTGGGTGGCTTGTCTTCCCGCATCATCCTTTGCGCAATCGCCGCTCGGACCGGATGTGCCAGCGGTGGAGTTCGGTGCGCGCAAAATATTCCTCATGCTTTTCTTGATGCTCGGTCCGATCAAGATACTGATGCCGTTCAAGGCGCTGGTCGGCGGCCATGAGCCCACCTTTCGGCGACGAATAGCCGCCAGGGCGATCCTGTTCTCGGCGGCGGCACTGGCGATCGCCGGGCTGCTCGGACGCACCATGCTTGAAAATCTGGATATCTCATTGCCGGTGCTGGCGATGACTGGTGGCATCATCCTGTTCATCGTGGCCTTGCGAACCGTCTTGCAGCCGACTCCTGACCTCCCGGTACGACCAACAGAATTGGGCCAGACGGATCTGCGGCTGGCTCTCACACCGCTGGCGTTTCCAACGATCGTGACGCCTTATGGTATAGCCGCTGTCATCGTCTTCGCCACGTTGGCCGGGGGGCGCCGAACGGAAGGGCTCACAGTGGCGGCCATCGTAGCACTGATCTTGGCGCTGGACTGGATGGCAATGATTTTCGCAGAGACTATCCTCAGATGGATCGGAACTTCCCTACAGGTTTTGGCAGTGGTGCTCGGCGTTACCCAGGCTGCTCTGGGGCTGCAGGTGATTTTGCATAGTTTGAGCATGCTATCCTGGTAACGGCATCTACCGAGTAACGCTTAGACGCAATGGTTGATGTGCTGCCATTGGCAAATCGTGTCGAAAAACCGCTGTTGCTGGTGCTTGGGACGCGCCGGCATGGTCGGGAATTGGCAGGAGCGCGCTCGCTGCCTGCTGCCGGAAGTCCTGACTTGCACGCCAAAAACAACAAAAAGCCCACCTGCTTCTCAAACTACGGCTGAGATAAAGAAAGCCCCGCAAAAAGCGGGGATCAAGAGAGGGGGTGTTTCCTAGGTATTGGCGTCTAGGTGCTGTGGAATTATTATACACAAATCAATATTTATTGCAATGATTAATACTATCGTGAGTGCTATTATCGCGGCTATAAATAGAGGGAATATTCGTACGATTGCATTTTATTTCTGCAGGGAAGCAAACTATCCACAACTCAGGCTCATAATTTCTTGGTATTCGGTGGCCGTTTGCTAAACCCCAAGCATGGCGTCCCTGTACGTCAGGCGGTCGACCGAAAAACGGGTCGCCAGGTTTGCCGGCTCTCGCAGGTCTGGCTGCAGGCAAGTTGATTCGCCTGACGGCAGCGAGATGTGACATAGTCACTTCAACCGGAACGAGTCCGAACCTCGTTCGTTGAATTGCGTGTTCCGCGTGGGGGCTGCATCATGAGCAGGCGACGAAGCTTCAAGCCGGTAAAGATCACCATCAATGGCAAGACCAGGACCGTTTATAACGTCGTCCAGGCCGGCAATACCTTGCTCAACGATTGGCCCGAGCAGACGCCGGCGGCCAAGGCTGCCGAGCTGCTGGTGCTCGATGTCTTCAATGACGTTGCCGAGCCCGAGCAGGTGCGGCGGGCGTTCATTACCGCGGCCAGGGCGAGCGACATCAAGTTCAGCTCCTGACCGGTGGCGCGTCGAAAACCATTCGCTTACTTCCATGGCACCTGCTCCTGGTGATCGAGATCGCGATGCTTGAGTTGCGGCTCCATCCAGGCGGCCAAGAGGATCGCGGCCAGGAAGCCGAAGGCGATGCAGGTGAACGCTTGAATCCGCCACGAGACGAAGGTGACCGGCGCCGGGATGATGGGCTTCTCGGCGCACTGACCCGGCGGGCAGGCGCAGCCGGAAAAGGCTTTAATGACGCAATCGGCGGACATCCCCGTTTCTCCCTCAGGCATAAAGCTGATCGCCATCGGTGATGCCCATGATTTCGCGGGCGTAGCGGTAATGCGCTTCGACGCTTGCCGTGGCGCCGCGCAGCCATGACGGGCCGCGGACCGAATGTTCCGGGCGGCCGAGATAGGCAAAGCCGAGGGCGCCCATGCGCTGGGCCTCGTTGGCCATATAGGCATCGCAGTCGTCGAGCCTTCGCGCACCATTCCAGCGGGCGTCCCGCCGGCTCTGCTCGGTCTCGATCCCGCGGATATGCTGCATCGCTCTGCCCTCTCTCGCGCCGGCTAATTGGCGTGCTGAATAAGGTATATAGAATACCCTATATCGTCAACATGGAAAGGTATAAAAAATACCTCAATGCTTGACGGGGTACGAATCGTAGGCGTATGTCTCAGCCAAGTGATTGGGCGACCGGGTGCAACTCCCGAGCTGACGAAGCCCAGCGGCGCGGGAAGCGAAAGTCCTTAAGTGCGCTGTCAGAAAATCAGGACGAGGGTGAAGCGAATGGCCCCTCTGGCACGTGTCCCATCCCGGCTCCGGCCTTCAGGACATGGCCAATGCTCTCCCGGCTTCATGGGCTTTGCTCATGGGGTAGGGGGAAGCTTTGGCCGGAACCCTCCCTCACCAGCCTTCAGGAACTGGAAAGAGATGGAAGAGAGAGGAAGTGAGAGAGATCGGGATATCGCAGGCGCGCGGGCGGCGACGCTGATCCGCTCTGCTCTGCGGCGCGGCTTTCAGATTTGGCGCCTGCGCTCGAAGCGCGTGTTTGCAGGCATGTCATTCCCGCAAGGATCGCTGCACGCATTATGCGCATGGCGATGGAAGCGAGGGGCAGAGCCGGTTTCGGCCTTGAGAGGTTCACCTCAAAGCAGGGTCGCCGGCGCTGAAAGCGATGATCAGCAAAGCAAGAGAACCAAATTCTTCCGGCTGGTGAGGGCGGCGGATCATCCTGAATCTAACTGGGAAGAGGTTGGCGCTTTGCGGGAACAGAGAGAGTTATCTCACGGAATCAGTTCATCTTTTTGAAAGGCTTGGACTCTCACATTTCGATCACCGATCGGCGGACGCGGCCGACGATGGTGACGGCGCCCTGGAATTCCGGCGGCGGCACGTCCTCGTAGGAAGCGGGCTGGAAGGGCGGATTGTCGTTGGGACGGTAGCGCTTGTAGGTCGCGGCCCCGGTCTCGTCGGCGACGACATAGAGGGCGTTCGGCGCCAGGCGCTTGTCACGGCGGTTGACGAAAATGATCGAGCCCGGCGGCGAGATCTTGTTCATCGAATTGCCCTCGACCTCGAGCGCGATCCAGTCGCCGTCGGGCAGGTCGAGCGCGGCGACCGTCGGGAATTCCGAGAAGTCGGTGATCGGCGCCTGCTCGGTCAGCTGCCCGGCGCTGACCCAGGAGATCTTTGGCACGTCGGCGACCGAGACCGGCCGTTCCTCCGGATCGAGCGCGTCGCCGGTTCCGAACTGCAGCCAGTTGAGATTGACCTTGAACGCCTTGGCGTATTTCTTCGCGTCGGCGATGCCGAAGCCGTTCCGGCCCGACTCGTGCGCCTTGTAGACATTGGCGTTCCAGCCCAAACGATCGACGATCGCCTTCGGCCCGGCAAAGCCCGCGTTCTTCCTGGCCATGACCAGACGCCTTGCGCGTTCTTCGCGCTCGAATTGTTCCTGATCTTTCAACATGATATAAATTATACCCTAAAAAAAGGTACATGTAATGCCCTAAATCGCTTGACGTGCGAGGTATTTTATATACCCTTATTGTCATGACAAGCACCGATATCATCAACGGCCGGCCCCGGCTTTCGGGTTCCGCCAATGCCCGCTACACCGGCTGCCCGCACTGCGGCAGGGCGCTGTCGATCGCCGAGGTGATCGAGCGCCATTGCGAGAATTGCGGCCGGCAGACGGAGCCGGAAGAGATGCGGCAGACGCCGGTCTTGCCCCGTTCTCGGCCAATCACCAATTCCGACAGCCTCACTCCTCCCTGAAGGCTATCGGCAGCTGGCGTCGTCGCGCTCCCTCGGCGACGCCAGCCTCTTTCACCAGTTTGAAAATGAACGATCTGGCCGGCGTCCGCTTGGCGGGAAGGGCCGGCTGCGGATCGAAATGAAAATGAGGATCAAGTGATGAGCACCGCCCCGGCGCATCAAGGCACTGACATGAACGCCCTCGAGCTCTTCCGCTCCGGCCGGGATTATATCGAAATATCAGCCATCCTCGGGGTGTCGGTGCCCTCGGTGGAAAACGAGATCCACCGGCTTCGCAGCGCCGAGAAGGGCGACACCGCCCAACAGGATCATGCCGGCCGCGCGGTCCGGCGTTTTCCCGGCCGCGCCGTAAGGCCGGGCGCCCTGGTCAACTTCGCCCGAGGGCGGCTGAAGCTGCGCGCTTGACGACGGCGACACGCCGCGAGCGGGAAGGCAATCGCATGGAAAGGCAGGAGATGAGCAAGGACATCATGGAAATCCTCAGCCCTGTGCTGGGGCAGGAGCTGGCGGCGGCGATCATCGAGCATCGCGCCCGCAGCCTGAAGAAGCCGCTCACGGTCTATGCGGCGAGGATCCAGCTCAAGGAGTACCTCAAGACCGGCAACCCGGTCGAGGCCGCCGAGATGCAGATCCTGCGCGGTTGGCGGGCGATCAAATCCGACTGGTATTTCAATGAGAAGGCGAGGCAAGCCGGGCCGATCAATGCAAGCGTGGGCAGAAGGACAACGGTCGATGCCGCAAGAGATTTCCTCTCCGGTCAAGATCATAGCGGGGATGCTTTCGGGATTTCCGGCCTCCGCCGGCATTGATCCCGACATGCAGCTCCGCGCCTACCTCGTCGCCATCGACGGCATTCCGGCAGAGGCGGTCTGGCGCGCCGCCAGGCTGTTCCTGTCGGGCCAGGTCAGGGACCATAACCGCGCCTTCGCCCCGAGCTCGGCGAGCTTCGCCGAAATCGCCCGCCAGCAGCAGGCGGTGATGACGGCGCAAAGCCGCCCGCGCGTTAAAGCTGAGCCCGAACAGCCGCAGCCGAAGGTCGCGGCCGAAAAGATGGCCCTGCTGAGGCAGGCGGCAAAGGGCAGCCGCAGCGCCAAGCGGGCGCTGGCTGAGATGTTTCCCGACAACCCGGTCATCGCAAGGGCCGCACGAGACGCACAGGAGGCAGTGGGATGAGAGATCTGTTCTGGACGGAAGACAAGATCGTCAAGGCGCAGAAGCTCTGGCAGGAGGGGTTCTCGGCACGTCAAATCGCCGAACTCTTCGGCTCGAAGAAGAACACCGTCATCAACATGGCGCATCGCAACCGCGACCGGTTCCCGTCCAGGCAGGATGCGCGCAAGCAGCTGGCGGCCACCAGCGCGGCACCCGCGCCGATCCGCCATCCAGACCGGGTGCGGCGGGTGACGCTGTCGGGCGCCGAGGTGACGATGCCGCGCGTGCCGACGATCGACGGACCGGCGCCATGAGGGCGTGACCCCGCGCGAGCGAGAGATCATCGGCTGGATGGCGCAAGGCAAGACCGCTGCCGAGATCGGCGCGATCCTCGGCATCTCGCCGATCACCGTCAACACCCACATTGCCAACGCCAAGGCGAAGCTCGGCGTGTTCAAGGAGACTGCCCTGGTCGCCGCCGCACTTCGAAACGGCATCATTCAATAGGAAGGAGATCCCGATGGGCGGCAAGGCCACCAAGGTGAAGATACAGCGGGCAAACAACGGCGCCGGCCGGCCGCGCAAGGCCAATGTCGAGCGTTTCCCCTGCGGCAAGATCAAGCCGTTCGAAACCGAGAAGGAGAATATCAGCGTGGCGATGGCGGCGCGCCGGCGCATCCACGGCTTCGGCAGGACGGTAGCCGACGAGACCGTGAGAAGCCCCTATGCCGGTTATACCCTCGGCCGCATGTTCCTCGACGGGCTGATCACCGACGAGCAGCGCCAGGCCGGCGACGACTATGCCGAGGTCATGGCCCGCTACCACAAGACGACGGGCATTCCCGCCCCAAGCCCCAGGGCCCAATCGCTCTTCGCCGTCAAGGGCCACGAAGGCGAGGTGACCGAAAGCCTCGCCGACCGCGCCCGCAAGGCCAGCAACCGCATGATGGAACTGCAGGCCGTGCTTCTGCGCTGCGAGGACGGGCCGCAGGTGCGCAGCACCGTCTATAACGTCGCGGTGATGGATTACGAACACCTGCGCCACATGCCGCCGCAGCAATTGCTGTGGCTTCGCCGGGGGTTGATTGCGCTGCGCAGGGCGAAGGGGTGATGCGGGGGTCTGCCGCAGAGCGTGCCTCATCCTTCGTCTCCTCGGGCTTGACCCGAGGAGACGAAGGAGAGGTGGTGCCGGGAGAGATAGGCGGCGTCGGCGCGATGACGTTACGGCAAGGGCGGCGCCTTCACCGGTCTGCGGAATGTGCCGGGGCGCCACCCAAGATTGGTGCTTCCACTAACGAGAGACTGCAGCTAAAAATTGCAGAAGATGAGAAACTCCGGAGGGCAGTATGCGCTACGTTTTGGTGATGATCGGGGCAGTCGTTTACGCCCCTGGGATGCGGCGGTGGTGCGGTCGACCACCATTCGGCTTGAGGCTGCAGGCTATCAGTTGACCTGCAGCTGCCTTCAGTTACGCTGACCTGTCGCTGCTCCTGTCAATCCCACTGGTTGTGCGGGCCTTCCCGCCGAGGAGTCTCATGTACAGATTGATTGTTTTCGCAGTGATCACGATTGCGGCCGGTTCCGCCTTTGCGAGCGAGGTTCCGTATTTCGCCAGTCCTGATGTGCCCGACTATACCGCAAAGATGATCGTGCGTGACGCCCATAGTGCCAAAGGGGACCGCCAGCGGGTCGTCCAGCATCACAAAGGCTGGACACGTGTTGAAGAGCAAGGAAACGAAGAAACGAACCTTTCTTACGGACATTTCTTCAAGAACGTGGTTCTGAGGGCAACCAGGAGGAATGGTGAAATCTCATCATTTCAGGTCAGGCAGGTCGAACCATCTCAAGATTATGACGGCATCACGAAAGTCAGGGAAACGGATGATGTTGAGACCGTCGGCGGTGAGCAGTGTCGCTGGCGGCAGATCGTCCGGCGCATGGACAGGGGCGAGACCAGTCCCAGTTGGATGACTTGCCTGACCGAGGACGGAATAGAGATCGCGACGAAAGTCCTTTTCTCCAGCGGGGAGGTCATGTCCGAGACGCGGCTGACGGAACTGCGGCGCGGGCCTGTGCCGGAAGCGGTGGTACGACCGCCAATGCAGCTTCTCGAAGCCGGTACCTGGCTCGCGCCCTTGCCACGTTACGACGATTACACCCCAAATCCTGGAGACTTCGAGGCGGAGCTGGTTAGCCACAGATCCAAGGAGAGGCTGTTGCGTCATTATCCCTGGTGGCTCCGACAGCGCGACCGTGGAGACGGATCGATCCTGATCACCGTCTGGAACGAGCTTGAAGACCAGGGGCTTCGATATTCCGTATCCAAGGGGGAGCGCATGTTCGAAGCTGTCCGCTCCTCCTCGATTGTCTCGCCGAAGTTCAGGAGATTTGACGAGGCGTATGGAATCGTCGACTTGAGAGAGCAGGACCGGCTGCTCGGCGAGGACTGCGCATGGTATGACCGGACACCGAATATGGCTGATATGGGTCTAAGGCAATGCCTGACTTCGGACGGCATACCGCTGATCGACGCCCACTTGTCTGGCTGGGGAGACAGCGAGGGATTCAAAATAGTGACGCTGACGCGCCGGCCGGTGGGTATGGATGAAATCCAGCCACCCCGTGCTTATCTCGAGCCTGCTGCCTGGGGCTTCAGCCCTCCATAGTAGGGATGTGGGATATCATCAAACCGGCCGAGGGCGTCCTTGAACGCTCGTAAGGTCGCGTGGTGGGGTTGACCGGCGCGCGATTGCCTTTCGCGTTCCGCGTCGAGACGTCGCGGCTGTGAGCGGCCGGCTTCCCCGAGGATCCACCCTGGCCTGGACTGCCGTGGCCATGGATCCCAGGCTCAAGGCCTGGGATGAGGGAGGTTGCGGCGGGTGCTCTCGCCGGACGTGCCTCCGGGCTGTCGCTCCCATCGCGATGCCGATCGGGACTGGGCAATGGCGTGGGCGCTTCCAAACATACGGGAGCGCCCTGGCTTCGACTGGAGTGGGCCGCACAGAGTATCGAAGTGCATGGCTGTGTTAAAGCACCTCCGCACGGCCCACAAACCTTACGATCGGCGAAGCCTGTTGTTCCCGAGCTGGCGGAGTATTTTGGACGCGAGGCGCGGCACGCAATGGGTCGCCGTCGTCATCGAAGGCCTGATGGGTGTCGTCATGATCGCGGGAAGGGAAGTGACCCATTGCGTGCAGCACGCGAGGATGTAGCGCGGCATTCTTACCGGCTCTTTGCCGGGACAATACCGATCCGTAAGGATGCATTCCTCGGCTGGCGATGGCGCAGCTTACGAAAATGTATGGTCCGGGCGAAGTCCCGGTGAGGTTTGCAGCGCAGGCTTGGCGTCGTCATTGCCAAGTCGAGGCCAAATCTCATGAACATGCGCGCCACACCTGCCGCCCTTATGCCGGCTCTTCATCCCGTCAGCCTGCAGGTGAATACCTACCTCATCAATCTCGACCGCGCGCCGTTGCGGCGGTTTCGGATGGAACGGCTGCTGGCAGGCTTCGGCCTTGCCTATGAGCGCGTGGCGGCGGTCGACGGGGCGGGGCTGAGCCTGCCGCATCCCGACTTTGATGAAGCATCCTATCTCCGTCGGCATGGCCGCCGGCCGAACCCTTTCGAGATCGGCTGCTATCTCAGCCACGTCGAATGCGCCAGACGCTTCCTCGCCAGTGAGGCGGAATTCGCGCTTATTCTGGAAGACGATCTCGACTTAGACGACGATTTTGCCGAACTGCTCGAGGCCGCGCTTCGCCACCAGGCGCACTGGGACATTCTGCGGCTGTCGACGGTCAATTCCGGTCGCAAGCACCGGGTCGAGCCGCTGACCGGCTCGCGCTCGCTCGCCATCGCGCTGACCCGCGAGAAGGGATCGGGCGCCTATCTGGTCAACCGCAAGGCGGCGGGCTGGATTGCCGGGGCGCTGCTGCCGATGCGGCTGCCCTATGATCTCGCCTTCGACCTGGAGTTCGATGAGGGGCTGCGCGCTTGCTTCGTCGATCCGCTGCCGGTGAGCCAAAGGGCCGATCCCTGCTCGCAGATCCAGGCGGGGCTTTCGGCCTACCGGCTCGGCCGCCGCCGGCCGTGGAGCGTGCTGTCTTTTCGCGCTGCTGCCGAGATCCGCCGTTTTGCCGCCCGTTTCGCCCGGCTCGCGGCATGGCGGCTCAGGATTTCTCCGGCATCAGCGGGAAGGCGATCGAAACGCGAAGGCCGGGATGATTGTCCGCCAGTGCGATCTCGGCCGAATGCAGCTCGGCGATTGCCCTGACGAGGCTGAGGCCGAGGCCGCTTCCCGGTGTCGTGCGGCTCTTGTCGATGCGGTAGAGGCGGCGGAAGACCTTGTCCCTTTCCTCGGCGGGGATGCCGGGGCCGGTGTCGGCGACCGAGAGAATGGCGCGGCCGCCCTGGCGGCGAAGCGACAGCGTGATGCCGGTTCCGGGCGGGCAGTGGTTGATCGCGTTCTCCACCAGGTTGGCGATCATCTGCGTCAAGAGATCGCGGTCGCCCCCGATGACGGCGGGCGCGCGCTCGGCGATCCGGAACGACTGCCCCGCATCTTCGGCGACATCGACATAGACCTCGGAGATGACGCTCAGCACGGCGTCGATATCGGTCGCCTGGAAGCGCTCCTTGCGGGCGCCGGCCTCGATCTGGGAAATGCGCAGCAGCGCCTCGAAGGTGGCGTCGATCCGGTCGCTCTCGTTTCTCGCTTCGTCAAGCAGAGCCGAAACATCCGCTTGCCGGTTGATTCCAGCCACGGCGGCATCCAGCGTCAGGCGCAGCCTGTTGAGCGGTGTTTTCAGATCGTGGGCGATATCGGCGCTCACCTGCCGCATGCTCTCGACCAGTCTCTGCAGCCGCTCCAGTGCCGCGTTGATCTGGATCGCCACCGTATCGAGATCGTCGCCGTGGCCGGTGATCGGGACGCGAGCGTCGAGGGCGCCGTGAGAAACGTCGTTCATGGTGTTGGCGACCCCGTCCAATCTCGCCTGGGCGCGAACGGCCAGAAAGACGCCGCCGCCGATCGCCGTCGCCACGACGATTGCCGCAGCCCATTCGAAGCTTACCAGAACGATCCGCAGCATCTCGTCGACATCGTTGAAGTTTTCCGCCACCACCAGATTGTAGGGGCCGATGGTCGACACCCGCATCCGGTAGCGCTCACGCCCCTTCAGCCCGACATCGCCCGAGGTGACGGTATAGACGCCGTCCGGGATGCGGGGCGCCGCAAAATTGCCGGCGAGCTTGCGCCCGCCGGCATCGGTCAGCGAATAGAGCCCGTCAGAGGTGGACTGGAAACTCGCATAATTGTTCAGCGTGTTGATCAGATCCTGGGTGTCGCCGGGCTCATAGGTCGAGGCGATGAGCGAATTCATCTCGGTGAGCGACTGGTCGACGTCTCGGTCAAGGCCGAGGCGCAGCATGTGATAGATGATCGCGCCGCTGAAGATGAAGGCGACGACGAAGAGGACGCCGAAGGTAACGGCCAGGCGGAACGGCGTGCTTCTTCGCAGGCTAGAGCATGATGCCGAAAAGTGTGCGCGGTTTTCGGACGACATCATGCTCTTACTCTTTAACTTGCGAACAGGATTTGAGATTTTCAGGCCGATGGGCCTGAAATCATCCTGTTCGAGGCGCATGCAGGCTGTATCCGGTGTTGCGGATCGTGTGCAGAAGCTGGGCCTGGAACGGCTTGTCGACCTTGGCCCTGAGGCGGCTGATATGGGTCTCGACGACGCTGGTCTTCGGATCGAAGTGGAAATCCCAGACCCGCTCGAGCAGCATCGTCCTGGTGATCACCCGGCCTTCGCCGCGCATCAGCACCTCGAGCAGGGTGAACTCGCGCGGCTGCAGCTCGATCAGCTGGCCGGCGCGGCGGGCCTCGCGGCGGATCAGATCGAGCTCGAGATCGGCAACCTTCAAGACCGTCCGCTGCTCCTGCACCGGCGGACGCCGACCGAGCGCATGGATGCGCGCCAGAAGCTCGGAGAAGGCGAAAGGTTTGGTGAGATAATCGTCGCCGCCCGCCTCCAGCCCTTCGACGCGATCGTCGACGCCGCCGATCGAGGTCAGGAACAGCGCCGGCGCGCCGACCCTGGCAGCCCTCAGTGAGCGGACGATCGCCAGCCCGTCGAGGCCCGGCAGCATGCGATCGACGACGATAACGTCATAGGTCTCGCGCTGCGCCTGAAACAGCCCGTCGCGGCCGTCGCCGATGACGTCACAGACGTGCCCGGCCTCGGACAAGCCCTTGGCGATATAATCGGACGTCTTGATATCGTCCTCGATTAGCAGGATTCGCATCGGCCGCTCCGGCATGCCTGGTGCGGCCAGATCTAGCCGAGAGGGCGGCCCGGCGGCAACTTACGGATTGGTAAGGCGAGGGGCGGTAGACGGGCACCGGCGCGAGCCTTCTGCTGCCGTGCCTCGTCGGGTCGTTGCGGCGCCGGCATGTCATAGCCGGTCGCTACAAATGAAAGCCGCTCGACGACTTCAAGCCTGCGAGGTCCAGCGGACCTTGACGGCAGCAGGACAGAAGGCGTCAAAGTGTCGGCAGAATCGAGGGACCCGACGCATTATGATCGACAAAATCTCACAACTGCTCGAAGTTGACCAAAGCAAGGAACTTTCCTCACTTGAGCCGCTCTCAAACGAGAAGCTGTCGGGCATCGTCGCTCGCTATCCCGCCATTTCTCAGCAATATCTAGAGTTCATCCGCGTCATCGGCGTCGGCTCAACGACGAAAGGGTTCTACATCTACGAGCCCGAGCCCGCATCCTTCGTTGAACGACACCCCTCGTTTCAGCTTTATCAATCTTCCAGCTATAGCAAGGTTTATGGAGCGCGCCCAAAAGGCGATTCCATTCCCGCCGATGCGGTTTCAATTGCGGACTGTGGAGCTTCCTGGCGCTATTGCCTCTGGCCATCGAGCGGAGGCGGTGTCTTTTGTCTGGATATGGCCGGCCCAAGCTTCGAGCCGGAAGCCGATGACTTCTATTCTTTCGTGCTGACAAACGTGATTTTGGATAAGGCGCTACAATAACGTGGTCGGGAGGAAGGGCGGTCCATCGTCGGGCGGCTCGAGCATCATGCGACATCACTTCTGCCGAGTTTTGGCTCTCAACTTCTCCAGATCGGGCATCTCCGATCCAAGAGCCTTGCCGAGCGCTTCGACACCCTTATGAGGAAGCCTCAGGAGACCGTGGCAAATGCCGTCTTTCCATGAATCCCCTCGATCCCAGGCTTCCGCCCAAGCATCTGTCAGCTCGGAGTCATGGCGTGTCTCGACGAGGGCTTGGAAAAGCAGTGACGCTTGCGTGAGGTCTTTGTCGGCCTTTACGCGTCCCAGAGTGTCCGTGAACCTTCTGGACGACACGATGAGCTTATGGACTGCATATCGCTCGGGCGCGGGAACGAGGACGTTCACGCCCTCGCGGAAGAGGAGAACCGTGCGGACGGGCTCGTAGATCAGGTAGTCCAGGAAGCGCAGGTTTTCCGCCGACGCACCGCCGAGGGCAGGCATGGGGGAGGGTTTGCCGGTATAGTCATCCGATCCGCGGTTTCCCGTCAGGAATTCCACCCGATAGCCCTTGGCGTTCTGAAAGGCGACGACCCTAGCCTTGTCTGCCTCATGGGGAACTGCCCTGAATTCGGGATCGACCGACTGGAGGACCTCAAGAACCGGAGGCAGGCTGTCCTGGACACCCGCAGAAATAGCAAAGTCCTGCGCGAAGTCCGCGTCGCCGGTCTGCATGGCGGATGAGGGCAGGCGAACGCCGAGCATGCCTGCATAGGTGCTGAATGCCACCGACCCGATCAGGACTGCACGCAGACGGAATAAGCCCGCATCCGCGAGGGCTTTGGTGATGTCGCCCGCAAAATTATCGGGACCCGGAAGGCCGGCACGACGGAGCGTGCTGACCATCCGCCGTCGCTCCCGGACGTTATCCTTGATCTCCTTGTGGGCCATCACCCGCGCCGTGATCGCGTCATCGCTCTGCGGACCGACATAGCTTCGCTTGTCCTTGCCTTCGGGAGTCGGGAGATCGAAATACCAGTAGTCGCGCCCTTTCACGGTGACGGTCACAAACCAACCTTCCAATGGAAAGTCCGACAGAAACTGCCCGTCCAACGTCCGCTGCGCCAGTTCCGCGAACATTGTCCTATAGCTGATGTCGATCTCTTTCATCATTGGCGGCTCGTCCTTTTCGAGTGCAGCGACCATCCACACGGGTCAAAGCGGCGTTCCCCGCTTAAGTGCAGTCCTCGCTCGCTCACATGCGCGTTATAAGTATCTGCCAAAGCCTTATAACTCCTTTTGGCCGTGATCTCCAGTTATAAGTTTCTGCCACGACCTTATAACTAACTGGTTTCCCGACATGCGTCGGCAAGTCGAGTATGGATCCCGGGGTCAAGCCCTGGGATGACGGAGAGTGGGGTGGGCGTTCTCGCCAAACGCGCCGTCGGCGCAGCGGATAGGCATCGGGTAGCGTGAATGACGAAGTCTGGCAGCGAGATCAGAGAGTGTGATTGCATCGGGTTTGCCGAACCTCACCCTGTTACCGCAGGGCACCTCACACTCTCCGTCGTCCTTCGGGCTTGACCCGAGGACCCAGGCGAGCCACCAACGGCAGCTGCTATCTTCCAAGAGCCGTCAACCCGTCTTCATTTGCTCGGGAAGCTGTCCGTAAGCCGTCAGGATCGCCCTGACCAGCCCGGGGAAGCGCTCGTCGAGCTCGGCGCAGCGGGTCTGGTTGCGCATCTCCACCCCCTGGCGTTCGCTGCGGATCAGGCCGGATTCGCGCAGCACCTTGAAATGGTTCGACAGCGACGATTTTGGAATGATGCGGTCGCCGAGATCCGCAAGCGCCGAACAGGTGCCGCCGCAGGCGGTGCCTGCGAGCTTGGCGAAGATCGCCACGCGCTCCGGATCCGACAGCGCATAGAGGATCGCATCGGGCTTGATATCCTCGAGAGCTGGGTGAAAGAGCGGTCGCATGAATTTTATATAGTGCCCCTTGAAACCGAGATCAACAGTTCCGAATTTCTGAACTACGGAACAAGGCCGTCAATTCCGGCGGCCTTCCGGATCAGAAGGAACGAGAGATGGCTAAGCTCACAGGGAAGGTCGCAGTGGTCACGGGAGCCTCCAAGGGCATCGGCGCCGCGATTGCCAAGGCGATGGCGGCCGAAGGTGCTGAAGTGGTGGTGAATTACGCCTCGAGCAAGGCCGGAGCCGACGCCGTGGTCGAGGCGATCGACGCGGCCGGCGGCAAGGCCATCGCGGTGCAGGGCGACGTTTCCAAGGCCGAACAGGCGCAGGGCGTGGTCGATGCCGCAGTCAAGGAATTCGGCAAGCTCGACGTGCTGGTCAACAATTCCGGCGTCTATGAATTCGCCCCGATCGGCGAGGTGACCGAGGAACACTACCGCCGCATGTTCGACGTCAATGTTCTCGGCGTTCTCCTGACCACCCAGGCGGCGGCCAGGCATCTCGGCGAGGGCGGCAGCGTCATCAACATCTCCTCGGTGGTCACCAGCCTGGGTCTCCCGAACTCGGCCGTCTACACCGGCACCAAGGGCGCCGTCGAGGGCATCAACAGCGTGCTCGCCAAGGAGCTCGCCCCGCGCAAGATCCGCGTCAACGCCATTCTGCCCGGCATGGTCGAGACCGAGGGAACGCACTCGGCCGGCGTCATCGGCTCTGAGCTCGAACAGACCATCGCCGCCCAGACGCCGCTCGGCCGCATCGGCCAGCCGGACGACATCGCCGACATCGCCGTCTTCCTCGCCTCCGACGACGCCCGCTGGCTGACCGGCGAACGGCTGTTCGCGAGCGGCGGTTTCCGCTGAGATGGGAGAAAAAAGCGCGCGCTTCTTGAGCGCGCGCATACGCGGATACCGGTCCACCCGCCCTCCGTCGTCCTCGGGCTTGACCCGAGGACCACGCCGGCATCATCGGCCTTGGCCATGGATTCCAGGCTCAAGGCCTGGAATGACGAGGCCGGAGGTCCCCTAGGCCTCATCCGCGATCCATGCGAGCGAAGCTCCATGTGGGTCGGTCCAGGCGACAGGAGTGCGGTTCACAGACAGAAGGAAGCGCCCGGGTGGCCAGCTTGTTCCTGCGCGCGTGGCGATGAACGGGAATGCGCGGGGGAACTCGTTCGATACCCAATACGGAGCGAGCCGCATCGCCTGTTGGTCGAAAGCCTCCCTATCTGCGGGGTCGGAGATATAGTCGAGCACCGCCGTGTGAAAGACGACAAGGGTGGCGTCCTTTGGGGCTTCGCTGCAGAGCCGGGCGAATTCGCTCCCGCGCAAGTCGCCCTTCACGATCCGTGGCTTGACCGAAGCGGCGATCTTGACGGCCGCCTGCAGGTTGGCAAGCCGTTCCGTCTGCTCCGGCCAGACCAGTGTCTCAAGCCATGCGACTTGCGCAGCATCCGAAGCATCGATTGGGCTGAGGTCCAGCCCCGCTCGCCAGACGACGTGTGGCGCGGCCGTCGGCAACGGGGTCGTCTCGCTGACGGAGCAACGCAAGACAGGCGGCTCCGAGGCCATCGAGGGTGGGCGGATCGCCTTGCGGCCGTAGTCGTAGCCATAGAGGTCGGGCATGAGGCAGAGCCCGGCGGAGGTTCCGACCTCGAGGAGCGCCAGCGGCTGCGGCAATCGCGCCAGGACGGGGAGCAGCGAGGCGCACCTTCCTGGTTCGTTGGTTTGTGTCGAACGCTCGAGCATCAGCGAACGGACTGCATCGGGGTGGGCCAGGAGCACCTGACGAAACTCGGTCCAGCCCTTCGGCGTGCCGAACAGGTGACGCACCGCCGCAAGCAGAAGGTTCGGTTGCCTTTTGGTGTCCGGGAGGGTCGATAGGAAGCCGAGTGTCTCCCGGTCTCCAGCAACCGCACGAGCCAACGCCTCGTAGAGCGGCGAACGGCCGTGGGCTTCCGTATCGGCGAAGTGAACATACCGGGCTGAGATCTCAGCCAGGCCCTCCTCATCCATGTCCGGTGATCCCTCGACTACGACTTCTGGTCACAGTACACGATCTTCGGGTGTGATGGCAGTCAAACACGCGATACCTCGGAACACCGTCCGACGGAGGGCCGGTGTGATTCCAGGGGCTTCCGCTATGTCATGTTTTCTTGAGAAGTGCTAATAAGCTTCCGCTGGACTGCCCGGCGTGACGGCGATACGCGCGACCTGGTTGGCCGTGGTAATGTCCATTCTTGATCAAGGGAGGATGGCGCCATGGAAACCGCAGAACTGCGATACAATTGGGCCGATCCCGACGTCTACGAGTCATTCATAGGGCGCTGGAGCGAACATCTGGCGAGCCCATTTCTCACCCGTGCCAATGTTGCTCCGGGCAGTCGCGTGCTCGATGTGGCATGTGGGACGGGTGTGTTGTCGAAAGCCCTGGCCGAGGCGGGAGCGCATGTGATCGGTGTTGGCGCATCGGAGGGATACCTGGAAGGAGCCCGCCGTCGACGATCCCACCCCAATATCGCATATGAACACGGCGATGTCCGGCAACTGCGGTTCGACGCCAACTCTTTCGATGCGGCAGTTTCCACCCTGGCCCTGGACGTCATCCCGGAAATTGAACAGGTCGTTGCCGAGATGAAGCGCGTGACCCGTCCAGGCGGCGTGGTCGCGTCCGCCGTTACTCAGTTCTTTGGTGGCATGCCCGCATTTGACCTCGTCATTAACACCGGCGCCGTGCTTGAGGCCGACTTTGCAACGCTGAGATCCATGCGGGCGGGACGTCAGCTCTTCTGGCCTGATGGTCAGGCGACGCTGTGGCGGAAGATCGGCCTCGTTGACGTGACCGAGATTCCCATTGTCGTGGATTGCGAGTATGCGTCCTTCGCGGATTATTGGGCTACGTTCACCGACGGCCCAGGCAGCACCACAAGCACATTGATGGCACTTTCCGACGA
Organism: Rhizobium sp. NLR16a; assembly: GCF_017948245.1. Classification (NCBI taxonomy): domain Bacteria; kingdom Pseudomonadati; phylum Pseudomonadota; class Alphaproteobacteria; order Hyphomicrobiales; family Rhizobiaceae; genus Rhizobium; species Rhizobium sp. NLR16a. The sequence continues at coordinate 2,985,988 of NZ_CP072865.1, read as the reverse complement.
CGCCCGCGGTTCGATCGAACAGCATGTTTGTGCTGGGTATCTGGTTGGCTTGCCCGATGGACCCCGGTCATTTCCTATGATGTTCCGTATGGTGCGTGGCTTGGTCCCAGCGTAACACTGGAGAGCATCAGCTATCGTTCCTCGGCAGCCAAAAGCCGCCAGGCCGCTAACGGCTCCAAATCGGTCATTCCTTCTCGGCCGCAGCCGAGCCTGCTGCTGGAACATGTGAGATATCGGGCTTCACTTTGCATGATTTACAGCAAGATTGCGGTCTCGGCCGGTTCCAACAATCAGGCATCGACCTCTGCGGGTCGAGCCTCAAGGGGCCATATAGCCTAGCGTTTCAGATCGTAGGCTTGATGGGAGGCGCGAAGCTCGGTCAAGGTCTTGCCGACGCATGTGCCTCCACCTTCACTGCCGGTTGCCTTGGCCTTGCCGTCGAGGGTGATCGTGCCGGCGATCCGTTCGGATGCCCGATAGGTTGCGATGCCATCCTGTGAAATGCGCGACAGGTAGAAAGTGTGGTAGGTTTCGTTGGACTTGCACTGGATGACCAAGGGAAATTGCTCAAACGGATCGTCCTGCGCCTGAACGATCGCGAGTGGAAAGGTCGCCAGCGACAGCAGGACCGCAATGCATGTTGTGACCGCTGCATTCGATCTCCGGCAGAATAGGCATCTCATTGTTCAATCCCCCTTTGCACGATCGATTTCAATCCATGACCGCTGAGCGCACCGTATGAAACTTGATTCAGCGGTGCGCTTTGGCTTCTTTGCTGTGGCCAGGACGTTATCCCGGAATCGTCCACGCTTCCGGGCGTCATGCATCAGATGGTCAGCGCGATGAGCGCGTCGCGGTCCAGAAGGCGAACGACGCGCTGCAGCTTGCCTTTCAGGCAAAGGACGCCTTTTTCGCGGAGTTTCGTGAAGCAGCGGGCAACGGTTTCGACGGTCAGACCGAGATAGTCGGCCACATCGCTGCGCGACATCATCATGTCGAATTCCAGATCCTTCGGATGACGGTCGGCCATTTCGCAAACGAAGGCCGCGACCCGCTTCAGCGCGCTTTGCTCGGTGATGACGAGCTGCTTGTGCTGCGCCTTTGCCAGGTTCGTCAGCGCGATGTGAAGAAGGTCGACAGGAACGACTGCGTTCTGGTTGGTCCGAAAGGGCTTGATGGAGGCCTCGCAGACGGCTTCCGCAAAGTCGGTTCGAACATCCCCGGTTTCAAGGCCGAACCATTCGCCCTCGCCGCAGAATGTTAGGATATATCGCTGTCCGCTGGCCATCAGGCGATAAATCCGCACCGCACCGGTTTCGACCTGATAGATCGCAAGTGCATGTTCGCCTTCGCTGTAGATTGTCTCGTTGGCCTTGAGCTTGATCGACTGATCTCTGGTTGTTCCGACAGCTGTTCCATGTCGGCGGCCCGGAATTGCCGTTTGCCTTATGGTCGCGTGGTGTTGAAGCATATGCGTCGCCCCCCAATCGTCTGGCAACATAACCAATCGCCGTCTGCTCTGATATTCGAGAAACCCCTTAAGTATCGCTACGGAAGCCCGATCACCGGCAGCTCTTTGGCGCGGTGCCGGGCCTATCGGGCAGGCGTCCAAGCACCGTGGTCGGACAGGGCCCTGGCGGTTTCGACAGGCTGCGCTGCCGTATCGAGGGTGATGGCCATCCGCATGAGTTCCGCCAGATTGCGGGCGCCCATTTTCGCCATCACATTGGCGCGGTGGACTTCGACCGTGCGTGCGCTGATACCAAGCTGATAGGCGATCATCTTGTTCTGCAAGCCATCAAGAACGCCGGCCAGAACCTGGTGTTCGCGCTCCGTGAGCTGGCGAAGCCGTGCTGCAACGCTCTCAGAATCAGCGACGGCCCCGCCGGGGCGCTTCTGTCCCACCGCCGCGTTGATCGCGGCTATCAGCGCCTCTTCTCTGACGGGCTTTTCAAGGAAATCCGACGCGCCGGCCTTCATTGCCCGGACGGCGGCGGCGATATCGCCCTGACCGGTAATGACAATGACCGGAACGTTCAGTCTCAAACGGCGCAGGCGCTGGAGCAGCTCGATGCCATCAATTTCGGGCATGCGCAGGTCCGTCACGAGGCAGCTTCGTCCCGAAAGCGGCAACAGTTCCAGAAAGGCTTTGGCAGAGCTATGGGTCCGAACCGCGAAACCTGCCGACACCAACAGAAACGTCAAAGATCGCCTGAGCGACTCCTCATCATCGACGAGATGGATCGTAAGGTCGTTTGCCATTGGTTGTTGTCTCCACCAGCGGAAGGGAAAACGAAAGGATAGAACCGCCATCCATTCGATTGCGCGCGCTTATGCGGCCCCCATGCGCCTCGATGATGCGCTTGGACAGCGCCAAGCCCATGCCGAGGCCGCGCGGTTTGCTGGTCACGAAGGGACGAAACAGCGCCTCTTCGATGTCGACCGCAATTCCGCAGCCATTGTCGGACACGTCGACAATGAGACGGGATAAATCGTCGGTTCTGGTTCGGATGGTGATATGCGGCTGCGCAATACCGTCGGTAGCCTCCACGGCGTTGCGAACAAGGTTCGTCAGCACCTGCACGATCTGGACCCGGTCGGCAAGCACGACGTCCCGTTCCGCTACGAGCTGAAAATCGGCGCGAAGGCCGTTTCGCTGGGATCCGGCAAGCGCGAACGCCGTCGCCTCATGGATGAGCGCGTGCATCGCTTCAATCTTTCTCTCGTCGGCGCCGCGCTTGGCGAATTCCCTGATGTTCTGCACAATCTTTCCCGCCCACAGGGCGTGCTGCGTAATCTCGGACAAGGCTTCACGGAGTTCTTCGCCGTGGCCATGACGATCCTTCGTCACAAGCCGCGCGCAACCTTGCGCGTATGCGGCGATCGACGTCAGCGGCTGGGCAAGTTCGTGGGCCAGCGTCGATGTCATTTCCCCGAGCCCAACTATTCGGGCGATACGGGCAAGCTCACGCTGAAGCTCCTGAACACGCTGCAAAGTCTCGCGCTCGGTGCGGAAGTCCTCGAAGATCACCGCGGAGAAGTGTCCTTTGCCGTCTTGCTGTCTGATGATCGTCATGGCGGTCGGAAATTGGACGCCGCTCCTGGTCATCGCCACACCGGCCCGCACCACTCCCCTGTCCGCCCAGCGTCCCTTCAACGGAACATCCGGCGTCGGATACCAGACAAGGTCGATCCTCTGACCAAGCAATTCGTCTTCCTCATAACCGAACAACGCCACAGCGGCCCCGTTGCAGGCCGAAATTCGGTGGCAGTCGGTGATGAAGAACACCGCGTCCGGCAGGTGTTGATAGAATTGCCGGATCCAGTCTATCGACGGCTCGCCATCTTCCGCACGCAAAGCGCCTGGCCGGTCGCGCCCTGTTATCCCGCCCGTGAACGAGGTTCGTCCGGCGACGTCCGGGTCAATGCGATCGCATTCGTCAACATGCGGCGCCTCCATCTTGATGGACACGATGGTTTCCTCCGCCCTTTGAGCCGGTCAGCCCCTTGACGGGCTCTTTGCCCCTCACAAGGACTTGAGATTACCACCTTTGGGAAAGGGGTCGGTGTAGTATCGCGTAGCCTCTATGGGTATCTCCGTGCCAGTGACAGCCGAAAAGCCTGACCTGCCTTAAGTTTTTGGTTCGGCTCCCTCCATTGATCCGGCTCAATGCCGCGAGCTCACTCTTCCGCTACTCTGGCAGGCAATGGGCACACGGCCACTTGAGGAGCAGGAAGATGAAGAAGATTGCCCTTGCTATCGCCATTGCGACCGCGGCGTTGGTTGCGGCGCCTGTCGACGCCCAGCAGACCCGCAAGGAATACCGGCGCATGAACTGGGCCGAAAGCCTGCCGGGGCACATCAAAACCTATCACAACAAGCGGTTTTCAATCGTCAGCTTTCGAACTGCGGTTGAAGTTGGCTCCATGCCTTCGCCTGGTAGCGAAGAACATGTGAAGGAAATCCGGGCGGCTATCCGTTCCAACACGTGGCTCGTCCAGCAACTGAAGGCCAAGAAGCTGACGCCCAACCAAATAGAATGGGTGACGCGCGCCCGCAACGGCAACCTGACCTTCTATATTGAATGAGTGTTGCTGGAGCCCAGGACCTCATCTTCTAACGGAAGGGCGGAACAATGATGTCGTTGCGCCGCCGCCCACCAAGCGCCGGCTGGGGAACCAATGCCGGGCGAGCGACCGGCCTGCCTAAGAACAGCCCCGTATCCAGTCGACGCTCGTGCACGATCGGGGAGGGTTCGGTGAAGTGGCGGTTGGTCGTCGAAGCTCCATTCGAAGAGGATATCGAACTCGCCGTCATCGACGGCGATGGTATCCACGCGCTGGTTTTTCCCTGCCAGCGCCTGGCAAGGGGATGGGCCAATGCCCTGACAGGCGAGATGCTGGACGTTCATCCCACCCATTGGCGCGCATGGCAGATACGGCAAGACGATAGGTCGGATCTTCACTGAGCGACGGCATTTCAACGTGCTGGGCGGCACCGGAGTCAAATGCTGCACCGCACCTTGTCTGCAATCAATGACATGAGTGGACCGGCCAAAATAATCTGATGCTGTTCAAAGAGCCGGCGATGGCTGGAAGGAGGACCACATGCGTGGTTTCGGTGTTCATTCTGAGGTCGGAAAGCTGAGAACCGTCATGGTCTGCCGACCATCCTTGGCTCATCAGCGCCTGACGCCTGCAAACTGCCATGATCTTCTTTTTGACGATGTTATCTGGGTCCATGAGGCGCAGAAGGACCACTATGACTTCGTCCTGAAGATGCAGGAAAGGGGAGTCGAGGTTCTCGAGCTCCACGATCTGCTCGGTCAGACGCTCTCAAACAAGCAGGCGCGCGATTTCATCCTCGACCGGCGCATAACCCCGAACGTGCTTGGCTCGCAGGTTGCCGAGGCGATGCGGCCATGGCTCGACGAAATGCCGTCCACACAGCTTGCCGCATTCATGATCGGCGGCATCGCGATTGCCGACCTGCCCGATGTCAAAGCCAAGGCATTGATGCTCAGCGCCTTGCCGGAAAGCGATTTCGTCATCCCACCGATCCCCAACACGCTGTTTCAACGCGACCCTTCGTGCTGGATTTATAACGGCGTGACCTGCAATCCGATGTTCTGGCCGGCGAGACGCGCCGAGACATTGGTCCAGCGTGCCATCTACAAGTTTCATCCGATCTTCCAGGGCGGCGATTTCCAGATCTGGTGGGGTGATGCCGACCATCAATTCGCCAACGCCTCGATGGAAGGCGGCGACGTCATGCCGATCGGCAACGGCACGGTGCTGATCGGCATGGGCGAGCGCACCACCTATCAGGCCGTCGGCCAGGTGGCTCAGGCCCTTTTCAGAAGCAAGGCGGCGAAACGGGTGATCGGCTGCCTGATGCCAAAGAGCCGCGCGGCCATGCATCTCGATACTGTTTTCAGCTTCTGCGACCGTGACGTCGTCACGCTGTTTGCCGAGGTGGTCGACCAGATCCGCTGCTACAGCATGCATCCCAAGGACGACGACGGCACATTCGAGATCCATCCCGAAAGCAAGCCGATGCTCGATGTCGTCGCCGAAGCGCTCGATCTGCCGAAGCTGCGAACCGTCGAGACCGGCGGCAATTCCTATCAGGCCGAACGCGAACAATGGGACGACGGCAACAATGTCGTTGCACTCGAACCCGGTGTCGTCGTCGCCTACGACCGCAACACCTACACGAATACGCTGCTGCGCAAGGCAGGTATCGAGGTCATCACCATTCGCGGCTCCGAACTCGGACGTGGGCGTGGTGGCGGGCACTGCATGACATGCCCAATCTGGCGCGACCCCGCTTACTGACCTTTCCATCCACGAACCAGACGACGGAGCAAGACCATGAGTTTCAATCTGCGCAATCGATCGCTTCTGACCGTGCAGGACTATACGCCGCGGGAATTCCGCTATCTCCTCGATCTCGCCCGCGACCTGAAGCGGGCCAAATATGCCCGCACCGAGCAGGAGCATCTGAAGGGCAAGGAAATCTGCCTGATCTTCGAGAAAACCTCGACGAGAACGCGATGCGCCTTCGAAGTGGCCTGCTCGGACCAGGGCGCCAACGTGACCTATCTCGATCCATCCGGCTCACAGATCGGCCACAAGGAATCCTTCAAGGACACGGCGCGGGTGCTGGGGCGCATGTATGATGCGATCGAATATCGCGGCTCGGCACAGAAAGGCGTAGAGACGCTGGCAAAATACGCCGGGGTGCCTGTCTACAACGGCCTGACCGACGAATATCATCCGACGCAGATGATCGCCGACGTCATGACCATGCGCGAACACAGTGACAAGCCGATCGCTGAGATCAAATATGCCTATGTCGGCGACACCCGCTCGAATATGGGGCATTCCCTGCTGATCGTCGGTTGCCTGCTCGGCATGGATGTGCGCATCTGCGGCCCGCGGTCGCTGTGGCCTTCAGAAGAATATATGAAGATCGCCAGGGATTTGCAGCAGGCCTCGGGCGCGCGGCTGCTGGTCACCGAAGATCCCAACGAGGCCGTCAAGGGCGTCGATTTCATCCACACCGACGTCTGGGTTTCGATGGGCGAGCCGAAAGACGTCTGGCGCGAACGCATCAAGCTGCTCACGCCCTACCAGGTCAACCAGGACTTGATGAAGGCGACAGGCAATCCGCAGACCAAATTCATGCATTGCCTGCCGGCGTTCCACGACACCGAAACCACACTCGGCAAGCAGATCGCCGAAGATTACGGCATGGACAACGGCCTCGAAGTCACCAACGACGTGTTCGAGTCCGAGGCCAATGTCGCCTTCGAGCAGGCGGAGAACCGTCTGCATACGATCAAGGCACTGCTTGTCGCCACGTTGGGAGATTAGCATGCGTGTGGTCATTGCGCTTGGCGGCAATGCGCTTCTCCGGCGCGGGGAAGCGATGACCGCCGATACCCAGAGGCGAAATGCGCGCACCGCCGCTGAGGCGATCGCGCCACTGGCGGCCGAACATGAGATCGTCGTCACCCACGGCAACGGTCCGCAGGTCGGGCTGCTCGCGCTCCAGGGAGCGGCCTACAAACCAGAAGAGGCCTATCCGCTCGATGTTCTCGGCGCCGAGACCGAAGGCATGATCGGCTATATGCTGGAACAGGAACTCGGCAACCTCCTGCCGTTCGAGCAGCCCTTAGCGACACTTCTCACCATGGTGGAAGTCGACGCCGAAGATCCCGGTTTCCAGAACCCCACCAAGTTCGTCGGGCCGGTCTACGACAAGGGCGAGGCGGATCGGATTCGTGGGGAAAAAGGCTGGATCTTCAAGCAGGACGGCGAAAAATGGCGACGCGTTGTCGCCTCGCCGGCGCCGAAGCGCATCTTCGAGATCCGGCCCGTCCGCTGGCTTCTGGAGCAGCGCACCATCGTCATCTGCGCTGGCGGCGGCGGTATTCCAACGATGTACGAGAAGGGCGCCGATCGGAAGCTGATCGGCATCGAAGCCGTGATCGACAAGGATCTGTGCTCGGAACTGCTGGCGCGCGAACTTGATGCCGATCTCTTGATCATGGCAACGGATGCCGAGGCTGTCTGTGTCGATTGGGGCAAGCCGTCCCAAAAGGCGATCCATTGCGCTCGTCCCGGCGATCTCGACCAGTTCTCCTTCCCGGCCGGCTCGATGGGACCGAAGGTCGATGCTGCCTGCCATTTTGCACGGGCAAACGGCAAGACGGCCGCAATTGGCACCCTTGCCGATATTGCCGGGATGGTTCGCGGCGACCGTGGGACGATCATCAACGAGCGTTTTGACACCTTGAGCTGGCACGCCTGACGGCGTGGTCCGTCAGGCAAACTTGTCCTGAGACGGGAGCGGTTGCGTTACGGCGCTCGCGGCCGTCTCCTTGTCCGTCGCGCCGGCCGCATTGCGTCTTTGCCAGACATAGACCGGGATGCCGAGCATCAGCAGCACGAGGCCGTAGAGCACCGGTTCGGCGCCGGAGCCGTAAAGGGTGAAGATCGCAAAGACGAACGCGATAAGCTCGATCGCGCTGACCCGCGGCATCCGCCCATCAGACACGCCCGCAATGAGGCTTCTGGCAAGCGCGCAGAAAGCATAGGGAACGACGGCGGCCATGGTACTGAGCCCGACCATCAGCCGATAGACGGCGGCAAAGCCTTCGGAGCCGAGCGCCTGGACGAGCACGAGGAGCGTTGCGAACAAGGCCGAGATGGTCATGCCCCATGCCGGCACGCCCCGCGGGGAAAGCCGGGCAAAAAGCGGCGGAAATAGCCCGTCGCGGGCGGCAGCCATCGGAACCTGCCCCATCAGCAAGGTCCAGCCGTTGAGCGCGCCAATGGAGGACACGAGGACTGCAAGCGAGATCGCCAACTCGCCGGGGCGTCCCCACATGATCCCTGCCGCCTGGGAAAATGGCGCAACCGACTTAACGAGCTGTTCACGCGGCACGAGGCCCATCACCACGATCGTGCCGAACACATAAAGGGCAGCGGCGATGGAGATACCGAGCACGGTCGATCGTGGGATTGTCCGCTCCGCATTCTCCACGTCGCCGGCCGGAACCGTAGCCGATTCCAGCCCCAGATAGGCAAACATGGTGAGAGGCGCCAGTGTCGCAAAGGACTGCAGCAGCGGCTGACCGCTTGGATTGAATTCGGCGAAATGCGACGGATCGATGTAGAGAAGGCCGATAATGGCAACGGCGCCGAAAGGCAGCAACTTGGCGTAGGTCGTCACCTGCGCGAAGACACCCGCCGCGTGAACACCGCGAAGATTGACGAGCACGACCGCCCAGATCACGCCGAGCGTCAGCACGGTCGCGGCGAAGCGATTGGCGAGGGCAGGGAAGAGATCGACCATCACGCCGGCAAAGGCAATCGCGATGACGGGCAGCGATGTCCATATTGATATCCAGTAGCCCCAGGCGATCAGAAAGCCGGCGAAATCGCCATAGGCGAGCCTGGTATAGGCATAGGGGCCGCCGACAGCGGGCACGAGGCTCGCCAGGCGCGCGAAGGTCAGACCCAGGCAAATCGCGCCGGCGCCCATGACGATCCAGACGACAATCGCAAGGTTGCCATAGGGCGCGACCGCGGCCGGTGAAAGATAAAAGCCCGATCCCACCATATTGCCGACCACGATGGCGGTGCAGGCAGCAAGTCCGAGGCTCTTGCCATTTGGCGACGTCGTCATGAGCTTCCCCCGAGAGACGGCTGCCCGGAGCCAATGTCTCTGCGGACCGCCATCACACCGCAATTGTCGTTGCAAAAACCGGCTGCCGCAATCCGGATCAATGCGTAGTCCGCCGGGCTGGCCTAGACTACCTTCGTCATCGGGATAAAGCTGCTAAAGCATGTCGCATGACGGGCCGAAGCGGAGGCGGGGTCGACGATGCTGAGCGAGCAGGGGTTTCTCCGGATATCGATCGCGGCGACCGTCGTGGTGGCAACGCTCGGGGTCGTCTTCGGCATTCTTTCCGGCTCTTTCTCGATCGCCTTCGACGGCGTCTATTCGCTGGCCGATGCGGCGATGACCGGACTTGCGCTCTGGGTTTCGAGCCTGATCCTGAAATCGACGCAGAGCGACGCTCGGTCCGGCAGAATCCGGAACCGCTTCACCATGGGTTTCTGGCATCTCGAGCCCATCGTGCTGATGCTCAACGGCTGCCTGTTGATGACAGTTGGCATCTATGCGCTGATCAGCGCGATCATCAGCATCTTGAACGGCGGTCACGAACTGCGCTTCGGCATGGCGATCGCCTATTCTGCGGCGACCCTGCTTGTTTGCGCCGCCATGGCCTTTCTCGGCGTCAGGCTGAACGCCCGCATCAAATCCGATTTCATCTCGCTGGACATCAAGGCCTGGATCATGTCGGGCGGCATTGCGCTTGCCCTGCTCATTGCATTCCTGATCGGCATGGCCGCGCAGGCGACGCCGGCTGCCTGGCTTGCCAGCTATATGGACCCGGCGGTTCTGGCGCTGGTCTGCCTCATCATGGTCCCGCTTCCGATCGGCACCGTTTGGAGGGCGTTCACCGAGATCCTGCTGATCGCCCCTGTCGACCTCCAGGAGCATGTCGATCGTGTCGCCTCGGAAACGGTTCGCCGGCTCGGCTTCCTCTCGCACCGAGCCTATGTTGCCCGGGTCGGCCGCGCGATGCAGATCGAACTCTATTTCATCGTCCCTGAAGGGCTTCCGGCAAAGACCGTGGAGGAATGGGACGCGCTCCGCGATGAGATCGGGAACGCGATCGGCGACGAAAGCGCCAATCGCTGGCTGACGATCGCCTTCACCGCCGATGCGGAGTGGGCCGAATAGCCTGATCAAAATCCAAGTCCTTCGGCGACATCGAAATGCTTCGCGTCACCTTGATTGCAATCAAGGACGCTGCACGACCCGTCATGTACGATCCTTCAACCTGAGATCCACGCGGTCTGCACGGCGGCCGTAGCCTTGACGTCAGGTTCTGGAGGAACGCATGGAATTCCAGACGGCATTTCCGATAGCCGTTATCGACGAGGATTTTGACGGCAAGAGCGCAGCCGGACGCGGTATGCGCGATCTCGCCGCCGCCATTGAAAGGGAAGGGTTCCGGATCGTCTCCGGCGTTTCCTATGAGGACGCCCGCCGTCTCGTGCATGTCTTCAATACAGAGTCCTGCTGGCTGGTATCCGTCGACGGCACCGAAGACAAGACGACGCGCTGGCAGGTGCTGGGAGAGGTGCTCGCCGCAAAGCGGCAGAGAAATGACCGGCTGCCGATTTTCCTGTTCGGCGATGACACCACCGCAGAAGACGTGCCGACAGCGGTTCTGCGTCATGCCAACGCCTTTTTCCGCCTGTTCGAGGATTCGGCGGAATTCATGGCGCGCGCCATCGCGCAGGCAGCCCGCAATTATCTCGAGCGGCTGCCGCCGCCGATGTTCAAGGCGCTGATGGATTATACGCTGGAAGGCGCTTATTCGTGGCATACGCCCGGCCATGGCGGCGGCGTCGCGTTTCGCAAGAGCCCAGTGGGCCAGCTCTTCTACACGTTCTTCGGTGAAAACACGCTGCGATCCGATATCTCCGTATCGGTCGGCAGCGTCGGTTCGCTGCTGGATCATGTCGGTCCCATCGCCGAGGGGGAGCGCAATGCCGCACGCATTTTCGGCACCGATGAGACCTTTTTTGTCGTCGGCGGCACCTCGACTGCCAACAAGATCGTCTGGCATGGCATGGTGGCGCGCGGCGATCTCGTGCTCTGCGACCGCAATTGCCACAAGTCCATCCTGCATTCGCTGATCATGACGGGCGCGACGCCCATCTATCTGACGCCCTCGCGCAACGGGCTCGGTATCATCGGTCCGATCTCGAAGGACCAGTTCACGCCGGAGTCGATTGCCGGCAAGATTGCCGCAAGCCCCTTTGCCGGGCAGACCAGCGGCAAGGTCCGGCTGATGGTCATCACCAACTCGACCTATGACGGCCTCTGCTACAATGTCGATGCCATCAAGGCGTCGCTCGGCGACGCGGTCGAGGTGCTGCACTTCGACGAAGCCTGGTACGCCTACGCCAATTTCCACGAATTCTACGATGGCTTCCACGCGATCTCGTCGAATCAGCCTGCGCGGTCGCAAAACGCCATCACCTTCGCCACCCAATCGACGCACAAGCTGCTGGCCGCCCTTTCGCAGGCGTCGATGATCCATATCCAGCATGCCGAGACCAAACGTCTCGACATCACCCGCTTCAACGAAGCTTTCATGATGCACACCTCGACCTCGCCGCAATACGGCATCATTGCCTCCTGCGATGTCGCGGCCGCCATGATGGAGCAGCCGGCCGGACGCGCGCTCATCCAGGAGACGATCGACGAGGCGATCAGCTTCCGCCGGGCGATGAACGCGGTGAGGAAACAGACGGAAGACACCTGGTGGTTCGACGTCTGGGAGCCGACGATTGCCGGGCAGACGCCGACCGACACCCGTGCCGACTGGGTCTTGAAGCCGGATGATGCCTGGCATGGTTTTGCCGGCCTTGCCGAAAACCATGTCATGGTCGACCCGATCAAGGTCACCATCCTGTCGCCGGGCCTCTCGGCCAGCGGCGTGATGGATGATCACGGCATTCCGGCGGCGGTCGTCACCAAGTTCCTGTCCTCGCGGCGCATCGAGATCGAGAAGACCGGCCTCTATTCCTTCCTCGTGCTGTTCTCGATGGGTATCACCCGCGGCAAGTGGAGCACGCTCGTCACCGAACTGCTGAATTTCAAGGATCTCTATGACGCCAATGCGCCATTGACCCGCGCACTGCCGGCACTGGCCGCGGCACATCCGGAAGCCTATGCCGGAATGGGGCTCAAAGATCTCTGCGAGCAGATCCACGCGATCTATCGCAAGGACGACGTGCCGAAGGCGCAGCGCGAAATGTATACGGTCCTGCCCGACATGGCACTGCGTCCGGCCGATGCTTATGACCGGCTGGTCAAGGGCCGGATCGAGAGCGTCGAGATCGACGACCTCATGAATCGCATCCTTGCCGTGATGATCGTTCCCTATCCGCCCGGCATTCCGCTGATCATGCCGGGCGAACGGATCACCCAGTCGACGAAGTCCATTCAGGACTATCTGCTTTACGCCCGTGACTTCGACAGAAAATTCCCCGGTTTCGAAACCGATATCCACGGCCTTCGCTTCGCGCCCGGTGACGGCGGTCGCCGCTACCTCGTCGATTGCATCGCAGGGGAGGGGCAAGAATGATCCCGCGCGACGTGAAATCTCCGACGGTCGCAATACCGTTCCACAAGATGCTGAAGATCGTCGCGATCATCGATCGCGACAATGCCCAGGCGCAGGAACTGGTGTCACAGATCACCGCCCAGGGCTTCGAGGTGGAACAGCGCGACGATTATTCGGCCGACGTGTCAGAGGATGCTGACGTCGGCGCCTATATCGGCTCGGTCGAGGGCGGGCGGCTGGTTTCGGCACGCAGCTTCCTTCGTTCCGTCAGGGATATCGGTTTCCGCACGCCGATCTGGGCGATGGCCGATACGCTGACGATTGCGGATATGGATGTCGTCGAGATGGCCGGCGAGGTGGATGGTTTCGTCTATCTCGGCCAGCAGACGCCGACCTTCTATGCCAAGCAGATCGTGTCCAGCGCCGTGAATTACGGCAAATCGCTGCTGCCGCCATTCTTCGGCGGCTTGATGGCCTATGACGGCGAGGCCAATATCGCCTTTGATTGCCCGGGGCATCAGGGCGGCCAGTTCTATCGAAAATCGCCGGCCGGACAGATCTTCTTCAAATATTTCGGCGAGAGCATCTTTCGCAACGATCTCTGCAACGCAGATGTCGATCTCGGCGACCTCCTGATCCATGAAGGCCCTGCCGTCGAAGCCCAGAAGCAGGCGGCGCGCATCTTCGGCGCGGACCGCACCTATTTCATCCTGAACGGCACGAGCACCTCCAATAAGGTCGTCGCCAATGCGGTACTGCACAGCGGCGATCTGGTGCTCTTCGACCGCAACAATCACAAATCCCTGCATCAGGGTGCTCTCGTGCAGGCCGGCGCCATCCCGATCTATCTGCCGACCGCCCGCAATTCCTTCGGCATGATCGGCGCGGTCGACTGGGCGGCTTGGGACGAAAGCTGGCTGCGGCAAAAGATAGAGGAGCACCCACTCGTCGCCGACAAGAGCCGTGCGGAGGCGGAAAGGCCGTTCCGTCTGGCCTGCATCCAGCTCGCGACCTATGACGGCACGATCTACAATGTCGCCCAGGTGATGGAGAAGCTCGGCCATCTCTGCGACTACGTGCTCTGGGACGAGGCTTGGATCGGCTACAACGCCTTCCACCCGCTCTTCGAGGGCCATAGCCCGATGCGGCTGAAGGACCTCAGGGCTGATATGCCCGGGCTGTTCTCCACGCAATCGGTCCACAAGCAGGGCGCCGGCTTTTCCCAGGCATCGCAGATCCACAAGCGGGACGAACATATCAAGGGCCAGCGCAGGTTCGTCGAACACAAGCGCTTCAATGAATCGCTGCTGATGCATGTCTCGACCTCTCCCTTCTACCCGCTTTTTGCCTCGCTCGACGTCAATGCCAAGGTGCATGAGGGCAAGGCCGGCGAGATGCTCTGGGACCGATGCATCGAGCTCGGGATCGAGATTCGCAAGAAGCTGCGAGGTTTCGTGGAGCATTACGAAACCAAGGCCGCGACCCCGGAGGAGCAGTGGTTCTTCGATCCTTTCGTGCCGGACAGGGTGACGGTTTCGGGCTCGAAGCACACCGGCGATCTCGCCGCCGCCAAGTGGGAAGATGTCGCGACGGAGGTACTGAAACGCGAGCAGCAATGCTGGCGGTTCGATCCGGAGGCGAGCTGGCATGGTTATGCCGGCTATGCGCCCGGCTATACCATGGTCGATCCCAACAAGCTTACGCTGCTGACGCCCGGCATCGACCGGAAGACCGGCGATTATCGCGACTTCGGCATTCCAGCGACCGTTGTCGCCAACTATCTGCGCGAGCAGCGGGTCGTGCCTGAAAAATGCGACCTGAACAGCCTGCTCTTCCTCCTGACACCGGCGGAGGACGAGAGCAAGCTGAACACGCTCGTCGCCAAGCTCGTCAAGTTCAAGAACCTGTGGGACCGCGATGCGCCGCTGCAGGAGGTATTGCCGACCGTCTTCGCCGCCCATCGCGAGCGTTATGCCGGCTATAGCGTCCGCCAGGTCTGCCATGAGATGCATTCCTTCTACCGCGAGGCGGGGGTCAAGGAGTTGCAGCGCCTCTGCTTCCGCTCCGAGAGCTTCCCCGAACCGGCGATGGCACCCAAGCAGGCCTATGAGGCACTGGTCGCCAACAATGTCGACTATGTGCCGCTGACGGAAGCCGCCGGCCGCATCTCTGCGACGCTGGCGCTGATCTATCCGCCCGGTATCGGCGTGATCGTGCCGGGAGAGCGCTGGGACGACAGGGCGCGGCCGATGCGGGACTATTTCCTCGCCTTCGAAGAATCCTTCAACCGCTTCCCCGGCTTCAATTACGAGGTCCAGGGCGTGTTCCAGGAGCGGATCGATGGGCGGATCAAGTTCCACACATATGTCGTCCGCGAGTAGGGCTGGAGCATGTCACGAAAAGTGCGCAGCGGCTTTGCGGTAGCGACAATGAGTGAAAACAAAGAATGAAAGCGTGGATCAAGCCATTCTGAAGGAACGCGACGCGCTTTAGGGAGGACTTCGTCATGACCGACAACACGATGCATCTTGCGGCCGAGGCCACGGCCAAGAAAAAGATGAACCTGGTGCAACTCACCTTCATCGTCGCCGTCAACATGATGGGGTCGGGGATCATCATGCTGCCCGCCAATATGGCGCAGGTCGGGGCGATCTCGCTGCTTTCCTGGCTTGTGACCGCCATCGGCTCGATGGCGATCGCCTATGGCTTCGCCCAGGCCGGACTGTTCAATCAGCGGCCCGGAGGCATGTCCGCCTATGCGGAGGATGCCTATGGGAAGGACGGCTATTTCATGGTGTTCTTCCTGTATTTCCTGTCGCTTGCCGTCGGCAATGTGGCGATCGGCATCTCGGCCGTCGGGTACCTGGCCGGGTTCTTTCCGGTGCTGACCTCGACCCCGATCATGACCTGCCTGGCGCTGATCGTGCTCTTGTGGCTGACCACGGCCGCCAATTTCGGTGGACCGCGCATCACCGGCCGCATTGGTTCGGTCACGGTATGGGGCGTCATCCTGCCCGTTGGACTGCTGTCGATCATCGGCTGGCTCTGGTTCAGCTCCAGCACTTTCGCCGCCGCCTGGAATCCGCAAGGCCTGACGCTTGGGCAAGGCATGGGATCGAGCATTTCACTGACCCTCTGGGCATTCCTCGGCATGGAATCAGCCGCTCAGAATTCCGATGCCGTCGAAAATCCCAAGCGTGACGTGCCGCTCGCCTGCATGTTCGGCACGCTGGGTGCGGCCGTCATCTACATCCTGTCGACGACGGTCATTCAGGGCATCGTGCCGAATCCGGATCTCGCCAGCTCCACGGGGCCCTTTGCACTCGCCTATGCCACCATGTTCAATTCCACGGTTGGTTCCATCGTCATGGCGCTTGCCGTACTGGCCTGCCTCGGCTCGCTGCTCGGATGGCAGTTTACGATCGCGCAGACGGCGAAAACCGCCGCCGACGAGCGGATGTTCCCATCCATATTCTCGCGGGTGAACGAGATGGGCGCGCCCGTGGCCGGCATGATCATTCTCGGCATCGTGCAGACATGCCTTGCCTTGATGACCATTTCGCCGACGTTGAGCGAACAGTTTTCGGCGCTCGTCAACCTCGCCGTCGTCACCAACGTACTGCCCTATATCATCGCGCTGTCTGCCCTTTTCGTCATGATGAAGGCCGCCCGCGTGCCACAGCCGAAATATCGGCTGAACGCCACCATCGCCTTGGTCGGCATGGCCTACAGCGTCTTCGCCATCTATGCCTCCGGCAAGGACGCGGTTCTCGGCGGCATGATCGTCACAGGCATCGGTTTCATCATCTACGGCCTGATCGCCCCGCGTTTCGCCAGCAACACGAACCAGCTTCCGGCCGAGTAAGAGAGGAGGATCAGACATGTCAGGAACAAATGATCGCTGGGCGGGTATCGCCGCCTCTGTCCTCACCGCGGCGGCCATGTTGGCCTTCGGCATGCCCGTGCAGGCTCAGACGCTCGACCGTATCAAAGCGGGCAGCGCTCTGAAGCTCGGCTACGATCCGGATGCAAGGCCCTTTTCCTTCAACGGGGAACAGGGACGGCCGGACGGCTATGCCGTCGCCCTCTGCAACAAGATTGCCGATAGTCTTAGGGCACAGCTGAACCTGCCGAAGCTCGATGTCGAATGGGTTTCGCTTTCAGGCGACGCCAAGATGCAGGCAATAGGAAGCAGTACGGCTGATCTTGTCTGCGCTGCGGAGCCGGTGACATTGACGCGGCGGCAGCAGGTGTCGTTTTCCATCCCGATTTTCCCAAGCGGCACCGGCGCGCTCTTGAGCACCAGCTCGCCGCTGGCTTTGCGCGAAGTGCTGCAATATGGCGAACCCTCGAGCCGTCCGCTCTGGCGTGGTTCACCGGCCCGCACGATCCTGGAGCACAAGACCTTCTCCTCGATCGCGGGCACGACGAGCGAAGGCTGGCTGAGCGACAGGATCAAGACTTTTCAACTCGCGGCAACGGCTGCGCCGGTCGACAGCTACCAGCAGGGGATCGAGCGCGTCATGGACGGCAGTTCGGCGGTGCTCTTCGGCGACATGCCGATCCTCATGGATGCCGCCGCCCGCAGTGACAATTCCGGTAATCTGATCGTCCTGCAGCGCCACTTCACCTACGAAGCGCTCGCTCTTGAGTTGGCGCGCGGCGATGAGGACTTCCGCCTTGCCGTCGATCGTGCGCTCAGCCAAACCTATGCCGGGCCGGATTTCCGGACATTCTTCACAACCTGGTTCGGGCCGCCGGATGAGGCGACGGTGACATTCTTCCGGCAAACAGCGCTGCCGGAGTAGCCCTGCATGACGGATCATCAACCGTCAAGCAACTGGCGCGCCCGGAGCAGGTCATATTGACCCGTAACCCGCGGCACGCCTGAAGCAACTGAACGGGGAGTGACGGGTGAACCTCCTTTGGAAAGAAATTCGTGCCAACCCCATGCTTTGGCTGCTCGTTGCGGTGCCGGTGGTCTTTGTCGCGGCGCGCGTTGCCCCCGAGGCTCACACGTTGCTGTTCATCTTGTCGGTCCTTGCCGTGATACCCCTGGCTGGCCTCCTCAGTCACGCCACCGAGTCCGTTGCGGCAAAAACCGGCGACGCCGCTGGCGGACTGCTCAACGCCACGCTGGGAAATCTGACGGAGCTTGTCATCGCCTTGGCCGCCCTGCGTGCCGGACAGTATACGCTGGTAAAATCATCGGTTGCCGGTGCAATCGTCACCAACACGCTGTTCATGCTTGGAGCCTCGTTTTTGCTCGGCGGCCTGAAGCATCACACTCAGGAATTCAACCGAGCCAATGCGCGTCTTCAGGCCGGCCTGCTGTTCCTCGCCACCATCGCCCTGCTGATACCGTCGGCGGTTGCTTCAGATTCGACCTCGGCTACGGAAGTGCTTAACAAGCTCAGCTTAGGCTTGGCCATCCTGCTTATTGTCGGATACGCGCTGGGACTGCTGTTCACGCTGAAGACGCACCGCGAGCTCTTTGCCGCCGCCGAGCACGCCGAGGCGGACGAAACCCCGTGGCCGATTGGCCTGGCATTGTCCACGCTTGCCGGTGTCACGATACTGGTCGCGCTGGTCAGCGAGATCTTCGTCGAGTCCGTGCAGGAGGCTGCCAAGGTTTTTGGAATGACGCCTGCCTTTGTCGGTTTCATCGTCGTCGCACTGGTCGGCGGCGCAGCCGAAATGGCTTCGGCATTTTCCGGTGCGCGCAAGAACCGCCTCGACTTGAGCGTCGGCATCGCGCTCGGAAGCGCCTCGCAGATAGCTTTGTTCGTGGCGCCCGTGCTTGTGCTGTTGAGCTACGTCATCGGTCCGACACCGATGGATCTGCAGTTTTCGCCGGGCGTTGTCGTCATGGTTTTCCTGGCGACCATGACGGCGATGTTCGTTACCAACAGCGGGCGTTCGGCGTGGTTCGTCGGCATATTGGTGCTGATGGTTTACATGATCTTCGCCACGACTTTATATGTTCTGCCCGATCGGGGCTTATGAAGCGGGTCTGGAGAGCATCGAGGTAGGGCACCGCAGCGGTTGCCTTGGCAAGCATGGTGCACGGGATGAATGTGGGGCGCGCGGATTCCAGCCCCATGGACTGCGTCAGTCTTATGAATGTCCTGAACCAATTGCAGGGAGGTCGAAAGGTGTCGGTAAGAACTGGCCGAATATCGAACCCTAGACAGATGCGGCGGCTGTTTTTCGTCGCGCTCGCAAGGCAGCTTCATGTGATCTGGCCAATCGTCTCAGCGATCGTCTCCCTGATGGTCGGATCCGGGCTCGCAATCTGGCGTATCGAAAACTGGCGCATTGACGAAGCCATGTATTTCACTTTCGTCACCGGCTTGACGATCGGCTACGGCGATTTTACCCCCAAACATATCTCGTCGCGGATATTGGCGTTGATGATCGGCTTTGCGGGCATTGTGCTGACCGGCATCGTCGCCGCAGTCACCGTGAAAGCCCTGGATGCGGACGACCGGGAGCCTTGAATCCTGTTCTGCTGCACATTGACCTGGAAATGCGCATCCGTTCTGCGAGCGCACCGCCGGACGGATGATCGGAGCAGGTGAGGGGGAACGAACGGGGTTCCATCGAGTTCGGATTGTTTACCGGTGCGTGCAAATATCCGGAGTTACACTATGAGCCGAGAGCGTGGACGAAGGAAATTGATGCTCCGCCTGCCCGATGTTCGTCATCGTCTCGCTGACGTGACCAGCGAGACACTGGGGGAGATGTTTGAAGCCTATGACCTTGCCGTCGATGCATTGGATCGGTTCCGAAATGAGCGTCCGAGAGAAGATACGCTGATCACCGAATATGAGCAGCTCTGCCGCGAAATAGAGCAGGAAGTCGTCGTCTATTGCACTGGAGCTTTTCCGGGTTAGATTGAAGCATTCTGTTGGCTCAAACGGAGTCGGATGGTCGACCGGCCGGCGCGCGTCGTAGCCCAGCCCTACGGCCAAGCCGGCCGGTCGATCAGCCGCCCTGTTTCAGCCAACCCTCCCGCAGATTTGGCTGGCAAATCTGCAAGACTTCAGAATCGCCGGACGCACATCGCTTCGCCACGGCGAAGCGGTGCGGCCGGTGGGCCGGGCATCTCTAGCCAGGATCAAAGGCGATTGGCTCGGACGTACCTTGGGGTATGCCCTTCGCCAATCGCCTTTGCCCTGACGAAAACCTGCTCCGGCAGAATGCTTCAATCTAACCCGGAAAGGCTCTAGGCGGTGAAGCGTCCGAGTCGGCTGTGAACCGTCATCTGATCCGGCAATGTCGCTGGCGGCCAGGTCCAGGCTCTCATTTACGTATTGCTACGGAAGTCCTGAACCATCGACAGGTGTATAAGGCAACAGGTGGCGTCGCGGGAGGGCTCGATGGTATCGGATGAGGAGGAAACCAGCCGCGAACCCTACGACCCTGCAGCCGTTCGCGCGCAGCTTGAGCGCATCCTCGCCAGTCCCGAATTTCATGCTCCTGAGCGTGGGCGGCGTTTCCTGCGGTATATCGTTGAGGAGACGCTGGAAGGACGCAGCGAACAACTCAAGGCCTATACGATTGCGCAGGCGGTTTTCGCGCGGGGCGCCTCCTTCGATGCGCAGAATGATCCGGTCGTCCGCATCGAGGCGGGGCGTATCCGTCGCGCACTTGAGCGATATTATCTCGTCAGCGGAAGCAGTGACCCGATCGGGATTACCATCCCCAAGGGAGGCTATTCGCCGCAATTTTCGAGCAGCAATGGCAGCGCGAATCCAGGCGAAGGGAGGGATTTGCAAAACCGCGGAAACAAGAGGGTCGGCCTGGAGCGCTCTGTCGCCTATCGCGATCTTCTGCTGCCGATCGGCGTACCGGCGCTGTTCGGCGTGATCGCGGTTTTGGCTCTCATCCGCCCGTTGGAAGCCTATTTTTCAAGGCCGAGAGCGCCGCCGGCGCCCGCCGCGTCGACGGTCGCGAGCAAGGTCAGCATTGTGGTCGAGCCCTTCGCGGCCCTCGGCGGCAGCTCCGAAGGCGTGAATTTTGCGAAAGGCCTGGCCGACCAGCTGCTGACGAAGCTGATGAAAGCGGAAAATCTTGTCGTGCTCGCGCCCGACAGATCGGACACCCAACCGATCGTTCCGCTGTTCAGTCTGCAGGGAAGCGTGGTTATCGAGGGCGCCGTCCTTCATCTGCATGTCCGAATGATCAATGGCGCCGACGGCACGGTGATATGGGCAAATCAATATGATCGCCAACTGCGCGGCCGGAACTTTCTCGATGTCGAGGACGAGATCGCCATGCAAATCGCTCTGGAGATTTCGAACCGCAAGCAGAGCGCCGCACCGACCAATCGATAGCGGCCTTATCTTGCCGGGGTGGCGTCGATATCAAGTCCCGAGGCACGCAATCCATTCAGGACGCGCTCCTGATCGTCAAGCCGTTGCAAGCGCAGCGAAATTTCCTCGCGGATGTTAGCCATCAATGCCGGCGCATGGCTATGAAGCCAATGCTCTTCCGCTTTGGCCTCCTCGGTCTTCCCGGCGGCCCCCAGAATGGATAGCAGCACGAGACGATGGACGGGGTTCGAGCCGAGATCGGACTTTCGCGACCAGCGCTCCGCCTGTTCGAGATCGCCCTTCATGAATGCACACAGCGCCATGCCGGCTTCGTAGTAGCCACTAGGACCGACGCCCCTGTTGACGGCGATCGAGAGCAGTTCGCAGCCTGATTGCCATTTCCCGGAAAGCGCCAGTCGATAACCATATTCGCCGGCGAGTTCGACGTCACCGGGATCGGCGGCATAGGCCGCCATGCCAGCCTCCAGGGCCTTGTCGATGTCTCCGCGGAAGAAGCTCACCAACATCAGCGCCTGCAGCACGCGGGGATCGCCGGGCGCGAGAGATGCCGCCCGCTCCACCGCAGCGGTTGCCAGTTCGAGCGGTTGAACCGAAGAGGAAGTGCCGAGCTGGTAGCGATATCGCAGCTCGTCAAGATAGACTATGGACAGCAATGTCCAGGACTCAGCGTTATCGGGGAAGCGCTGTGTCGCCTGCCGCAGGCATTCCAGCGTCGAGCCGTGGCTTTGCGCGGTCATGGCCTGACGGTAGCTGTAATAGGCGCGCGTGCAGGCATAGGCATCCTGGTCGCCATTTTGAGCCGGTCCGACGATCTGGTTCGTTCCGGTTTGAAGGATCGCCCCATCAGGATGCGCGATCGCACTGGAGATCTGCCGGGAGATGTTGCCTTGGATGACAAGCTTGCTCTCGGCTTGAAGATCGGCATCGAAGTTCCTGGCCCAGACGACCGCGCCATCCGATTGACGCACCAGTCTGACCGCGGCGCGCAACCTGCTTTTGTCGAGCTGGACATTGCTCTGGAGCGAATAGTCGGCGCCGGCGGCACGCCCGGCGCGCAGCGGATCGGCGACAATGACGATGTCGTCGAAGCGGGCAAGCTGGCCGATCACGTCGTCCCTCAGGCCGCGAGCGATATCCGAACCAGCGCCGGTGGAACCGCTTTCGGAAAAGAATTCGACGATCACCTTCGGATGAGCGGTCGCCGGCGGCGTTGACGCAGTCGGTCGCCCATTCGGAACAGACAATGCATATGCAAGGGCTAAGGCAAACAGAGCAACCACGACGATTATGACGATCCCGAAGCCGTGAGCGGCCGAAAGCATCGGAGCACGCATCTTCCGAGGAGAGCCTTCTTGCGCATTGAACTCTGCGGCTTGGGCCTGCTCCAGGCCGCCCGCCGATGGAAGCGGCAATCCCTGAGCATATTCGAAATGCGGTACATATCCGCCTTTGGGCACGGTGATGATGACCTCGTCCGTGCGCCCCGCGACGAGATAATAGCGCTCGAGCGCCTTTCTGATCCGACCGGCCTCGATCCGGACGACCGGGTCATTCTGCGGGTCAAATGAAGCTTCCCGGCCGAAAACGACATTCGCTATGGTGAAGGCTTTCAGGAACTCCGAGCGGCCGGCAAGCGTCTCATTGACGACGAACTCGAGGAAATCCCGCCCCCGCTTCGGCGCGTGAAATTCCTCGCTTCCGAGAATTCGCTCGACCTGACGGCAGATTTCATCCACCGTCGGCTCAAGACTGCCCAAAACATTGACCTTTGCGTTCCTCATGATCGCCCCACGATAAGTCACGCAATTATCTAAGCTACTTCTAATACATCATAGCGCGCGAGCCCCTGGTTGCAAGCTTTGCTTTAGGGTTCGCCCATAAGGCCACAAATTTGGGCGCGGACCGTTCTTGACGGGAATGAGCGACACCGATTGTCCGCTACCGAACTAAGTTGGCAAGAATGGCTTGCGGTCTGATACAGTAATTGTGACCTCGGGAACAATTCGGCACCTTACTGTCTTCTTATCAATTGCAGACGCGGTACCAATGCGGAGCTAGTTCATGAGCCAAGAACGCGGCCGCAGAAAACTGATGTTGCGGCTTCCAGATATCCGCCATCTGCTGGCGGACGTTACCAACGAGACCCTCGGCGAACTGTTCGAGGCCTACGATCTTGCAGTCGACGCGCTGGCTCGGTTCCGGACCCAGAACCCGAGGGAAGACAAGCTCGTTGCGGAATATGAGGAGCTCTGTCGCGACCTAGAGCAGGAGGTCGTCGTCTACTGTACCAACAGGTAGACCGGCCGTGGCCTATCCGGCACGCTCGGTTTCCACGCTGAGAGCCCGTGCGTCATCATGTTCTGATCCTTCCGCCATTGCCGCAGGCCAGGCCCAGGCTCTCAGCAGCTCGTAAAAGACACTGAGAACGACCGGTCCCAGAAAAAGCCCCAGCAGCCCATGGGCCAGAGTGCCGCCGATCACGCCGATCAGGATGACGGGCATGGGAGTGGAGAGGCCTCTCGCCATCAGGATAGGCTTCAGGATGTTGTCGACAATCGAGATCGGCACCGCAAGGCAGGTAAAGGCAAAGGCGCCGGCGAACGGCCAGGAGAACCAGGCCCAGATGACGAGGGGCAGGAGGACCAGCGCTGGCCCGAGTTGCATGACGCACAGTAAGAAGACGACGAAGGTCAGCGCTCCACGCGCTGG
Source organism: Rhizobium sp. NLR16a (assembly GCF_017948245.1). Taxonomy (NCBI): domain Bacteria; kingdom Pseudomonadati; phylum Pseudomonadota; class Alphaproteobacteria; order Hyphomicrobiales; family Rhizobiaceae; genus Rhizobium; species Rhizobium sp. NLR16a. The sequence continues at coordinate 2,962,215 of NZ_CP072865.1, read as the reverse complement.
AACGTCGAAGACGGCAAAGCACAGTCCGCAGAGCAGGGTCTGCAGGAAAGCCACGCCGATGACACCGCGTGATACATTCCGCACCGTGCTTCCCGACAGCCGGGCGAAACCGACGCCCTTGTCGCCGGCGACCCGGCTTGCCAGAACCTGTATCGCCGCGGCCAAACGCGTTGACTGGGTGAGAAACAGGCCGGAGAGCATGATGGAGACGACAAAACTCAGCACGTCGCCGCCGATCGAGGCTAGTTTTGCCACAACAGCGCCCATGACCTCACGAATCGGCGCCTGAAACTTGATGATCGTCGAAGCCAGATCGCTGGCGACGCGATTCCAGATATCATGGAGCCGCTCGCCGACGACAGGCCAATTCCTGATGGCGTCAGGCGCTGCCGGCAGGGTAAATTCTCCGGTCCGCAACCTGCCGATCAACGCCTCTACGGTGTCGGCGAAATTGACTGCGACGAGGGCGAGCGGTGCTATGATCAGCACGAGGCAACCGGCGACTATAACGATGGCAGCGATCACCGGCCGGTTTCCGATCAACCGCGAGAGCGTCGCAAACATCGGGTAGAGAGCAACGGCAAGGATGGCGGCCCAGATGAGGATAAGCGCGAAAGGAGCAATCAGCGTCATCGTCCAGTAAGCGAACAATCCGATGATGCCCAAGCGGACCAGATCGCTTACTCTCGCCTCTATCGAAATCTGACCCGCGCCGGTCCCTGGCGTTGTCGTATCAACTGTCTGCTCCATCGTCACATCCGTGAGGTTACAGGCCGGACCCACCATGCCTATGACGTCGTGTCAGGCACGACATGGCGGATGCTGCGGTCCTCAGTGAAGTCGGCCGGTCGTTTCTGCCGTTTCCCCAGATCGGGCTCGTCAAATTTCACTCGTTCATACGGAATGGACTGCAGGATGTGAGAGATGCAGTTGATCCGTGCCCGTTTCTTGTCGTCGGAAGGCACGATCCACCACGGTGCATGGTTGGAGTCGGTCATCCGCAGCATCTCGTCATAGGCGCGCGTATAATCCCACCAGCGCTGGTAGGATTCGACATCCATGGGACTGAGCTTCCATTGCCGCACCGGATCATGGATCCGGCGCCTGAAGCGGCGCTCCTGTTCCTCCTCGGTGACCGTCAGGAAATATTTGAGAAGGATGACGCCGCTTTCGACGATGGCGGCTTCGAAGCGGGGCGCGAGTTCGAGAAAGCGCTGCGCCTTCTTGTCACTGCAGAAGCCCATGACACGATCGACGCCGGCACGGTTATACCAGCTGCGGTCGAATATCACGACTTCGCCGGCTGCCGGCAGGTGGGCGATGTAACGCTGCATGTAGATCTGCGACTTTTCCCGGTCGGTGGGAGCCGGCAGAGCCACAACGCGGAAAACACGCGGGCTGAGCCGTTCCATGATCCGCTTGATCATGCCGCCCTTGCCGGCGGCGTCGCGCCCTTCGAAGATGATGACGATCCTTGCGCCTGACTTCTTCACCCAGGCCTGAAGGTAAGCCAGCTCCACCTGCAGCCGGCCGATTTCCTTGTCATAATCCCAGGATTTCTTCTTCTTTTTATCTTTGCCGTTGCGGGTTGCCTCTGCTTCTGCCTCTCTCGGCTCGTAGTTTTCGTCCATGGCTCTCCCTCCTTCTCTCAACTAGGGTACATTGGCGGCCGGGACGGTGCGGTCGGGCTGGTCGATGTCGCCGATCAGCGTCCGCAAGGCTTCTTCCCTGCCATTGAAAAGATTGTCGGCGCCGATCGCGTTGATCACGCCGGCACGATCAAGAATCGCGCGGCTTTCCTCGCTGAGATCGGCGATCGCGAAGGTGATGTTGCGCTTCGCAAGCATGTCAGCGACGGCCTCGAGCGCGGTCGCGCCGGTGCTGTCGATATAGGTAATGGCGCTTGCATCGAGCACCAGGTATTTGGTTTCGGCGGGAAGCGCCTTGATCACCGAAATCATCCGCAAACGCACGTAATCGGCGTTGTAAAACAGGATGCTGCCCTGGACCGCGAAGACGGCCGCCCCCTCGATCGGACGGGCTTCCGGAAAGCGCTGCAGATCGAAGAAGCCGTGCCGCCCCTCGATGCGGCCAAGAAGGCCATCGCGCGGAAACATCGTCTGACGCAGCAGATAGGCGAAGGTCGCCGCGATCGCGACAATCACGCCGTTAAGGACGCCGAAGCTGATCGCTCCCCACATGGCGATCAGCGCAAAGATGAATTCGATACGGCTGATGCGCCAGATCTTCCTGAGCTCATCGATATCGATGAGGCTGATGGCAGCCGTTGCCAGGATCGCCGCCAGCGCCGGGATCGGGAGAATGCTCAGCGCATCATTCAGGAACACCAGGGCCGCGATCAAGGTGGCGGCCGAAACCAGCCCTGCAAGCTGAGAGACGCCTCCCGTCGACAGGTTTATGGCCGTGCGGGAATCGGACATGCTGATCGGAAACGAGCCGAAAAGGCCAGGTGCGATATTGGCGGCGCCAAGTCCGATCAACTCCTGGTTCGCGTCGACTTCCTCGCCGGTGCGTGACCCGAAGCTGCGCGCCGTCACTATTCCGGCGCCGAAGCTGACGAGAAAAATCGCGGCTGAACCGAGCACGGTCTTGTCGAGAGGCATCTGATGAAATGCTGGCAGGGAGAGGGCCGGCAGGCCACTCGGCAGGTCGCCGATCACGGCGATGCCGCGGCCGCGGAAATCGAAGATGGCTGACAGGACGACCGAGACCACCACTACCAGCACCGGGCCTGGAACCTTCAACTGCAGAGCCCGGACGACCCAAAGCAGCGCAAACATGGCAAGGCCGAGGATCAGGGAAGGCCAATGGATGAGGCCGCTCTTGGCGAGCATTTCGAGGAGCGGAGCGATGAGCCCGTCGGATTCGATCTTCACTCTCGTAAAGCGGCCGATCTGTCCGACGAGAATTGAAAGCGACACCCCGGCGAAAAACCCGACCAGAATCGGCCGGGACAGGAAGCTCGCGAGAACGCCGAGCCTCAATAGTTTCGCGGCGATGTAGAAGACGCCGACGCCGATCGCAAGCGCCGAAGCGATCGCCACCCGGTCGACAGCGGTTCCGGGCGGCGCGACCGCGATGATGGCGCCCATGGCAGCGGCAAGCACCGTCATCGTCGCCGCGTCAGGCCCGACGATCAAGAGCCGCGAGGGACCGAAAATCGCGTAGGCGATCGGCGCGAGGATGCTGGCATAGATGCCGGTCTCCGGCGGCAGGCCGGCGATTGCCGGGTAGGCGATGGCGCTCGGCAGGCCGACGGCAGCGATCGACAGCCCGGCGGGGATATCGCTGCGAAGCCGATCCCGGCTGAAACCGCTCAGGCCCCGCAACATTGGAATGCTACCTATCACCGCTGGCTCCTATGCTCTCACCCTTGGTCCTTCCCAGGTCATCACGCTGCTTGGCCGCACGGTCGGGATTGGCGTCAACTGGGATGGCCAGATCGCCACAACCACCCGTTCGGCAGTGTTCAGCGGCGTGCTGATGGGCGCGGCGTGCTGATGGGGTGGTTTCGTGCGTTGGCGATCAGATCTGGAACGTCGATCGCGATCATGATGCTAATCGAAACACGGCCGCTCCCTTCCGGCCGGTCTGGCACTACCGCTAGATCGCTATCAACCGCCGATATTAGGCCCGTTTCGGAGTCGAGGCTCGTAGCATCGTGTAATCTCTATCGGGTCGCGGCCATCCAGATACTCGAGGAGATCGTCTGCGCTCAGGAGCGGAGGGACGCGACCGGCTTGATACATGCCATTGCGGCCAACGCTTCGAATTCGTCCGGCGCTTGGAAGGCCGGCTACCGTAGGTTCGCGTATTTTACGTCAGCCGCCGCTGCGCCTGTTGTATAGTTTCGACATCTGCTGAGCGCAGTCGGCGGCGGGGGCGGAGATGGCGTCGGGAGATAAAAGTTCGACATATCTATCCGCCCTTGAGACGGCCGAGACTTATTTTCCCAACCAGACGCGGCTGGTACAGCGGCTTTTCTACGTAAACGAGCCCTTTCACAGCATGTGCGAGGATCTCGCGGATGCCGCCCAGGCTCTGGCGCATGTCGAGGCTCTGCCGGAAGCGGTTCGAGAGGCGCGGCGGCTGGAATATGCGGGTCTGGTCGAGGCGCTGCTGCAGGAGATGGGAGAGGCAATCGCCCAATCGAAAGTAGTCGTTCTGGGGCGACCGCCTCTCATCGGTCCGAAGTCTTCATGAAGGCGTCCGTCAAAGTTTGATCCAAGGGAGGTCGGTGCGATGAAAGCAATTCCCCACAAAGTGTCTGGGGCTCAATTTTTCGCCGGCCAACTCATTGCTGGATTGTCGGTGGTTGCGATCATCACATTGCAGCTGGCCTTGCCCGCGCGCGCCCAGGCGCCTGCACCAGCGGCCGCGCCGACCCAGACGGCTGCCGAACAGCCTGCTGCGGCGCTTCTGTCAGACGATGAGCTGGAAGTGCTCGTGGCGCGCATTGCCCTTTATCCGGACGAATTGGTTGCAGCGATTTCGGCTGCCTCGCTCTTCCCGCTGCAGATCGTCGAGGCACAGCGGTTCCTCGAGGCAAAAAAGAAGAATTCCGATCTCAAGCCGAAGAGCGATTGGGACGGGAGCGTCATTTCGCTGCTCAACTATCCCGACGTCGTCAAGATGATGAGCGAAGACCTCGACTGGACGCAATCGCTGGCGGATGCGCTCACCAATCAGCAAAAGGATGTTCTGATTGCCATTCAGCAGCTTCGCGACGAAGCGGTGGAAAAGAACATCATCAAGACGGATGACAAGGTGACCGTCGTTACCGAAAACGAAAATATCATCATCCGACCGACCGATCCCGAGAAGATCTACATCCCGCAATACCCGCCGGAAATGCTTTATGAACCGGGTTATGCCTCGGAGCCCATCTCTTACTATCCGGATTATTACGACAGCTATTATTACCCAGGGGCGGGGTTCTTTGCTGCTGCGGTCACGGGTCTGACCTGGGCAGCCATCGTCAACTGGGACGACTGGGGCGTCTGGGGCGGCCGCTGGGACGGCGATATTGATATCGACTGCAACAATTGCCTGAACGACCGCAATTTCAATGGGAAGCTTAAGTTTAACGACGTCGACTGGAGCAATGTCGACCGCAGCAAACTGAGTATAGGCAAGGACCAGTTCGCGAAGCTGGACCGGTCGTCGATCAAATCCAGTCTCCAGAGCGACAATCGCAACCAGCTGCGCAACAGAGCCAATGATATCCAGGCAAGTCAGAGGCCTGGGAATCGCGGTAACGCCGCACGCGCTGAAGATATCCGCAAGAACACGGCGCAAGGTCTGAAGGCCAAGCCCGCCGCCAATAGACCGGCAGCAAGCGATCGGCAGGGAGCGTCGAGGCCTGAGGCGCGTCCTCAGAAGGCCGCCAATCGCCCCGCCAAGCCTGCCCAGAAATCCGTCAAGAAGGCCAACAAGCCGCAAATGGCTTCGAGACCTGATAATCGCGGACGCCAGCCAAGCGCTCTCGGCAACCCGCAATCCGGTCGCCGGGAGGCCGTCTCCTCGCACCGGGGGGCGCAGAGCATGGGCCAGCGTCCTTCGGCCCGTCCACCTCAGTATAGCCGCCCTTCAGGCGGCGGCGGTGGCCGCGGTGGCGGTGGTCGTGGCGGCGGTGGCCGTGGCGGCGGTGGACGGCGGTAAGACCTGTTTCCAGCTCAGGGAGTGACATCATGAGACGCCAATCGACCGTAATTTCGCTCATGTTCGCAGCAGCGCTGTGCACGTTTTCGGCAACGCCGACGCTCCTACTGGCGCAGACGGATCTCTCCGCGTACAAGGCGGCGACGTCTTCGCCGAAGTTCGACAGCGCGCAGCTTGCGATCGACAAACTGAAGTCGGTGCTGGCTTCCAACAATATCGACGATCTTGCCGCCTTGCTCGGCCTCAACGCCGACAAGCTCCGTTCCAGCAACGAGGCGATGATCGCCTACGGATTGATCCGGGAGGGCGCAGAGCGCCAGGTGGTTCTGAAGGATCTCGGCAATCTGAAGGTCGCCGCGATCGGCGATCGGCTTTGGCCGCTGCCGTTTCCGCTGGCCGAAGACAAGGACGGCAAATGGTTCTTCGACACGCAGCGTGGCCTTGAAGAAATCATCAATCGCCGCGTCGGCGAGAACGAGCTCGCCACCATCGATACCATGCACGAATATGTGGCGGCCCAATACTGGTACGCATCCGAGGATCGTGACGGCGACGGCATCTATGAGTTCGCGAAGAAATTGATCAGCAGCCCTGGCAAGCTCGATGGCCTTTACTGGGATCCGAGCGTCTACCCCGAGGAAAGCCCGGCAAGCGCGCTGGTCGAAACGGCCGCGTTCGGAGCCGCCAAACGCGGCGAGGGTTACTACGGCTATCGCTACCGTATCCTGACATCCCAGGGAGACAATGTCCTTGGCGGCAAGCAAAGTTATGTCATCAACGGCTATATGACCGGCGGTTTTGCGCTGATTGCCTGGCCGGTCAAATATAGGGTGACCGGCGTGCAGACGTTCATGGTCAACGGAATGAGCGTCATCTACCAGCGTGATCTCGGCCCGACGACGGAAGAGCAGGCTGCGGCGATCAAGGATTTCAATCCGGACGCAAATTGGACCGTCGTAAAGGATTAAGGTTTCAGCCGGCGCCGCCCTGCGCCGCCGGCTGTTGTGGGGGCGGGGCAGCTGCCATGGCGCGGTTGGAGTATCGCCGCTCGCCCGTGACCTCGCGCCCCAGCCATTGCGGCAGGTTGAACCGGTCATCCTCACTCGCCATTTCGATTTCGGCGAGTGTTAATCCCTGGTAAGCGCCGGCGAACACGTCCACCTCCCAGCTTTGGCCGTCATGCAGGACGCGGTATCGGGTCTTTTCAAGGACATGACCTGCGTGGAGAAGGAGATCGCGTGCCTCCTCGACCGGAATGTCATACTCAAATTCCTCGCGGGCCAGGCCTGGCGAGCGGAATTTGATTGTCAGGCGCGCGGAACGCCCGTCGATCAGGCGGACGCGCACGCAGTTCTGATCGACGCCAAGATAGGCCTGTTGCAGGACGCGCGGCGCGTCGGCGTAAACGCGCCAACTGTCGTCCCGGACCAGGAACTTTCGCTCGATCTCTATCGCTTTCAACAGGATATTCCCTCGCTCGTGCCTGCTCTTTGGCGTCAGTCGACAGGGGGTTCCCAAGTGAGGAAGAAGCCGACGTCTCCAGGCATCCCGTCGGGGAAATTGATGATCATCGCCTTCAGACCGTAGCCTTGCGGCTTGGCGACCTCCTCGAACAGTCCATACAGCTCCTTCGCCTTCCCCTGCAGCGTCTTCTGCCATCCGGCAAGGTTATTGTTGATCGCGCGGCCGCTGTCCGTGCAGAAGGTCGATGGAAAGCTGTAGATCAGCGCCTCGTATTTGCCATCCGCGGCCGCTTTCATCACCAGGCGTTTGATGACGGCGCGTTCCGCTTCTCCAATCTGCTTGCGGAAGAAATCCTCGACAAAATCAGCATGTTTCTTCGCTTCACGCGCCTTGATCTTGTCGCTGCGCTCCATTTCCACGAGCTGGAGTTCCAAAGCGCGCTTGCGCAGCTCCTCGGCGCTCGTCATAGCATGGGATGTGGACGTTTCAGGTGATGTCATCGCCGCCTCCTCCGGAATGTTCAGGTGATGATAGAGTGCACGGAGAGACGAAGGCAGTAAAATACATGTCCGCCCCGGTAGGATACGGTATCCTACGCCGGTACGAGCTATACAGGCCTGTATTGGCCCCTGGCGACCGTTGAATAAAGCGATCCTTAATTAGCTTATTCTTCTGAAGAGCATTGCCGTTGTGTCGACGCAGGTCTATCGTCGATGACTGCATGCTGCAGGTTGTTCGCAATCGGAGTCTGGGGGAGCCGATGCCAAATGCAGACGTTGACAGGGCGAGCAGCGACATTTCTTCACCCGAAGAGGTGCAGCGGCAACTTGAGCGTATTCTGTCCAGTCCCGAGTTTCGTCTTCCAGAGCGAGCGGGGAGGTTCCTCGAATTCGTGGTGACCGAGACGCTTGCCGGCCGTCGCGACTACCTGAAGGCATTTACCATCGCGCAGGCGGTTTTCGGCCGAGATGCAAATTTCGATGCTCAGCAGGATCCCTGTGTCCGTATCGAAGCAGGACGACTGCGCAGGGAACTGGAACATTATTACCTGACCGCCGGCGCCGCGGACCGGGTCGTCATTACAATTCCCAGAGGCGGCTATGCGCCTGTCTTCGAGGTGAGGCAAGGAGCCCAGCCTGCAGATATGCCGCAAACCGGACAGGCCGCTCCGCTGACACCTCCGGCAGATGAGGGGCAGCAAGGCGCCCGGGCAGCGGATACGGACGGCCGAGACAAGGCGAACCGGCGTGTGGCATGGTCCCGATATTGGCTTTCCGCAGGAGGCGCGGCGGTCGTGTTCGTCGCCGCCGCCGCGATGCTTCAGCACGGGGGGACGTTCAAAACCGAAAACGACATGCCGTCTGGAGCCGTCGGCCACCCCATCATTGTCGTCGAACGTTTCGAAAGCGCCTCCGGCAGCGGGGTTGCATCCGACATTTCCCGCGGCATCACCGATGACATCATCGAAAAGCTCGTTCCCTTCAATGACATCGTCGTCGCCGCCGCTTTGCCGCGCAATCGGGATGGCCAGTGGTCGTCGCAACCGATCTATGCCTTGCAGGGGAGTATCAGGCTGGAAGGCGAAACGCTGCGCTCGACGGCCAGACTTGTGCGGCGAGCCGATGGCACCGTCATCTGGGCAAACAATTACGATGCGGACATGAAGGTCCAGGGCGTCTTGCAGGCGCAGGCAGGTCTTGCCGAGGACATTGCGACGGCGGTCGCGCGCCCATTCGGCGTTATATTCGAGGCGGACACCGCCAGCATCGCCGGAAACGCGGACGCGTTTTCCTGCATTCTGTCCTACTACAGCTATCGGAGCGAAATGACCCCGCAGGCGCAGGAAGCGGCAAAATCCTGCCTGCAGCATGCTGTGGAAAAGATGCCCGATGATTCCAATGTCACTGCCTTTCTTTCGCTCACCTATCTCGACGAATTCCGCTTTCCATATCAGCTGAACACGAAACCAACCGCCGCCACGCTGGCGATTGCCAAGGAGCTTGCCGAACGCGCCGTGCGTCTCGATCCGAAGAATGCCCGAGCTCTGCAGGCGTTGATGCTTGCCAACTTTTTCGGCAATGACCCAACCGAGGCCTTGCGGGCCGGCGAAGCTGCGTATGCCAGCAATCCAAACGACACCGAAGTGGCGGGCGAATACGGCCTGCGCCTGGCGATGTCGGGAAAATGGGACAGGGGCTGCGAGCTGATTTCGGAGGCGGTCGGCAAGAATGCCGGACCACAGGGATACTATGAGGTAGGAATGGCGCTCTGCGCCTTCATGCGGGGCGATATCCAGGCTGCCGAATTATGGTCGCGCATGTCGGACCTCAACTACAATCCGATGCATCGCCTCGTCCTGCTTTCGATTCTCGGCACCCTCGGAAAATCGGCGGAGGCAAAGGAGCAAATCGACTGGATCGAGGCCCGATCGCCCGCCTTGATCCCGAATGTCCGGCGGGAGGTCGTCCGGCGGCTGGCAAGAATCGAGGACCAAGAACGATTTTTCTCCGGGCTTGAGGCTGCCGGCCTGCCAGTTCAAAACGACCAGCCGGCGAATTGACGGCGGTGTGTCCGACCGGCTGTCCTCGCCCTCGGCCGAACGACGCGCAGGGTGCTGTTACCTGTAACATACAGGATCATACATGCCTGCGGCTTCGTCTTTGGCCCAATCTCTTCCATGCAGGACCGGGGTCGGTCCCGGCAGCATGCGTCAGGGTGGGGAGCAGTGTGAACATAAGCAACATGCGCGGCAGTCAGGCCGCTTTTCGGCAGACGCTTCGAGGGCTTCTGGTCTGCGTTACGGTGATGTGCCTGTCAGGCTGCGGCGGGCATCCGAAAGGCGTGCTAACCCCGGTCGCCGAAACCTCCCCCCGCGCCGATCGCGTCGACATGCTGGTCGCCACGACGCGCAGCCGCTCGCCTGTTCCCGGAGAGATGTTCAGCGGCGAGCGCGCCCGCCAGCCCACCTTCGCCGATATCACCGTCTCGATCCCGCCTGGGCGCAAGGAAGGTGAAGTCGCCTGGCCGAAGAAGTTGCCGTCCAATCCCAAGACCGATTTTGCGACGCTCAAGGCAACCGAGTTGGATGTCGATGCCGCAAAGGCCTGGCTCAGCGCCAGCGTGCGCAAGAGCCCCGACAAGAGCGTTTTCGTCTTCATCCACGGCTACAACACCCGCTTCGAGGACTCCGTCTACCGTTTTGCCCAGATCGTTCATGATTCCGGCGTTCATAGCGCGCCGGTGCTGGTGACGTGGCCCTCGCGCGGACGGCTGCTGGCCTACGGCTATGATCGGGAGAGCACCAATTACACCCGCAACGCGCTGGAGAAGCTCTTTCAATATCTCTACCATGATCCGGAGATCAAGGAAGTCTCGATCCTCGCCCATTCGATGGGCAATTGGCTTGCTATGGAGGGCCTGCGGCAGATGGCGATCCGCAATGGCCGCCTGCCGGCGAAATTCAAGAACGTCATGCTCGCGGCTCCCGACGTCGATGTCGACGTGTTCCGCCAGCAGATCGCCGACATGGGAAAGCAGCACCCCCAATTCACCCTCTTCGTATCCCGTGACGATAAGGCGCTCGCCGTCTCCCGAAGGGTCTGGGGCGATGTCGCCCGTCTCGGCTCGATCGATCCGGAGCAGGCGCCTTACAAGCAGGAACTCGAGGAATACGACATCAATGTCATCGACTTGACGAAGGTGAAGACCAGCGACCCTCTCAACCACGCCAAGTTCGCGGCTTCGCCCGCGATCGTCCAGCTGATCGGCGCCCGTATCTCGGAAGGACAGACGCTGACTGACAGCCGAGTCGGTCTCGGGGAGAGAATTCTTGCGGCGACGACGGAAACGGCGGCCGCCGCGGGCAATGCTGCGGGTCTGGTGTTGGCGGCGCCTGCCGCCGTCGTCGATCGGGACACACGCGACGCCTATGCCGCCGAGGTCAGCGCGGTTGCCGGGCCCGGCGGCAAGTCGAAGCCGGCCTGTGGCAATGCTTTCAGGACGGAATGCCGGCCATAGGGCGCGCAGTGCGCGATACGCGGGATTGGGAGTGATCATGTCGATAGTGTCATCAAGGAACGTTCTTCGGACGCTGCTCCTGGCGGTGATCGCATCCCTCGCCGCCGCACTGACGGCCATGCCCGCGATGTCGCAGACACCGCCGGCCGCACTGCCGGCCGAACGGATCGAGCAGTTCATAGCCTTGTCCACCGATCCGGCGGTGCAGGACTGGCTGAAGCAGCAGGCAGCGGCAAAAGCCGCTGCCGAACCAGGCGAGGCGAAGCCAACCGATCCCTCTTTTTCCGAATTCGCCACACGCTTCCGCCGGCATTCCTCCGATCTGATGAATGCTGCGACCTCGTTTCCATCGCAGATGATGGCGGCCGCGGCGGTGCTCGAGCGTGATATCCAGGCGAACGGCGGCACCCGGCCGGTGGTGCTCTTGATCGCCTTCATGGCGGCAGGTTTTGCCGCCCAGTGGTTTTTCCGGCGGATCAGCGGCGGCTGGCGCGCCTGGATGGAGCAGGCGTCCTTTTCGACCGTCCGGGAGCGGCTTGTCCTTCTCGGCGCCAAACTTCTCTGGGAAGCATGCCACGTGTTCGCTTTCGCGCTCGGCAGCATCGGCTTCTTCCTCATCTTCGACTGGCCGCCGCTCGTGCGCGAAATCGTCGTCGGCTACCTCTTCGCCCTCGTCGCCTTCCGCCTAGCCGCCGCGCTCCTGCGCGTTTGGCTCGCGCCCCCCGCCGCCGCGGCGCAGCCAGGATTTCGCGTGGTCCCCGTCAGCGATCCGGCCGCGGCCCATTGGGCGCGCCGCCTCGCCTATCTCTGCGGCTGGTTCGCCTTCGGCTGGGTGACGGTGCGGCTGCTTGCAACGCTCGGCCTTCCCCCCGCCTCGCGGCTGCTCGTCGCCTATACGCTGGGTGTCGTGCTGTTGGCGATCGCGATCGAAAGCCTGTGGCGCCGGCCGGTGGACGCGCCGGTCGAGGGGCAGGCGCCCCGCATCGGCCGGACGATCCGCAATTGGCTGTGGACCGCCTATTTCATCGGTCTCTGGGCTCTCTGGGTCGTCGGTGCGACGAAGCTCTTCTGGATCGTCGCGGTGTGCGCCGCCTTGCCGGCGGTCCTCGCGCTCACCCGTGTCTCCATCGCCAACATTCTGTCCTCTCCCGCCGGCGAGGAAAAGGCCGAGCGGGCAAGCATCGCCTCCGTGCTGGTGGAGCGCGGTGTGCGGGCAGTGGTCATCGTCGGGGCCATCCTCCTGCTCGCCCGTGCCCTCGACGTCGAGTTGACCCGCATGACGATGCAGGACACCCCGATGCTGCGCATCGTCAGGGGCATGCTCAGCGCCGGCATCATCCTTCTCGTCATCGATCTCGCCTGGAGCCTGGTGCGCGTCGTCATCGACCGCAAGCTTGGCGAGACCGATACGCCCCAAGAGGCCGGCAGCGACACGGCCCGCCGCCGGGCGCGGATCCGAACGCTGCTGCCGATCCTGCGCAACGTTCTGATGATCCTCTTTGCCGCAATTGCAGTGATGATGGCGCTGTCTTCGCTCGGCGTCGAGATCGGGCCGCTGATCGCCGGCGCCGGCGTCGTCGGCGTTGCGATCGGCTTCGGCGCCCAGACCGTCGTCAAGGACATCATCAGCGGCGTATTCTACCTGCTCGACGACGCTTTCCGCGTCGGCGAATACATCCAGAGCGGCAATTACAAGGGAAGCGTCGAATCCTTCAGCCTTCGATCGGTGAAGCTCAGGCATCACCGCGGCGCCGTCTACATCGTGCCCTTCAGCGAATTGGGCGCGATCCAGAACATGAGCCGCGACTGGGTGATCGAGAAGATGACGGTCAGCGTGGCCTATGATGCCGATGTCGAGAAGGCCCGCAAGATCATCAAGAAGATCGGCCAGGAACTGTTCGCCGACCCCGAGTTCAAGCCCATCACGATTGAGCCGCTGAAAATGCAGGGCATCGACAGCCTGGGCGACTCCGGGTTGCTGCTACGCATGAAGTTCATGACGCTTCCCGGAGAGCAGTTCACGCTGAAGCGCCGGGCGCTGCGGATGATCTATGAGGCCTTCCATGAAAACGGCATCCGCCTTGCCGTGCCGACCGTCCAGGTCGCCGGCGACAAGGTTGCCGATACGGCCGCAGCTGCTCAGCAGGCTCTGACGGCGCACAAACAGGCCCTGGCGGCAGGCGCCGGCTGACATGATCCATGCGGCCTGCCGGCTGGCAGGCGACTATCGCGTTCAGGAAAGGAGATTTCGATGGAAGACTATCACTCCGCTCTCACCGATCACGTGCCCGGCTTCATCACCGAGCCGGGCCAGACCGACTATTTGTTTGTCGGCGTCATCGTCTTTCTGATCGTGATGATTCTGGTGGTCGGCAACCTCTACTTCCAGCTTCACGCCATCCCCGAACGCATCGCCCACCGCACCAACAAGGTGCAGATGGAGATTGTCGCGGTTCTGGCGCTGATCTCGCTCTTCACCCACAATCACCTTTACTGGATCCTTGGTCTGCTCCTGGCCTTCGTTCGGTTTCCCGATTTTACGACCCCGCTCTATTCGATCGCCCGCTCGCTCGCCAGGCTCGCCGGACGCGACCCGGACGAGCTCGAGGATGAGGCGCCGGTCGCAGCCGATCACCCGGAACCGGTCCGCGCGCCGACGCCAGCGCCAGAAGCAGTGGCAGAGGCACCACCCGCCCGGACGCCCGCCAAGACACTGCACGAAGAGGGGATCTGATCATGTTCGAATTAATGCTCTGCTCAATGCTGACCATCTTCCCGGACTATCTCTATCGACGCTATGTCCAGGGCAAGCGCATCGGCCAGGAGATCACCCTTTACAGCATGTGGTACGAACTGCGCTGGGGCATTTCCGCCTGCCTGATCCTGACCGTTTCGCTGATCACCATGATCTTCTATTTCCATCCCTCGACAAAAACGGTCACGGCCATATTCCGCACGGTCACGATCCTGCCGGAGGCCTCCGGCCGGGTGGATGAGGTCTTTGTCGGCGTCAACGAAAAGGTCGCCGCCGGCGCGCCGCTCTTCCGCCTCGACGATTCACAGCAGAAGGCGGCATTCGAAACCGCCAGCCGGCAAATCGCCGAAGTCGAAGCCGAAGCGAAGGTCGCGCAGACCGAGCTTGCGAGCATGGACGGCCAGATTCAGGAGGCCGACGGCGCCCTGAAAGTGGCTGAGGACGAGTTGGAGATGAAGACCCAGCTCCTGAAAAACGATGCCGTCGCCCGCCGGGAGGTGGTCCGCCTCACCAATACGGTCGAAGGCCGCAAAGGCTCCCTCAGCGCTGCGCTTGCCAAGAAACAGACGCTGGAAACCAAACTCAGCGTTCTCCTGCCGGCGCAGAAGGCGAGCGCCGAGGCCGCCCGGGCGGAGGCGCAGGTGGAACTCGACAAGACCGTCGTCAAGGCGGGGGTAGCGGGCACAGTCCAGCAATTCACATTGCGCCCCGGCGATGTGCTGAACACCATGCTGCGTCCTGCCGGCATCCTGGTGCCGAGCGAAGCGGGCCGCGGAACGCTGATCGCCGGTTTTGGGCAGATCGAGGCGCAGGTGATGAAACCCGGAATGGTCGCGGAGGCCGTCTGCGTCGGCAAGCCGTTCACCATCATCCCGCTCGTGGTGACCGAGGTGCAGGACGTGATCGCGGCCGGCCAGCTGCGCCCCACCGACCAGCTGCTCGACGTACAGCAGCTGGCAAAACCCGGCACGCTGACGGTGTTCCTGCAGCCGCTGTTCGACGGCGGCCTGGATGATGTGCCGCCAGGCAGCAGTTGCATCGCCAATGCCTATACCAACAATCACGATGCGCTCGCTGATCCCAACATCAGCACCCCGCGCTGGTTATTCCTGCATGTGGTCGACACGGTCGGTCTCGTGCATGCCATGATCCTGCGTATACAGGCGATGTTCCTGCCGGTTCAGACCCTGGTTTTCGCCGGGCATTGATCTCGATGCGCATTGTCCGCCAGGACGCCACGGCCCATTTCGATGGTGCTGGCCTTTTACGGCCATGTATGGCCAGAGGCTGACCGGCGTGAGCAGCCGATCGAATGGCCGTCGGCGGACCAGCTGAAAATGCGCCTTTGCATCGAGCAGATGTTCGTGGCTGCCCAGCTTCAGGCAATAGTAGGCCGCCGCGGTCTCGTCAGACGCTAGGAACTGGATTGGCGACGGACACGATAGCGGATGTGTGTCGCCGCCGGCGTGTCGATTACCCTGACAAGCTCCAGTTCGATCTCTGACGGCAAAACATCGAACAGCCGGCGGCCGCGACCGAGCAGCACCGGGATCAGATGGATCTGGATCTCGTCCAGCACCCCGGCCCGGAGTGCTTCTTGCGCCGTATAACCACCCCGCAGTTGTACGTCCCGATCGCCGGCCGCAGCCTTCGCCAGCGCCATCGCGCTCTCGATTCCGTCATTCACGTAGGTCACCAACGGATAACCCCAACGGGCGGCGGGCGGCGGAGGCCGGTGACTGGGCACGAAGATCGGGGCGCCGCCATGACTGCCTCCCCAGTGATCCATGAGCTCGGCGGTCCGCCGGCCGGCAAGGACTGAACCGGCCGCCTTCCATTCGGCTTCAAATTCACGCACGGGCCCGGCCTGAGCGGATCCCCCGTCGGCGTCCGCCCAGTGGTGCAGCCGCTCTCCATCCTCGCCTCCAAGATAATCGTTATCGTCGGCGATATACCCATCGAGGGACATCGACATGTCGAGGATGGATTTGGACATTTCGTTCTCCTGTGACGACTTAAGGTCAAGTGTGCGAAGGGTGCTGTCGGCAGGTGCTGTGGGCGCCGTGCCGGGATTCGATCGTTCGGCGCGTTAGACGTATTCACGACGATCAATGTTGCACGGCAATTGGACTGTCGAAAGAACCGATTGTCACCAACCCGTCGGGATTGTCCCCGCCCGCTGTCACGTCTCCGGCAGGCCAGCCTTTCGGAAGCCGTCGACAAAGTGGTCTCGTACAGATGCATCGCGCAGCGGCTGGGAACTGAGCCAATGAGCGATCGTGAAATGAGGGTGGGCGATCAGGAACAATTCTGCTTCTCGCCGCGCCTCCTCGCGGTGGCCCAACTGCGCAAGCGCAGCAGCCAGGAATTTGCGTGAGTTGGTGCGATAGGTTTCTTTCCTGCGGAGTGTAGCGGTTGCCGCCTCGTAGTCACCCGCGGCGTATTGCGCCTGCCCAAGATGACAAAGATACCAGCACGCCGGATAGGGATTGAGCCGCAGAGCTTTTTCGATCTGCGCCAGTCCGTCGGCAATCCTGCCGTCCAGCACGGACATATCAGACATGGCGGCCCAGGTGTCGGCGTGATTGGGGTCGAGTTTCAGGGCCATGGCGAAAGCGGCATCCGATTCCTCCCATCGCCGCTCATAAGCCAAAATGGTCCCCAGAACGTAGCGGCAGCCGGCATCGTTGGGATCCAGGTCGACCGCCTTCTGCGCTGATGTCACCGCCATCCGGCGGTTAGGATCTTCGGGCTCGCCGAAATGCGTCCAGGCAAGCCAACGGTTATAGGCGAGCAGACCGAGCGCCTCGGCATAGGATGGCTCGAGCTTGACCGCGCGTTGGAGCAGCATATAGGCCTCACGCTCGGTTTGCGGCGACTCCTCCGTCAGGAGACGGGCGCGCACACACAGATCGTAGGCCTCGAAGTTCTTCGGCCGATTGCGCGGCGTCGGGATGGTCAGCCGGCCGACGAGGGCTTCAACAATCTTGGCGTTGACCTCATCCTGTAATTCGAAAACATCTTCCACCGTCCTGTCGAACCGTTCCGCCCACAAGTGCTGGCCGCCAAGCGCGTCGATCAATTGGGCATTGATGCGGACACGGCCCATTGCGCGTCTGGCGCTCCCCTCTAGGACGTAACGGACGCCGAGTTCCTGGGCGACCAGCTTTACGTCGACCGGCTTGCCCTTGTAGCCCCACACGGAATTGCGCGCGATGACGAACAGGCCAGTTGTGCGGGAAAGGTCGGTGATCAGGTCTTCGGTCAAGCCGTCGACGAAAGGCGCGTCCGCTTCATCCCCACTCATGTTCGTGAACGGCAATACAGCGATCGAGGGACATTCGGGCAGCGGCAAAACGCTCTGCAGCGCATCCGGCCAATGCCACAGGTGGACCGGGCGAGTGAGGTTCTTCAGGTAGCGTTCGCCTGCATCGAAGAACCGGTCGCCGATCTTGCCGACGATCTCGCCGTGAACGCTGGCTGAAATGCAGATGCCTCCCGGCGCGGCCAGCGTCTGGAGGCGCGCCGCGACATTGACGCCGTCGCCGAGGACGTCCGAACCGTCGTCAATGACATCTCCCAGATTGACGCCCACGCGCAAAAGCAGGCGCCGGTCTTCGGAAGCCTCAACAGCAGTGGCGGCCCGCTGCATTTCCAAAGCTGCTGCGACCGCGTCCACCGCGCTGCCGAATTCGATCAGGAAGCCGTCGCCCGCGACCTTGAAGATGCGACCGTTGTGACGCATCACAGCCGGCTCGATAACGCCGGAACGGAGTTCCCTGAGGTTCTCAAGCGTTGCGGCTTCATCAGCCTCCATCAGGCGTGAATATCCCACCACATCGGCAACGACGATGGCGGCAAGGCGACGCTGAAGAGAATGGTTCGTCATTTGAGGACAAGCCCAACGACCGGGTTCTTAACGTATTGTTCAGGCGCGGGTGAGTCAACAAATGGTAAGAGGTAATGCCCGGGCGACCTCCACCTCCATCAGGCCGTCATCCCTCTTTGTGACCGAGGACGTCGAAGTAATGAGTATCCACGGAAAGCGGACGGTTCTTGAACGTCCGGTGATGGGCGCCCAGGCGGCTGGTGGCGAGCGGCGGTTTCCGCTGAGATGGGAGTGAAAAGTGCGCGCTTCTTCAGCGCGCATACTCGGATATCCAGGCTCAAGGCCCGGAATGACGGAGGCCGGAGGTGCGCTTCCATCCAACTCGCCAGCGGCGCGGCGTCTCGCAAATCGCCACAATGATCGGCTTTGGCGCAATCATCGCTAGCGCTGTTTGCTTCGCACCTTGACTAAGCGCGTGTTGCCGTTTCGAATAATAGCGCTGTGACAGTTATGGCAGCTTTGCGCCCCAAAGCCGCCGTTCCACGTCCCGCGCTATTTGTCGGCAGGTGATTTCCGAAGCGAGGCGCATAAATTGGCAACCTTCAAGATGAATGGAGGATGTACCGATGCTCCGCTTTCTTGCCGTTTACACCAGAAGCCCGAGGACTTGGCGTCCTTTCGAAACCTGTCCAAAGCCGAGCAGGATGCAGTCGACGCCGTCGGTATAAAAGAGTGGTCGGCGTGGGAAGAAAGAAATGCTTCGTCCATCCTTGATCCTGGCGGAATAGTGGGCAAGACGACTCCCATGACCAAGGAGGGCGTCGTCACGCGGTGAATTGCGGGAACTCCGCTGACGGCCTGTTAATGGCGAGCTTCCGCGCTAAGTCTTACTTAACTCCGACAGGGAGGCAAACGGGATGAAGGTCGGCATTGTTGGAGCCGGCATGGTTGGCAGCGCGACTGCGTACGCCCTTGGCTTACGTGGTGTCGCGAGCGAGGTTGTGCTGGTCG
Organism: Rhizobium sp. NLR16a; assembly: GCF_017948245.1. NCBI lineage: Bacteria > Pseudomonadati > Pseudomonadota > Alphaproteobacteria > Hyphomicrobiales > Rhizobiaceae > Rhizobium > Rhizobium sp. NLR16a. Next base: position 2,943,457 of record NZ_CP072865.1, on the reverse strand, counting down.
ATCTCGATCCAGCTCTGGCCGAAGCACAAGCCCTTGATATCGCACATGCGATGCCGTTTGCCTCAGGAACCTCGATTTCTCATGGAGACTACGATCATCTTCGGAATGCTGGTGTTGTCGTAATAGCCGCAGGGGTCGCGCAACGATCCGGGGAGACGCGAACCGATCTGCTGAGCCGCAACGCCGCGGTCTTCCGAATAGTTGTAGGCGAGATCATGCGTGTCTGTCCCGACGCGATTTTGCTGGTTGCATCCAACCCGGTCGACATCATGACACAGATCGCCGAAGCGTACTCCGGACTGCCAAACCATCGCGTGATCGGATCGGGGACAATTCTCGATACCGCGCGGTTTCGTAGCCTGCTGGGGGCTCACCTTCGTGTGTCGCCGCGATCCATTCATGCCTATGTGCTGGGCGAACACGGCGACAGCCAAGTCTTGGCGTGGTCCGGCGCCAGGGCAGGTACAGTTCCGATTGCTCTCTTCGGTGCACAGATTGGCGCTCCCATTACCGAAGCTGTCCGGACAGATATCGACAGCAAGACTCGCAACGCCGCCTATACCATCATCAAGGGCAAAGGCTCTACCTACTACGGGATTGGAGCAGGTCTTGCCCGGATCGTCGGCGCGGTAAGGCAGGATGAACAGGCGGTGCTTTCAGTCTCGAGCGTCACCGCGCTGATCGAAGGTGTGCGCGATGTAGCTTTATCGGTTCCCCGCGTTGTGGGCCGCGAAGGCATTTCCACTGAATTGCTTCCTGACCTTGACACACATGAGCGCGCTGCGCTTCAACGAAGCGCTTCTAAACTTAGAGGCCTGTTCGAGGCGGTGACGCTCTGATTCGAACCCATGCTGAGCGCGTGCGTGGGCGGACGTCGGCGTCGGCGCCGCCCATTTCGTCGACGGGCGATACGACGATGCGATTACCTGGATCCAAAGAGGCCTTAGCCAGCAGCCTGACGCGAGTTGGGCTCTGCGGTGGCTCGTCAGCGCCTATGTGCACGCCGGCAGATTGGATGAGGCACGACGTGCCTGCCTTCGACTGCGAGAGAGCCATCCCGACCTTACGCTTGCCAAAGTCAGGGATACATGGTGGCCCTCTGCTTTTATGGCGCGGATCTTATCGGGTCTGCGTGACGCCGGCTTGCCCGAAGGCTGACTGGACCGGCTCAACCGAGGTCTTCACCGAGATCCACAAACTTCATCGAAGGTCATGAATCCCTCCTTTGTGCCGTTCCGGTATTGCAATCCAAACGGCAGCTTCGGGTCAATCCCAGACTTTCGCGGCAAGTACTTTATGTCCGCGTGTTGAGTGTCCAAGGAGCGGACGGTCGGCCACCGGCCCCGTCATATAACCAGAAGGTGCGCGTTCTCCCTCTGGCCAACGGTGGCCATAGGAGAACTGGAATGGGTGTCTCGCAATATGATCCTGCCGCACTGGGTCGACCGGCTTGGAACGCAGGCAAGGAAGTTGGCGTCAAGAAGCCCCTCAAGCAGCGCCAGATCTGGGCAGTCCGTTTCTTCCTCGACCGAGGAGGAAGGATGAGAGATCGCGCGCTTTTCGATCTCGCCATCGACAGCAAGCTCCGCGGCCGCGATCTGGTAAAACTGAAAATCGGGACTCTCGTCACGGGGCACGAAATTCGAACTCGCGCAATGGTCGTCCAGCAGAAGACTGGACGGCCCGTGCAGTTCGAAATCACGACCGAGGTTAGAGCTAGTCTGCTTGCCTGGCTTCAACGAAGGGGAGGAACAGTCGATGACTATGCCTTTCCCAGTCGGATCGACCACGGTAATCATCTCAGTACTCGGCAGTACGCCTGACTGGTAGATGAGTGGGTGACGGCGATCGGCCTCCGTCGGGAGGATTACGGGCCGCATTCCCTGCGGCGAACGAAGGCCGCCACGAACTCTAAGGCCCGGCAACCGGCGATCCAGATCCTGCTTGGCCATACCAAGATCGAGAACACGGTCAGGTATCTTGGCGTCGACATTGAGGATGCACTGGAACTGGCCGAGCGGACTGAGATCTGAATAGAGACCGCCCTGCACGTCGTGGGGCCGTTCCTCTTTGCTCTGAGAGGCTCTAACGAGATTCGATCAGCTTTGCGCCTTTCTCATGGTCATTCAGCCAAAGGGGCGCTATTGCTGCAAAGCGACATGACGCAGTGACAACGCGGGTCACACTTGCGCCAAGAGCCCCATTCCGCACCATGCGGGTGATTAGATCACGAATTCCTCCTCGTATTTTCGTTGCTCGGGAACGACGGTAACCTCCACCGGAACGATCCAATTGGCCGCGTAGCTCTCGCAGTCGGAACGCGGAAGGTCGGGCTGCACGCACCCCGCCCCATCGATCGCGCGACATCGCAGTGTATATCGCCCCACTTCTTCAGGGGTCCATATGTACTCCCACAAGCGCCATGCAAAGGGACGTTCTGTTTCGAGGAGCCTTCCCTCGCGCCAGCCCCTGCCATCTCCCGTGCAGACCTGCACCTGCCGGATAGCAGCCTCCCCGCTCCAAGCGGCTCCGAAAATCCGGTAGGGTTGGCCGGCAATGAGGTGCGCCCCCTCTACGGGACGCGCGATCTGCGCTTTGACCTCCATCTCCGCAAGGGGAACCAGCGTGGGTTCCCCGAGGCTGCGTTCCCAACGGAAATAGTCGCGCGCCTGCCAGTAGCCGAGGAACGGTTGTTCCACAACCGTGATATCCGTAATCCACTTGATCCAAGCCATGCCGAACCAGCCACCCACCACCGCTCGTAGTGGGTAGCCGTGATCGCGCGTCAACGGCTCCTCGTTCATCGAATAGGCAAGGATCGTGCTGTCAGCGATGGCCTTCTCAAGCGGTAAACTGCGCGCAAAAGCGATGGGGCCAGGAGAAGCCGTTTTCTTGTTCGTGTCGACGACGCCGCTGTCGGCGCCTGTCAGCAGAACCTCACGTGCGGTTCGCTTAACGCCGGCCATTTCCAAAACCTCGCGCAGAAGAACACCTGTCCAGGCGGCGTTGCCGACGGCTCCGTTCTGCCACTGTAACCCCTCCTTCGGCGGCACATAGTAGACGCGCCCGTTCCCTGCGCACTCCACGACGGCAGTGAAAGTCGTGCTCCGCATCGCCTTGATGCTGTCGAGGTCAAGTTCGATCGGCCGCTCTACCGCCCCGCCAACGCGCAGTCTCCAGTCTCGCGCATCGAGCTCCGGCGACGGGAAATGGTTTCGCACGAAGAACAACTCGGCTGGGATCAGCCAATCGGAGAGCGACGCAAACGGAAACTCGATGTTCGGTGGGGATTTCTGTCGAACTATTAGACTGGGTTGCTGTGGTGTCGCCATCGTCCTCGTCTCCCCTCCAAAAGTACAACGTCGGCTCTCCGTCGCGCGTATTTCGGATCGATCACAAGCCCGTCGCAGTGCGTCTGTCGCATTCCGCCGGCCGCATACTAGCACATACCGCACGTCCTCGGATCGATCTCGAGCGGCAGCAAAAGGGGTCAATCTCAGGCCTCGGCGGCAAGAATTCTGATGTCCGCTTTTGGTGTTGGGTGTCTCGTAGCGGACGGTCGGCCACCGGCCCCAAATCGGTCATTCCTTCTCGGCCTCAGCCGAGCCTGCTGCTGGAACATCGGAGATATGGGACTTCTAGCCAAGGACGCGGTCCCGGTTCGTATCCCATGGGGGCTCTCAAACGCCCCAAATCACCGACTCCTCATGACGTTTGATCAGATGCCGAAGATCTTGGAAACCCAGGCGGACGAATTCGGCAAATTGATCGACTGCGGGAGCTCGTGGAGCATCGACGCGCTTGAGGATCGCAAGGGCGCGCTCTGGATGAGGGATGGTGATTGGCAGTGCGGTGATCGTCTTTTCCTTGCGCTGCGCGAAGACGACGCTGTGCGGCATGACGGTCAGCGCATCCGCCGATTTCAGGTAGTTGATTACACTCATCAGCGAGCCGCCGGTATAGCGGATCTTGATCTCGGTGGCGCCGAAGGAGAGCAGCAGCGCGCGCAGGTCCGCCAGCAGCGGGCTTCCCGGTGGCGGCGCAATCCACGGATAGTCGAGCAGTTGGCTCGGCTGCGGCCGCCGTTTCAGAAGCAGCGGATGGGTTACCCGACAGGCCACGACATTGCGGCCTGGGAGAATCTGCTGGAATTCGAGCCCGGAACCCTCGTCGAGTATGTCGATCGGGCATATGGCGAGGTCGATCTGATCTGCCTTCAGCGCTGCGCGCAGATCCGGGAAATAACCGTAGCTTTGATCGATCCGCACGTCCGGACGGCTTGTCTGAAACTCCGCGCACAGCCCGGCAATCAGCGCATCCATGAAGAAGGGCGTGCCGCCGATCCGTACGACGCCGCTCTTGCCGACGCGGAAGCTTTCGACGAGATCGGAGGCCTTGCGTGAGGCTGCGAGCATGACGAGGCCGTGTTCGGCGAGCGAAAGACCAAACGGCGTCGGCTGCAATGGCCGGCGACCCTTGACGAAGAGCGGCTCGGCCACGCGCTTCTCCAGCATGGACAAGGTGCGCGAAACGGCAGGCTGAGCGAGGCCCAGCAAGGCCGCGCCTTCGGTTACGCCGCCTGTTTTGACAACGGCGGCAAGCTGGATCAGGTGACGTTCATCGAACTTCATAACGATCCGTTATATTGTTTTGCAACAAAATCATCAATCCATGCAATTCCGACTGCTAGTATCAATCTCGGGTACACGTGAGATCGTGGAGGATGAGCATGGCGGAGCGGGCAAAGGCGCTCACATTCAGCGAGGCGACGTCGGCGGAGGTTTTCTCGGAACGCTTCTCCGCTGGCAGTGACGGCAATCTGTCACGGCTGATCGCTGCCGCCGTCATCCATGTTCATGATCTCATCAAGCAGTTTCGCCCGACCCAGGACGAGTGGCGCAAGGTCATTGCCTTCCTGACCGATGTCGGCCATGCCTCGGACGAGCGGCGACAGGAATGGGTGCTTCTGTCGGATCTCATCGGCGCGTCGGCCCTGGTCGAGGAAATCAATTCGCGGCGGCCGAAAGCGGCGACGCCGAATACCATTCGCGGACCGTTTTTCCGCAATGATGCCCCAGAAAGGGTATCGGGTTCTTCGATCTCGCTCGACGGGATCGGCGAGCCGCTGGCGGTGTCCGTGCGGGTGCAGGATCTCGATGGCCTGCCGATCGCAGGCGCCGAGGTCGTAACCTGGCAGGCGAATGCCGAGGGCTTTTACGAGAACCAGCAGCCGGATTTGCAGCCGGAACATAATCTGCGCGGCCTCTTCCATACCGATATCAACGGACGGTTCCATTACCGCTCCGTCATGCCGTCGGGTTATGGCGTGCCGGACGATGGCCCGGTCGGGCGGCTGCTCGCCGAGGCGGGCTGTCCGCTGCGCCGCCCGGCGAACCTGCATTTCGTCGTTCGTGCCAAGGGCTTCGAGACGATCACCACCCAGATTTACGATGCGAGCGATCCACACCTTGGCGAAGACGCCCTCTTCGGCGTGCGGCCCGAGCTCATTGCCTGCTTCGAGCCGTCCGAGATCGATGGACAGCGCGCCAAGGCGTTGAGCCTCACCTTCGTGATGGTGCGAGCAAAGCCGGGGAGGGCGGCATGACCCAGGATTTTTCCTATGCGGGCAGTCCCGCCCAAATCGTCTTCGGTGCCGGCAGCCGCAACCGGGTCGCGCAATGGGTCGCCAAAGCCGGCTGCAAGCGGGCCCTGATCCTCTCGACGCCGCAGCAGAAGGCTGATGCACAGGCGCTGGCCGAAGAGATCGAGCCGCTTGCCTGCGGCGTCTTCTCAGGCGCGACCATGCACACGCCCGTCGAGGTGACGGAGGCGGCGATGCGGGTGGTCGAGGAAACCGCGGCGGACTGCGTCGTCTCCCTCGGCGGCGGATCGACAACGGGGCTCGGCAAGGCGATTGCCTATCGCACCGATCTTCTCCAGATCGTCATTCCCACGACCTATGCCGGGTCGGAGGTGACGCCGATCCTCGGGCAGACCGAAGGCGGCCGCAAGACGACGGTGCGCGATGCCAGGATATTGCCGGAGATCGTGATTTACGATTCCGCGCTGACGCTCGGCCTGCCGGTCGCCATGAGCGTGACGAGTGGGCTGAACGCCATGGCCCATGCCGTCGAAGGGCTTTACGCGCAAGACCGCAATCCGATTTCGAGCCTGATGGCGCTGGAAGGCCTGCGCGCCTTTGCCCGAAGCCTGCCGGTTATCGTCAACGATCCGAAGAACGCTGAGGCGCGCAGCGATGCCCTTTACGGCGCCTGGCTCTGCGGCTCGGTGCTCGGCACGGTCGGCATGGCGTTGCATCACAAGATTTGTCACACGCTCGGCGGTTCCTTCGATACGCCGCATGCCGAAACCCATGCGGTGATGCTGCCGCATACGGCCGCTTTCAATGCCGCAGCCGCGGCATCGGAGCTGGCAGGAGCGGCCGAGATTTTCGGCGGCGCCATCGGTGGCGGGCTCTGGGATTTCGCCAGGGCGATCGGATCGCCCCTATCGCTCAAGGAATTCGGGCTGACAGAAATCGATCTCGATCGCGCGGCTGCGATCGCTGTCGAGAATCCCTACTGGAATCCGCGGCCGATCGAACGGAGTGCGATCCGCCAGCTTCTGCAGGACGCTTGGGAGGGCCGACGGCCTATGGAATGAGACACAGGCGCCTGCGGGCGCACTCTTTGGGAGGAGAGACAATGGGAGGAGGAAACATGTTCACAAGACGCGATTTTCTGAAGACGACGGCGGCCGGCGGCGCATTGATTGCAACCTCGGGCCTGCCCATGCCGGCGATTGCCAAGAATGCGGCAATCAAGCTCGGCTATGTCAGCCCGCAGACGGGGCCGCTCGCCGCTTTCGGCGAAGCCGACAAGTTCGTCATCGATGCCTTCCTGGCGACAACGAAGGCAAAGGGCCTGAACTACGAGGTCGTGGTCAAGGACAGCCAGTCGAACCCGAACCGCGCCGCCGAAGTCGCTAAGGAGCTGATCGTCGACAGCCAGATCAACCTGATGCTCGTATCCTCGACACCGGAGACGACCAATCCGGTTTCCACGACCTGCGAGGGCGAGGAGATGCCCTGCATTTCCACGGTCGCGCCGTGGCAGCCCTGGTTCATCGGCCAGCAGGGCAATCCCGGCGATCCGGCCTCCTGGAAGCCCTTCAATTACGCCTATCATTTCTTCTGGGGCCTTGAGGATATCATCGCCGTCTTTACCGGCATGTGGAGCCAAATCGAGACGAATAAAAAGGTCGGTGGCCTGTTCCCGAATGATGGTGACGGCAATGCCTGGGGCGACAAGGTCGTCGGCTTCCCGCCGGTCCTGGAAAAGCTCGGCTACGGGCTGACGGATACCGGCCGCTACCAGAATCTGACGGATGATTTCTCGGCGCAGATCAATGCCTTCAAGCAGGCAGGCACCGATATCCTGACCGGGGTGATGATCCCCCCCGACCTCACCACTTTCTGGAACCAGGCCAAGCAGCAAGGCCTGAAGCCGAAGGTCGCCTCGATCGGCAAGGCGCTTCTCTTCCCGCAGACCGTCGAAGCGTTGGGAAATGCCGGGCACAATCTCTCGACCGAGGTTTGGTGGACCCCGACGCATCCGTTCAAATCGTCGCTGACGGGCGAGACCGCTGCCGCCGTGGCGGCTGCCTTCACCAAGACAACCGGACGCCCATGGACCCAGCCGATCGGCTTTGCCCATGCACTGTTCGAGCTCGCCGTCGATATCATGACGCGGAGCGAGGATGCGGGCGATGCCGATGCCGTCGCCAAGGCGATCGGCGAAACCAAGCTCGACACGCTCGTCGGGCCGGTTGCCTGGGGCAATGAGAAGCTGCCGCCGTTCGCGCAAAAGAATGTCGCCAAGACGCCGCTGGTCGGCGGCCAATGGCGGCTGAAATCCGGCGGCGGCTATGATCTCGTCGTCGTCGAAAACGGCCTGGCGCCGAACGTACCGCTTGGCGGCAAGCTCGAAGCCCTTGCGTGAAAGCAGGGTTGCCCGGCACTCGGTCGGGCGGCCTCCAACGGAGAACGACAATGCCCCTACTGGAATTGAAGGGAGTCTCGAAGGCGTTCGGCGCGCTCGTCGTCGCCGAGGATATCGGCTTCTCTGTCGAGCCTGGCGAGGCGCTCGGAGTCATCGGGCCGAACGGCGCCGGTAAATCGACGCTGTTCAACCTTATCAACGGCAATCTCTCCGTTGCCGGAGGATCGATCCGGTTCGACGGCCGCGATGTCACCCATGTGCCGCCGATGCAACGTTGCCTTGCCGGCATGGGCCGCACCTTCCAGATCCCGCAGCCTTTCGCGCGTCTGACGGCCTATGAAAACCTGCTGGTTGCCGGTGCTTTCGGTGCCAAGGCGAGGGAAAGCGACGTCTCGGCTTCGTGCGCGGACATCCTTGTCGAGACCGGCTTGATCGCCAAAGCCAATGTGCCTGCCGGATCGTTGACCCTGCTTGAACGCAAGCGGCTGGAATTGGCGCGTGCGCTCGCCACCCAGCCGAAGCTGTTGCTTCTCGACGAGATCGCCGGCGGTCTGACGGAAGGCGAATGCCGCCAGCTCGTCGCGACGATCAAGCGGGTTCACCAGCGCGGCATCGCAATCATCTGGATCGAACATGTGCTGCACGCTCTTACAGCTGTGGCCGAGCGCATCCTCGTTCTCAATTTCGGCCGGGTGATCGGCATCGGCAAGTCCGACGCGATCATGGCGTCGAGCGAGGTGCGCGAAATCTATCTCGGGATGGAGGTCTGACGATGAGCCTCATCGAAACTCGCGGCCTCACGGCCTCCTACGGCGATTTCCAGGCCGTGCTCGGCGTTGATCTCAGGCTCGAGGCCGGCGAGACCATCGCCATTATCGGCGCCAATGGTGCGGGGAAATCGACATTGATGCGCTCGATCGCCGGTGTCATCGCCAACAAGCCCGATATGGTCCTGCACCATGGCGAGCCGATTGGGGCGATGCTTGCATCCGATGTCGTGCGGCGCGGCATCGCGCTCGTGCCGGAGGGGCGGAAGCTGTTCCCGTCGCTGACGGTGGAGGAAAATCTGAAGATCGGCCGCTATGGCCGCCGCGTCGCCGGACCCTGGGCGCTCGACAGCATCTATTCGCTATTTCCCGTCCTGAAGGAGAGACGCCGCAATCCGGCGACGGCGCTCTCGGGCGGGCAACAGCAGATGGTCGCCATCGGCCGGGCGCTGATGTCCAATCCGGAGGTTCTTCTGTGCGACGAGCTGAGCCTCGGCCTCGCCCCCGTGGTCATCAAGGACATTTATGCCGCCTTTTCCCATATCCGCGCTGCGGGTGCGGCCACCGTCATCGTCGAGCAGGATATCGCCCAGGCGCTGAAGGTGGCCGATCGCATCTACTGCATGATGGAGGGCCGCATCACCCTGACAGGCCGCCCCGCAGAACTCGATCGCGCCGATATCCATGCGGCCTATTTTGGAACGGACACCCATGAACTGGCTTGATACGCTTCTGCAAGGTGTTCTGCTCGGGGGGCTCTATGCGCTGTTCGCGGCAGGTCTCAGCCTCGTCTTCGGCATCATGCGCCTGGTCAATCTCGCCCATGGCGATCTCATCGTCCTGGCGGCTTTCCTGATCCTGGTACTTGTCTCTTTGTTGGGGCTCAATCCCTTCCTGGCTGCGCTGATCGCCGCCCCCTTGATGTTCGCCGTCGGTTGGCTGTTGCAATATCACCTGCTGAACCGAACCCTTGGCAACGACATCCTGCCACCGTTGCTCGTCACCTTCGGCCTGTCGATCGTCATTCAGAACGGTCTGTTGGAGAGCTTCACGGCCGATAGCCGGCGGATCTCCGCGGGCGCCCTCGAAACGGCTTCACTGCAATTCGGGGGTGTCGGCGCCGGCCTGATGCCGCTCATCACCTTTGCCTCGGCAGTCCTCGTCATCGTCGGTCTCAACCAGCTCATCTACCGCACCGAGCTCGGCTGCGCCTTCCGGGCCACCTCGGACGATGTGGTGACGGCGAGCCTGATGGGCATTCGGCCGAATACGATCTTCGCCGTCGCGACCGGCCTTGCGATGATGATCGTGACGGTTGCTGCCCTTTATCTCGGTATGCGGGCGAACTTCGATCCGACGGCTGGGCCGGCGCGGCTGATCTACGCCTTCGAAGCCGTCATCATCGGTGGTCTCGGCTCGCTCTGGGGCACGCTTGCAGGCGGCGTCATCCTGGGAGTTGCCCAGACGGTCGGCGCTGCGGTCGATCCCGAATGGCAGATTCTTGCCGGGCATATCGCCTTCCTGCTCGTGCTGGTCTTCCGGCCGCGCGGTCTTTTCCCCCGCGCCGTGGATTGAGGGCGCCATGACTCCGGGTTTCGAAACAATGCCGACCGAAATTGCTGCACCGCCGGGCTGGCGGGTGGAAACGCGGACGCGGCTTTCGAGCATCTTCATCATCCTCTCGCTTGTCGCGGCGGCCGCGCTCGCCGCTGCACCCTTCATGGTGTCGCGCGGGGTCGTGCAGGATCTGTTCTTCATCCTGACGATGCTGGCGCTGGCGCAGAGTTGGAACCTGCTTGCCGGCTATGCCGGACTGATCTCGGTCGGGCAGCAGCTCTTTGTCGGCTCCGGCGCCTATGCGCTGTTCGGCTTCGTCATTCTTGCCGGTGTCGATCCGATCCTTGCCATTCCGCTCGCCGGCCTCTTCGCAATGCTGATCGCAGCGCCGGCCGCATTCTTTTCCTTCCGGCTCTACGGCCCCTATTTTGCGATCGGCACCTGGGTCATCGCCGAAGTCGGGCGGTTGCTATTCGCCCAGTGGAAGATGCTCGGCGGCGGAACGGGAACTTCGCTGCCGCGCGAAGCCACCAAGGATATGCTCGGTATCTCGGTGCTGCAGAACTGGTTCGGCATGCGCTCCGCGGCAGCGGCCGATGCGCTCACCTATTGGCTGGCGCTGGCTCTCGTCGCGCTGACGATCGGCTTCATCTATCGACTGCTGCGCAGCAAGCAGGGCCTTGGCCTTGCCGCCGTGCGCGACAATGAGACAGCGGCCCGTGCGCTCGGCGTCGATGCGCGGCGGCTGAAGATCCTTGTCTATCTGGCAACCGCTTCCGTGACCGGCATGGTCGGTGCGCTCATCTACCTGCAGAAGGCGCGCATATCGCCGGATGCCGCCTTCTCGCTCACCGACTGGACCGCCTATGTCGTGTTCATTGTCGTCATAGGCGGCATCGGCACCATCGAAGGGCCGCTCGTCGGCGTGCTCGTCTTCTTCCTGCTGCAGAATGCCTTTTCGAGCTACGGCTCCTGGTATCTCCTGGCGCTCGGGGCGCTTGCTATCGTCACGATGCTGTGCGCCCCACGCGGTCTGTGGGGTGTCATATCCAGCCGTACCGGTTGGGAACTCTTTCCGGTCCGTCGCCTGCTGAGAGGCGGATCAACGCTACATGATGAAAAGGGAGGGCCAAATGGCTGACATCACCACCGACGTTCTGATCATCGGTACGGGACCCGCCGGCTCGGCGACCGCGGCGCTGCTTGCGACCTACGGCCTCGAGCCGATGGTGATCAACCGTTATCGCTGGCTGGCAAGCACGCCGCGCGCGCACATCACCAACCAGCGGACGATGGAGGTTCTGCGCGATCTCGGTCGCGACGTCGAGGAGGAGGCCTATCTCTTCGCGGTCGAACAGGATTTGATGGGGCAGAATGTCTTCTGCACGGCGGTTGCCGGCGAGGAAATCGGCCGCATGCAGAGCTGGGGCAACCACCCGCTGTCGCGTGCCGAGCACCTTCTTTCATCGCCCGCCCACATGAACGACCTGCCGCAGACTTACATGGAGCCGCTGCTGTTCAAGACAGCCTGCTCGCGCGGCGCCCAGGCCCGCATGTCGACTGAGTATGTGAGCCATGTTCAGGATGCCGAAGGGGTCACGACCACCTGTCTCGACCGCTTGACCGGCAGGGAGCTGGTTATCCGCTCGAAATTCCTGATCGGCGCCGATGGCGGCAACTCCAAGGTGGCGGAGCATGCCAATCTGACCTTCGAAGGCAAGATGGGTGTTGCCGGCTCGATGAACATTCTGTTCGAGGCTGATCTCTCGCGCTATGTCGCCCATCGCCCGTCGGTGCTTTACTGGGTGCTGCAGCCCGGCGCCGATGTCGGCGGCATCGGCATGGGCCTTGTGCGCATGGTGCGGCCATGGAACGAATGGCTGATCGTATGGGGCTACGACATCAATCAGCCCGCGCCTCAGGTCGACGATGCTTTCGCCACCAAGGTCGTGCGCGAACTGGTCGGCGTTGCCGATCTCAAGCCGAAGATCAAATCCGTCTCGACCTGGACTGTGAACAACATGTACGCGACGAGCGTGTCGAACGGTCGGGTGTTCTGCATGGGTGATGCCGTCCATCGCCATCCGCCTTCGAACGGCCTCGGCTCCAACACCTCGATCCAGGATGGCTTCAACCTCGCCTGGAAGCTCGCATTGGTCCTTAAGGGTCAGGCGGGCATGGCCCTGCTCGAGAGCTACCAGGCCGAACGTGCGCCAGTCGCCAAGCAGATCGTTACCCGCGCCAACAAGTCGATCGAGGAATTCGGCCCGATCTTCAAGTCGCTGGGTCTGCTCGATTCCGTCGATCCGGTGAAAATGCAGCAGAACATGGATGCGCGCTGCGATGATACCGCCGATGCCGAACGCCAGCGCACGGCAATCCGCGAGGCGATCGCCTATAAGGTCTACGAGTTCGACGCGCATGGCGTGGAGATGAACCATCGCTACGCTTCGAATGCCGTCATCAAGGACGGGCAGCCGGAGCCAGCCTACGAGAAGGATGCCGAGCTGCATTTCCAACCGACGACGTGGCCGGGCGCGCGGCTGCCGCATGCCTGGCTGTTCAACGACAGCGGCAGGAAAGTTTCGAGCCTCGATCTCACCGGTCATGGCGTCTTCACCCTGTTGACCGGTATCGGTGGCGACGGCTGGATTGCGGCGGCGAGGGCTTTGTCGAAGGAGTTCGGCCTGCCGATCACGGCTCATAAGATCGGCCCGAGGCAGGAATGGCAGGACCTGACGGGAGACTGGGCGCGCGCCCGCGAAATCCGCGATGCCGGCGTTCTGCTCGTGCGTCCGGACCATCATGTCGGCTGGCGTTCGCATGCCTCAGTCGCCGATCCGGAAAACGAGCTGCGTCGTGTATTGAGAGCAATTCTGGATCGGTGAGGCGACGATGAGCATCGAAGAAAAAGGCTATTTCACTGAGGAAAACTCTGTCGAGGTCGTCACCGGCCGCAACACCAATGCACGCGATGCGCGGCTGAAGCAGGTGATGGAGGTGGTGACCCGCAAGCTGCATGAGGCGGTGAAAGAGCTGGAGCCGACCCAGGACGAATGGATGGAAGCGATCCTCTTTCTCACCCGCACTGGTCACACCTGCACCGACTGGCGGCAGGAATTCATTCTGCTGTCGGACGTGCTCGGCGTATCGATGTTGGTCGACGCAATCAACAACCGTAAACCATCGGGCGCGTCCGAAAGCACGGTTCTCGGCCCCTTCCATGTCGCGGATGCGCCGGAACTGCCGATGGGCGCCAATATCTGCCTCGACCAGAAGGGTGAGGACATGGTGATCAGCGGCCGAATCTTCGATACTGAAGGCCGCCCGATCGAAAACGCGGTGCTCGACGTCTGGCAGGCGAACGACGAAGGGTTCTATGACGTCCAGCAGAAGGGAATCCAGCCCGATTTCAATTTGCGCGGTGTATTCCGCACCGGCAAGGACGGGCTCTATTGGTTCCGCGCGGTGAAGCCGAAATACTATCCGATCCCAAACGATGGTCCCGTTGGGCAACTGCTCGGTGCGCTCGGCCGTCACCCCTACCGACCTGCCCATCTGCACTATATTATCAAGGCAGACGGGTTTGAGACGCTGACGACCCATATTTTCGATCCCGACGATCGCTACATCCATTCCGATGCGGTCTTCGGCGTCAAGGAGAGTTTGCTGGCCGAATTCAAGCTGATGGACGATCCCACAAGGGCAAGGGAGCTCGGTTTCGCAGGATCATTCTGGCAGGTCGAGCACGATTTCGTGCTGGCGCCGGTACGAAAGCGAAAATAGTCCAGCCTCCGAGCTTTCGCGGCGCTGCAGGCGCAGACGAGCTCCCGGCAATGTTTGGAGCGGTTGAACCGCTTCGGCCACCTGCGCGCAATCTGGCATTGGGATCTTTGGCAATTGGTCGGCGCCATTCTGGTCGCCGGCACCGATCCAACGGTTGACCCTCAATCACGCTTTGCCGCATCCCTCCAGGCGCGCTCGAACGGTAGGCGCCAGGCGTGCGGGGCAATGAGTTGGTGGATCGACTTCGGCCCCCAGCCGCCCTGGTCGTAGAGGCGTACGGGCGGCGGGTTATCGAGGAGAGATTGGGAAACCTCCCAGAGCCGCTCAATACCCTCGGCCGTAGTGAACAGCGTGTGGTCGCCGCGCATGGCGTCGAGGATCAGACGCTCATAGGCCTCCAGAACTTCGCCAATCAGGCCGGTTTCGCTCATGGCAAATTGCAGCGAGAGCTTGTCGAGCCGGAAGCCCGGTCCAGGGCGCTTGCCATAGAAGGACAGCGAGACCTTGGAGGCATCAGCAAGGTCGAAGGTAAGGTGGTCAGGGCCCTGTGCCCCCACGCCAGAGCCCGGAGGGAACATCGATTTCGGGGGCTCGCGGAATGCGATCGAAATAATGCGCTGCCCCTCTGCCATGCGCTTGCCGGTACGCAGGTAGAAGGGCACGCCAGCCCAGCGCCAGTTGTCGATGGCGCATTTCAGGGCGATGAAGGTGTCCGTGTCGCTTTCGGGATCGACGCCAGGCTCCTTACGGTAGCCGATGTATTGACCGCGCACCACGTCGCGCGGCTCAATCGGCAACATGGAGCGGAACACCTTGTTCTTCTCTTCCGAGATTGGCGCAGGCTCAAGGGCAGTGGGCGGCTCCATCGCCATGAAGGCGAGGATTTGGAAGAGGTGGGTCACCACCATGTCACGATAGGCGCCGGTGGTCTCGTAAAAGGCGGCGCGGGTGGAAAGGCCGAGCGTCTCCGGAACGTCGATCTGGACATGGTCGATGAAGTTGCGGTTCCAGATTGGTTCGAACAGGCCATTGGCAAATCGGAAGGCCAGGATGTTTTGCGCCGGCTCCTTGCCGAGGAAATGGTCAATGCGGAATATCTGCTTCTCGTCGAACACCTCGTGCAGCTTGTTGTTCAGTTCAACGGCACTGGCAAGGTCCGTGCCGAAGGGCTTTTCCATGATGATACGGGAGCGTTCAGTCAGCTCGGCCTGGGCGAGAAGTTGCACGGCCGGAAGGGCGGCGCTTGGTGGCACGGATAAATAATGCACGCGTCGCGTCTCGGCGCCCAGTGCTTTCTCGGCTCTATCGACCGCTTCCTTGAGAGCATTGGCGCCGGCAGCGAGCGGAACATAGTCGAGCGATGCGGCAAATGCTTCCCATTCGGACGGCGAGAACTTGCGAGTCAAGAATTTGTCCAGTGAGTCACGGGCGATGGTGCGGAAGGCATCGGCATCGATGTCGTCGAGCGAGACGCCGATAATGCGACATCCTGGGATGAAGCCCGCATTGGTGAGGTGGAACAGCCCGGTCAGTAGTTTGCGCCTTGAGAGATCGCCCGTCGCGCCGACGAGCACAACGACCTGTGGGTAGCCGGGGCCAACCCGAGTTGAATTCTTGCGCGCAACACTCATCCTCAAGCCTTCCGTTGTCGCTTGGGGATGGAGGTCGACCCCAGTTCCGCGCTGCCGCGAAGCGGCTATCTTCGTGCGTGATGCCATGACGTTGAAGCTCACCCCTCTAAGGTTAAATAGAGGCATGGATCGTGTAGCGGAGCAAGGGGGCGGCGATACCCTCTCGAAGTGCCTCGTCTTAGCGAGGTCCGTCGTTCCTTGTCGACTTTATTGATAACAATGTCCTGGCTCCATAGTCAGTAAGATGACCCAGCTCAGAGGCGCAGGGCGGTTATTGACAGCAAAACCAAAGCTGACAGCAGTCGTCGCTTCGATACAGTTGCCTTTGAATGCCGTTTGTCAAAGACCGAGTTTTGTAGTCGCTGACAATTCGAGAACAGCTCCTACGTCTATAGGTCAAAGCGTTGTGAGACTGAACACCTCTGGCGCCTTGCCGCGGTTCAGGGCATCCTATGACGGCTGAGAATTGTGTTTATGGCAGTTGGAGGAATGCCGATGCGCTGCTTTACCGTGCTTGGACCCTCGCAGACGGGAAAATCGACAGTCGTGGAAAAGCTCGGCTCGCTGGAGGGAACGCCGAGAAAATCCAGCTCCCCTTATGGACTGAACCTCACGGAATTCACCTTTGGAAACGAGGCGTGGTGCGCGCTTGATGCGCCAGGACCGAACGAAGCCTTGGCGCATGTGCAACACGCGCTTCTTGCCAGCGACGCCTGCATCCTGTGCGTTTCATCGGCACCGGAGGAGGCTGTGCTCGCCGCGCCCTATCTGCGGATCGTCGAAGCCTCGGGGACGCCGTGCATCCTTTTCGTCAACCGGATGGACGAACCGAGAGGGCGGCTGAGGGACGTGATCGCCGCGCTTCAAGACTACGCCAACCACACGCTTTTGCTTCGCCAGATCCCGATCCGCGAGGGAGACAGGGTCATCGGCAGTTGCGATCTGATTTCGGAACGGGCGTGGCGCTACCGCGAAGGCCAGACTTCGGCGCTGATCGCAATCCCCGAAAGCGCTGCCGAGCGCGAGCACGAAGCGCGCAGCGAGCTGCTGGAACACCTGTCCGAATTCGATGACTGGCTTCTCGAGGAACTGGTCGAAGATCGCGAGCCGCCCAGCGACGCCCTCTATGCCATTTCATCCCGGGTTCTGAGCGAAAACAGGGTCATTCCGGTCCTGATCGGTGCCGCAAGCCACGGCAACGGCATGATGAGGCTGATGAAGGCGCTGCGCCACGAGGCGCCGCCGGTAGGGGTGCTTCGACAGCGCCTGGCACGTGCGGTCAATGTCGATGAAAACAAGCTGACCGCCGTGAGCTTCCATGCCTATCATCGTCAGAATATCGGCAAGACGGTGCTGGTGCGTGCGTTTGGCGAGGGACTGCGGCAAGGCGCATCACTGGGCGGCTCCAGCCTCGGCGCCGTGCAGGATCCTGCAAACGGACGGTCCAGCTCGGCGATCACGCCTGCACCGGGGGATGTCTTCGCGACGGTCAAATCCGACCACTTGCCGGTCCCGTCGCTATTGACATCAGACGCGACGATCGCCCCGCCCGAATGGACCGAGCCACCGACGCCGATGCTTGAAAGGATCCTGGTCCCGGGCAGCGACCGCGATGAAAACAAGCTCTCCGAAACGCTGGCAAAACTTTCCGAGACGGATCGCGGTCTTGTCGTTTTGCAGGAGGAAGGCACGGGCGCCCAGCTCGTCCGCGCCCAGGGCCCGGTCCATCTGCGGGATCTCTGCCGAACCCTGTCCGAGGTCTTCCACATCGAGGTAACCGATCGAACGCCCAGTCCGATCTACCGCGAGACGATCGCGAAGCCCTCCGAGGTTCACTACCGGCATCGCAAACAGACCGGCGGCGCCGGCCAATTCGCGGATGTGAAGCTGAGCATTCGCCCCAACGAGCGCGGCCGAGGCTTCACCTTCAGCGAAACCGTCAAGGGTGGCGTCGTTCCGCGCAACTATATCCCTGCCGTCGAAGCCGGCGCGCGCGAAGCGATGGAGAAAGGGCCGCTCGGCTTCCAGGTCATCGATGTCGGCGTCACGCTGTTCGATGGTCAGCACCATGCCGTCGACAGTTCGGAACACGCCTTCAGGACTGCGTCGAAAATGGGAGTGCGGCAGGCGCTTTCCGAAGGATCGGCGGTTTTGATGCAACCGGTCTTCCGCAGCGAAATTCACATCCCGTCGATCTATTCCGGCAGCCTCGTCCAGATCGTCTCCGCTCTCAAGGGTCAGGTTCTCGGCTTCGACCGGGATGAAACCTCCAAGGGATGGGACATCTTCCGGGCACTTGTTCCAGGCGGCGCACTCGACGATCTGGCGCGGGCGCTGCGCTCGGCGACGCAGGGCATTGGTTACTTTTCCAAGACCTTCGACCACTTCGAGGAGCTATACGGCAAGGAAGCGGACGCCATCGTGAGGGCACACGAGGAACCAGGCGCCGCACACTGAAACCTTGGCGCCACTTCATGCTCGTTCGCAGAACGGGCTCATGTCGTTGCGTTAACCGGGTTGTTCCTCACTTTGTGTGGAGGGTGGTAGCATTCGGCCCTCGGCACCTGCCCGACCATACATTGCGCGCTTGAAGGGCTTGAGGCGGTCGATCTGGCCCTCGGCCTGTCCGTTGCTCCCAGGGCAGCTCGATGGCGTTGCTGACGGCATCGATGTCGCCTCGACTGATTGATTTCCGGGGAGCAGGGACTTGTTTCTTCAGGATCGCTGGCCTCGGCTGCTCAGACCATTGTTTCCAGTTTCATCCAGCCGTGTCCCCCCTGAAGTTCCGAAAATATCCCTTGCATTCGGAACCAAATGGTTCCATATAGCCCGCATGGACAAACGCACTCAGACATCCCCCTCCGTTGGTCGCCCTCGCGAATTTGAACTCGATGATGCAGTTCGCAAGGCGATGGGCGTATTCTGGGAACGTGGATATCACGATGCGTCTCTTCCCGACCTGCTCGAAGGCATGGATCTGTCCAGAGGCAGTTTCTATAAAGCTTTTGTAGACAAGCGGGGCGTCTATCTCAGTGCTCTTGACGCCTATATCGAGGATGCCGTTCGCACGGTGGGCGAAACGCTGCATTCCAACCCATCGCCAAAAGGCGCAATTCGCGCAGCATTTTCGCAGCAGGTTCACTTTTCTTCCGGCAAAGAGGGATTGCGCGGATGTTTTGTTGTCTTGGCAGCTGTCGAGATGCTTCCAGCAGATGAAGAAGTTTCAGCTCGAATTTCCCGCCTGTTTCGACGACTGCAGGACCTTTATGCAGCCACGATTATCAGGGCTCAAGCTGCAGGCGAAATTGATCCCGCGTTGGACGAGCGGACACTTGCGAGGTTCCTCGTCTGCCAGATCCAGGGCATGCGGGTCCTGGGCAAGGTAGGAGCGGATCGCGAGGAGACGAGGGCCATGATCGACTTTGCCCTAAAGGCGCTTGACTGACTTCAATTTGGAACTGAATGGTTCCTAAATACTGTCGTTGCGACCGCTTTTCGGCGGACGTTTACGGACTTCAAGGAGATAAATGTGGAACGTTCCTGCAACCCCGAAGACAAGCTCGATCCGCGCAGATGGGTCGCGCTGGTCATCCTGTTGGCCGGGGCTTTTTTGCCGCCACTCGATTTCTTCATCGTCAACGTGGCGCTGCCCTCGATCCGGGACGACTTCCGGGCTTCTGCATCGACAATGCAGCTGATTATCTCAGGCTACGCCACCACCTATGCGGTCATGCTGATCACCGGTGGCAGGCTTGGAGATCTCTATGGTCGCCGGAATGTCTTTCTCTCTGGAATGGTAGCGTTTGCCGCCGCATCCGCCTTATGCGGATTTGCCTGGTCTCCATCGGTGCTGATCGTCGGCCGGGTCCTTCAAGGCTTTGCTGCGGCAATCATGGCACCGCAGGCTCTGGCGTCAATAAATGCAATTTTCCCAGACCACGAAAAATCAAAGGCGCTCAGCTTTTACGCCCTGACATTCGGTGTCGCATCGATGGCTGGTCTGTTTCTCGGTGGAGCGCTGATTGCACTGAATATCTTCGGTCTTGGATGGAGGGCCATCTTTCTGATCAACCTTCCGGTGATCGCGATCGCCGCGCCCTCCGCCTCTATCATGTTGCGCGAAACCCGATCGGAGCACCCAAGCAAACTGGATCTGGGCGGAGCATTGCTGATTGCGCTGGCGCTTTTTGCACTGATCGCGCCGCTGATCGAGGGCCGGGAGCAGGGGTGGCCGATCTGGTTGCTTCTGATGCTTGCCGCTTCCCCGCTGCTTTTTCTGCTATTCTGGCGCCATGAGCGAAACCTGGAGGCGGCGGGAGGAGATCCCATCCTTGCACCGAGCCTGCTTGAAGTTCCGGGATTGAAGCGCGGGCTGATAGCTGCCCTATTTTTCTATTCGCTCGCAGCATTCTGGCTGGTATTCTCGGTATACGAGCAGAGCGGCCTTGGTCGCACACCTTTCGAGGCCGGGCTGGCGATCCTTCCCGCGGCAGTCGGTTTTGTCCTTGGCCCTTTCGCAAGCGAGCGCATCCTCAGCGTCTTCGGAAGATATTCCGCTGCCGTTGGCATGGGGCTGCAAGCTGGCGGCTTGTTTGCAACAGCGGCCCTGATCTCAAGTGATCATGCGCAATTCCTCTTTCCTGCGCTCTTTCTCATCGGGATGGGGCAGGGGATCGCGCTTCCAAACCTTTTGAAAAGTGTCGTGCAACGGGTCGGCAGAACAGAGTCCGGATTGGCCTCCGGCCTCGTCAACTCGATGCTTCAGATTGGCGGTGCATTCGCGGCGGCAGTCGTCGGCGGGTTGTTCTTCTCGATTTTGGGGTCTGCAACGGACGTCGATTCCATCGGCCGGGCGTACAGCGTCGCAGCAATCGCGATAGCAATCTGTCTTCTCGTCGCCGGATGGTTTTCCGCCGGCCTTTCATCGAACAAAGCGGTCCGGCGATGAACACGAATATTGCTGGGTTTAATCATTGGCTCGTCCGCTGACGGCGTGACCATTCATACAGTCTCGGTCGGTCACCGGCAGACCATCATTTCTCTACAAAGCGAAACGGAAACTTTGAGGTACCACGCCATGATTCATATTCATTCGCGCTGCAAAAATGGGAGACAATCAAGGAATATACACGCCTTGGAAATAGCGGCCTCTGTCGTTGGGTCTTCCTGACGACATGGTGTTGGTGCCGAGCTTGGCGGCAGGAGCGGGCCTGATTTCTGGTCAAGCGCCGGTTTGGCGGCAACAGACGAAACACGTGAATATGGAAAAAGCCTATGAAGACGATCGGCATACTTGGCGGAATGTCCGCGGCCTCGACGCAGATTTATTATCGTGAACTTTGCAGGCTTACGCGTGAGAGGCTCGGCGGACTGCATTCGCCGGAGCTTCTCATACGATCTGTTGACTTCGAAAAGATCGAAAAGCTACAGGCATCCTCCGATTGGGATGCGGCGGCAAATATCCTGAATGAAAAAGCCATTGCTCTGGAGCGCGGAGGTGCCGACCTCCTCATCATGGCGACGAATACCATGCACAAGGTGGCGGACAAGATCTTGGGCGGGGTGTCGATACCGTTCGTACACATCGCGGACGCAACTGCGACAGCTATCCTTGACAGCGGTTTTCGCAGGCCGGGGCTGATGGCGACCGCCTTCACGATGGAACAGAACTTCTATACCGATCGCCTGGCCGCTCGAGGACTGTCGCCAACAATTCCTGAGGCCGACGATCGAGCGGAAACCCATCGCATCATCTATGACGAGCTGTGCCGCGATGTTGTTCGCGAGGAAAGTCGCTCGACGTATGAACTGATTGCGCAGCGACTGATCGATCGAGGCTGCGACTGTCTTATCCTTGGGTGCACGGAGGTAGGGATGCTGCTGAACCAGGATAATGTGGGCGTCCGCGTCTTCGATACAACCCTGGTTCATTGCGAAGCCACCCTTCGAGCTGCTTTGCAATGACGTGCCGCCCATTTTGACTATTCGACCGGCTTGCGAAAGAGTCCCGGGCAATGGTCAGACCTGTTCTCCAAGGTGCTGCTGGACCCACTTCACCTCTTCCGATACGGTACGCCCGAAATGCCGTTTGAAATCGCGACTGAAATGCGCCGGGCTGACATAGCCAACTGAAGCTGCCACCTCCGCGATCGTCCCGCTCTGGCGGGCGATCAAAAGTCTCGCCTCATGCAGGCGCATCGCCTTCACGTATTGCATCGGACTTGAGCCTGTCAGGTTCTTGAAATGAACGTGGTAGGAAGGAACGCTCATGCCCACCTCTCTGGCCAGATCCGCGACGGCAACTTCGCCGGCGTAGTTCTGCCGCAGCCACGCCACGCTCTCAACCAGTTTTCCGGACGTCCCTTTTCGCTGTAGAGCCGCGATGACCGCGCCGCCTTGGGGGCCGACCATGACCCGGTACTGCAGTTCACGCAGGATGGAGTCTCCAAGCACGGCGACCTCGACCGGGCTGCCGAGAGCCGTCAGCAAGCGCAGCAGGACGTCTTCGATACCGCTATCCATTCTGCTCGAGAGGAGCCCTCTCGGCTTGGCGTCTGCGGGACCGGCAAGTTTTTCGACCTGCATGGCGATCTCAGCCGCCAACTGCATATCGAACTCCAGATAGACCGCCAGCAGTGGCCGCTGTGGACTGGCCTTGGACGTCATCCGGAATGGGACCGGCACCGAGACGGCAAGATAATGGTCCTCGTCGTAGAGGTAGACTTCCCCTTCCAGAATACCCTGCTTGCTCCCCTGCAATACGAACACGGCCCCAGGCTTGTAGAGGACTGGAATGTCGTTCAGCACCGCCTCAGTACGCAGGATACGGACAGAACTGACCGCAGTTTGATTGTACCCGATACGCGGGGCAAGTTGTCCGGCCAGTGCGACGAGTCCTTCATGTGTGGAATGCCGTTTTGTGCCGTTCATAGGATTTGACAACAATCTCAGAGAATTCGCAATCGATCTACCTGTCCCTGATATTATCTGGCACGTGCACGATTGATCAAGGAGTTTCGAAAATGTCGAGCAAGACCTTCTTCATTACAGGAGCGAATTCGGGCATCGGGCTGGCCATCGCCACTGCCGCCATCGAAGCCGGCCACACGGTCATCGGGACCGTCCGCTCCGAGGCCTCGCGTGAAGTGTTGTCAACCACGCTCCCCGCACTTCACCCGGTCCTTTGCGACGTCACCAATTTCGACCGCATCCCGGACGTGATTCAGCAAGCGGAGGAAGAACACCGCCCAGTCGATGTGCTGATCAACAATGCAGGATACGGGCACGAGGGCGTACTCGAGGAATCGCCGATCGATGAGATGCGCCGCCAGTTCGACGTGAACGTGTTTGGCGCCGTCGCGGTGGCCAAGGCTTTTCTTCCGAGGTTCCGTGAGCGCCGCCGCGGCTTTATCGTCAACGTCACGTCGATGGGCGGCATGATCACCATGCCTGGCATCGCTTACTACTGCGGCAGCAAGTTCGCGCTTCAGGGTATTTCCGAGGTCATGCGTTCGGAAATGGCGCCGTTCGGCATTCATGTGACAACCCTTTGCCCGGGCTCATTTCGGACAGATTGGGCGGGGCGTTCCATGATCCGCACAAAGAGGTCTATCGCAGATTACGACAGCCTGTTTGATCCGATCCGCGAGGCCCGACAGGCCGTGAGCGGCAAGCAGCTCGGTGATCCGCAAAAGCTGGCTGCTGCCGTTCTGAGACTCGTCGGTTCTGACAATCCTCCACCGCAACTTCTCCTTGGCAGCGATTCCCTCCGCCACGTCACAGCGCGGATCGATCGTTTGCAGGAGGAGATCGAAGCGTGGAAAGCCGTCACAGTTTCGACAGACGGATGACGGCAGAATGTAGAACTTTTTCCATTGACGTTCTGCCTACTAGAAGGTAGACAGTTCGCATGAGCAATCTTTCGACCACCTCCGACGATATCCTGGCCACCGCCCGAAACCTCATCATGAGCGGCGGCTACAATGGCTTCAGCTACGCCGATATCTCGGAGGTCGTCGGCATCCGCAAGGCCAGCATTCACCATCACTTCCCCAGCAAGGTCGACCTGGTGCGTGAGCTGGTCAAGCGTTATCGGGAAGATGGCCAGGCGAGCGTGGCGGCCCTTGAACAGAACGTTCCCGACGCATTGGACATCCTTAAAATCTATGCGAAACACTGGGCGAAATGCATCGAGGATGCGAGCAGGCCTTATTGTGTGTGCGCCCTGCTTGCCAGTGAACTGCCATCCCTTCCGCCGGAAGTCGCAACAGAGGTTACGGCATTCTTTCGCTTTATCTCCTCGTGGCTGACGTCGGTCATGGAGCGTGGCGCCAGGGAAGGCTCCCTGGACCTCACCAGTGAGCCTCACGTCGAAGCCGAAGCATTTCTGGCGACGGTATACGGCGCAATGCTCTCTGCGAGAGCCTACGGGAAGCCGGAGGTATTCAGCACAATACTGACGCCCGCGCTGGACCGAATGACCCCAACCGTTTCTCACTAATCCTGCGTGGCCAGGCTACTCAGGCAAATCGCGCCCTCAAAACTACCAACTAGTAGGAAGAATCGAATGAAGAACGTGTTCCCCGCCTTGGCCCTTGGGCTGACCAGCATTTTTTCTGTGACAACCCTTGCGGCACCCGTCTATGCCGAAGATCAGAAAGCCGCGCCGTTCCATGTCCGCGGCAGCATCGTCACCTATGCGGGATCCACGCTCAAGGTGAAAACGCGCGAAGGCGAGACCGTCGATGTCGCCCTGGCCGACGACTGGAAAGTGGCAAGCGTCGCAGATGCCAAAGTCGCCGACATCAAGCCGGGTGATTTTGTCGGCATCGCATCCTTGCCAAAGGCCAGCGGTGGCGATGGCGCGCTCGAAGTCCTGATCTTCCCACCGGCGATGAAGGGTCTTGGCGAAGGCAGCTACGGTTGGGATCTGAAGCCCGACAGCAGCATGACCAATGCGACGGTCGCCGATGCCGTCAAAGGCGTCGATGGTCGGACCGTCATTGTCACCTATCACGGCAAGGAAAAGAAGATCGCCATTCCGGATGGGACACCTGTCGTGACCATTGCTGCTGCAACCAAGGATGATCTCGTTCCTGGCGCCGTGGTCTTCATCACCGCCGAGAAATCTGCAGCCGGCCCCATCGCACATCAGGTTGTGGTCGGCAAGAATGGCGTGGTTCCCCCCATGTAAAGCCACGTCGTCACTGGCCGGAGCAGCCGCCCCAATGCTTCGGCCAGCGACTACAGATCGATGCAGCTTGATCTGCAGCCGTGAGATGTCACAGACGAAAGACGCTGAGATGAGCGAAGACGCCTCCAATGACAATGTTCAATATCCTCGGACGATCTTCATCCGCCGCCACTCCGTTGTGACCCGGCTTACGCACTGGCTGAACGTTCTCTGCCTGAGCTTCCTTCTCTTGAGCGGACTGCAGATCTTCAATGCCCACCCCGAGCTCTACTGGGGTCATTACGGCGCGAACGGCGATCCCGCGGTGCTGACAATCGGCTCCAATGATGAAGGCGGCATGCCAAACGGGTTCGTGCGTGTCGCGGGGCTACAGATTCCCACGACCGGCGTCCTCGGCGTTTCCAATGTTGATGGGGAGCCGACCGCGCGAGCTTTCCCGTCCTGGGCAACAATCCCATCCTTCCAGGATCTCGCGTCGGGACGTCGCTGGCACTTCTTCTTTGCCTGGCTGTTCGTCATCAACGGTATTCTCTACCTAAGCTTCAGCTTGCTGAACGGACATTTCAGGCGAGACCTGGCGCCGAAGGCCCGTCAACTCTCGCCGCGCCATCTCGCCCGGGAGGTTCTGGACCATGTCCGTCTTCGCTTCCCCGAAGGGGAGGAGGCCAAACATTACAATGCGCTTCAAAAGCTCACTTATCTAGCTGTCATTGTCATTCTGCTGCCGCTGATGGTCCTCACGGGTCTGACCATGTCGCCCGGGATCGACGCCGCAATTCCCGCTCTGGTCGATATCTTCGGCGGGCGCCAGTCCGCGCGCACGATCCACTTCATCACAGCATCGGCGCTTGTCATCTTCGTTATCGTCCATGTGGCGATGGTCGTGCTTTCCGGGACCTGGAACAACATCCGCTCGATGATCACCGGACGCTATGCGATCGAGGAAAAAGGCCCTAAGTCATGAGTAAGCTTCTCACCCGACGCCGCTTTCTGATTGGCGGCACACTTGGCGCCAGCGCGCTGACCCTTTCAGGATGTGACCTGCTTGAGCAGAACGCAGACGTCGCCAACGTCCTTCGTTCAGCCGAGCACCTTACCATGACGGTGCAGAGACTGCTTCAGGGGCGCGATGCCCTGGCGCGCGAGTTTGATGAAAAGGACATTTCCCCGTCGTTCCGGGTGAATGGAACGAGTGCTCCCGACAGCGACGAATACGTTGAACTGGCGGACGGCAAATTTGCAGCCTGGCGGTTGAAGATCGACGGTCTTGTCGATCGGCCTGGAGAGTTTTCGCTCGCCGATCTCAAGGCGCTTCCGGCCCGCACGCAGATCACCCGCCATGACTGTGTGGAGGGCTGGAGCGCCATCGGCAAATGGACGGGCGTTCCGCTTGCCAGCCTGCTGCGTCTGACCGGGCTCAAGCCAACGGCGCGTTATGTCGTGCTACATTGTGCCGACGAGCTCGAAAAGACGCTCGACGGGAGTGGCCGCTACTACGAGAGCATCGATCTCATCGATGCGGTTCATCCTCAAACCATCCTCGCTTACCAGATGAACGGCCAGGACCTCAGCGTCGGCCACGGCGCTCCCTTGCGCCTCAGGGTCGAACGGCAGCTCGGTTACAAACAGGCAAAATACATCATGCGCATCGAACTGGTCGACAGCTTCGCCGGTCTGTGGGGCGGAAAGGGCGGTTATTGGGAAGACCGCGGGTACGAGTGGTACGCCGGCATCTAATGCGATCAAGGTGAACCGCAGGGTGACAGTTCATGAGCAGACGCGAAGTTCAGAAAGTCATGCCGATTTCAGCGACCGCTTCTTCATGACAGGTCGAGATCAGCCACACCAAATGCGAAACACGGGTTGCGCTGCAACGCTTCATCATGCCGTTGAGTTAACCGGGTTCTTCCTCACTTTGTGTGGAGCGGTGGCAGACTAATCCCGCAGTTACAGAGATGGCAGAAATGCGCGCCAAAAGGAGACATGTGCTGACACAGGTTTCGTCCTACAGTTTGCTGACCGCCTCGACGACATCACTCAGCGTGAACGGCTTTTGGAGCCTGGCGACATCAGCCAGTTCATCGGGGATCACATCCGGATTGTACCCCGTCAGGAAAACGAATGGCGTCCCGCGCTCAAGAAGTTTATGTGCGATCTCGAACCGCGGGCCACCTCCGCCAAGATTCAAGTCGAGCACAACTGCAGTTGGCGTCTCTTCATCGAGAAACCGCAGCGCGTCCTCCTCGGTCGGGCACGGGCCAAAGACCTCCGCACCGGCTCCTCGCAATGCTGCCGCCGTGTCAGATGCGATGTAATAGTCGTCCTCGACCACGAGAACGGTCTTTCCAGTGAGGTCCGGCGCTCCGGTCATGTCGAGAGTTCCTCCGTATAGTCGCGTTGGCGCCGGGGCGTCAGTCTCCAGTATGCTTTCAGCTTCTCTGAGCGGAAACTCAATGTGGCAGTGAGCACCGCCTGGCTCAATCGACATTTTGCCTGTGCCACGAAGTTCGTAGGGTATTTTCGCCTCGATCAATTCGGAGCCGAAACCGCGGCGGGTCGGTGGCGGCCGCGATGGCGCGCCTTCCTCCACCCAGTCGATGGCGAGCCACGGCTTTTCCCGCTTCTCGAAGGGTGTCCACGTGACCGATACCTTGCCGCCATGGACCGACAAGGCGCCGTATTTCAAAGCATTGGTGGAAAGTTCGTGGAACGCCAAGGTCAAGACTTCGACGGCCTTGGGGGAGAGCATAAGATCGGGCCCGGTCAGTTCATACTGGTTTTCGGAATGCGCCTGCGCTCCGATTTCGCTCTCGAGGATACCGCGCAGCGATCCGCCGGCATTGGCTTGACGCGTGAGCAATGTCTGAACCCGGGCCAAAGCCAACAGCCGACCAGCGAGCGACGTCTGGTAGCCCTGGACGTCGACAGCGCCGTCGGCAGACCGCACCACGGTGGATCGGATCATCGCCATGATGTTTCTGACGCGATGCCGCAGTTCGGCAAGCAGCACGCCCTGGTGCTGGACGGCCATCTTCGTCTCGGTGACGTCCTCAGCGATGCCGCCAACGCGCTCCACCTTGCGCTTCTCGTCATAGAGCGGGAAGCCTGTGTCCCTGATCCAACGGAATGAACCATCGTTCCGCCGGATGCGGAATTCATCGACGGCTGGCTCGCCGTGGCGCGCCTGATTGATGTGGTTCATGGCGGTCGCCCGATCCTCAGGTACGATCATCGCGGCCCACCGCCTGATGTCGCCGATGAAAGTGTCGGGTTCGGCGCCATAGATTGTCGCGATGGCCGGGCTGACGAATTCCATGTCGAGCGTCTCGGCGTCTCGGATCCACAGCGCTGCTGCGGAGGCGTTGGCGAACTGCTGAAACCGCTCTTCGCTCTCGCGCAGCGCCGCTTCGGCGCGGGCGCGCTCGACGGCCGCCCATGTTCGCTCCGCTGTTTCCTCAGTCAATTGGATCTCGTACGGCGTGAACGCATGCGGCGTGGCGTAGTTGACCCCCAGCCAGGCGACGAGTCTTCCCGCCTTTACCAACGGTACATCAAGGGACGCACCGATGCCCGCCTCGGCGAAAGCTCCTCTCTCCGCTTCGCTCAACCTTTCGTCCTGAGCCAGGTCGGGCTGGATGCGGTTATGCCCGGCGCGCAGATCCGCCAGGATGTCTGACCCGTAGTCAGCGTAGCGGAACGTCCCGGCCATGTCGGGCGCGCCATCGACGTAGTTCGGGGACACGACGAAGCTCTCGCCATCCTCAGTGTCTTCTCCATAGGCGACGCGGCTTGCGCCGAGATATCGACCAAGGACCGTTGCGGCAGCGAGCCGGATCGCTGCCGGGTCCGCCAGGGGTCGAAGCGTATCGCTGAGTTCGAGCAGGAATGCCTGCCGCTCCCCGCTTTCGCGCAGGGCGATCTCGGCGCGTTTGCGTTCGGTGATGTCATAGAAAACGCTGACCAAGCGCCTGCTTCCAGAGCCGCCGACGCGTGCTGTAGAACTATGGATCCATCGTCTGGTGGGTTGGTGCCACCTTTCAATCTGCTCGGCCTCTCCGGTTTCAACCACCCGGCCAAATGTCTCAATCCAATATGCCTCCGTTCCAGGCATGACCTCACTGGCCAACTTGCCTGCGACATCCTTCAATCCGCTCTGTTTTTCGTAGGCAGCATTTGCTTCCAGAATCTTCCAGTCTACGGGCCTGCCAAGGTCGTCATAGATCATCTCGAAAATGCAGCAGGCTTCTATCATGGTTTCAAAAACGGCACGAAACTTAGCCTCGCTCTCCCGCAAGACTGCGTTCTCAGCCCTGCCGTCCGCGAGGAGTAGCTCTAATTCCCGTACGTCAGCCACCGCAAAGCTCCTCGTGTAGAACCTCGCCCACGAAGTCGATAAGCTGCACCGTATCACACAAGCTGGCGGTCGCTTGGCTCTTTCACTGCCAAAGCGGGACGCATTTTATCTCGTGGACGACAGGAAGCTGGACGATGCCTTTCAAGTGCTGGCGGGGAAAACATCTCGGCTGCCTTGTGACCCCTCAGCTTCCCTAGAGGACGGAACGGCCCTCCACGCCGCCAAGACGTCAGCCGCCCTCGAAAAGAAACAGAGGATTATTGACTCCATCGCGCGCGTGAACATAATAAGAACATCGGGCGAGGCGGCCGCCAATCTGAAAACTAAAGTATGGAGCACGGATATGCGCGAGCAGCCGATCGGCGAAGCCATTGTTGATGATGAGATTGCCGAGGTGCTTGCCTATCACAAAGGCGATGCGCAAGCGGCGATAGGAACGCTCCTGGCAGACATCCGTTACCTTCGCTGGCAGCTAGTGCTGACCGAAGGCGCGATGGGCCGAGGCATCACGCGCGGGTGGCGGCCGAGATACGGCCGAGACTGACAATGCCGGAAATGAACTATTCCAAGAAGTTGCGCGGGTGGAGCCTGCGCGACGCGGCTGACGCTAATCAATTGCTCGAGGTGACGTGCCAGCTCTGTCGAAGGACTTACCGGTTTTTCCCGCGTGACCTGCTGAAGCTGACGAAGGACGTGAGCCTCGATCGCCTGGCCGGCCGGTTCCGCTGTCAGCTCTGCGACCGAAGGGAATACATGAACCTGAAGGTCGTCCAGATTTGGGGGTCTGAAATCGGCAAGCTTCCAGTGCGCCGACTGGTCAAAGTGACGTCGGTCAAAAAGCCAATTTGGGAAGACGGAGTTTTGTAGGATGGCATCGCGCCGAGATAAGCCAGGCACCGAACACCGCTATTCTGTTCGAGATCGAGGCACGGTCATCACCTCGGCGCTCGTACTGGACAGCAGATCGAAGAGCTATAGCGCGTCGATCGAGTAGGATAGCTATCTTGTCTTTTGCTTCGGCAGCCGCGAAGCTGCGGAGCAATTCCGGGATTGTTGGAACGGCCAGTTCATCGACGCGAACGAAGTGGACAACAATGGCGTATGGACGCCGAGGGAGGGAGATGTGTGCAATTTATACCGGATGGACGCGAAGGATTGGGTCAATAAGTGGACCCAAGACGTCGAGAGTCTGGTCAACTTGATGCCGGCCTACCAGATGAACCCGGACCAGATGGCCCCGATCGTCCGCAACACAGCAGATGGCCGCAAGCAGCTTGTCCATGCGAGGTGGGGTCTTCCCTCGCCATTTTTCGTAATAAAGCAGGCGGCCGAGGCTCGGGCAGAGAAGTTGCGCCAGAAGGGCAAGCCCGTCGACATGGACATGCTCATCCGTATGGAGCCCGACAAGGGCGTTACCAACATCCGGAACCTGAATGTTCCCCACTGGAAGAAATGGTTCGGTGTCCAGAGCCGTTGCATAGTGCCGGTGACCAGCTTTGCCGAACCCGACCCCGCCAGCAAACAGGACGGGGGAAGCACCCCGAACGCTTGGTTCGCTCGTGACGAAGGCAAGCCGCTGATGTTTTTCGCGGGCGTCCACGTTCCGCAGTGGCAAAGCGTCCGCAAAGTCAAGGACGGATTGACGACCGACGACCTTTACGCGTTCCTCACAACCGAGCCGAACGATGTTGTACGGCCAATCCATCAAAGGGCGATGCCTGTGCTGCTGCTGACACAAGAAGAAGTCGACGTGTGGATGCGCGCCCCGTGGGAAGAGGCAAAGGCGCTCGCCCGCCCGCTGCCGAACGACGCAATCAGGGTGATCTCGCGCGAGGCCTACGGTTCGACCATCGTCAGCAACGCCGGGGAGCCGGTGCAAACGAGTTTGCTATGATCACTATTCGTGGAGAAGGGCATAAGGGCATTCAGCAGCGCCGGGCGCTAACTGATCATCGAGAACTATTGCAGTGTCGCCGGCTGCGCGAAGTGGGAAAGCTTCGGCTTTTCCCAATCGAGGACGGTCGAAACGCGCTGTCATTTCTGTCAATCGGAGCTAGAGCTTTTCCGGGTTAGATTGAAGCATTCTGCCGGAGCAGGTTTTCGTCAGGGCGAAGGCGATTGGCGACGGGCATACCCCAGGTACGTCCGAGCCGATCGCCTTTGATCCTGGCGGAAGCATGCCCGGCCCACCGGCCGCACCGCTTCGCCGTGGGCGAAGCGACAAGTGCGTCCGGCGATTCCAAGGTCTTGCAGATTTGCCAGGCAAATCTGCGGGAGGGTTGGCTGAAACGGGCCGGCTGATCGACCGGCCGGCTTGGCCGTAGAACTGGGCTACGACGCGCGCCGGCCGGTCGACCATCCGACTCCGTTTGAGCCAACAGAATGCTTCAATCTAACCCGGAAAAGCTCTAGTTCGTTGATTCCAGAAAGCTGTCGCTTATCACAACAGAGCGATGCCAGCTTCGCGCTACCGGCGCTGTTTGTGGCCCGACAGCCCCCGCGGCGAGGCAGGTTTTCCCCTTATGGGGCTTATGCCGCACTTGGCCTTGGCAGCTTGCCACGCGCGTTGGAAGAAACGAATTTCCGTGGCGATGGTTTCGCGGAACGGATCGGTTTGGTTGAAGTAGTCGCGGTCCAGACCGAGCTTTGCACCGTCTGCATCGCCCTCGTAATAGGTGCCGAACAAATGATCCCAGATCGGGAAATAATTGGCGAAATTCTTGTCGTGATGTTCCGGCACTCGGGAGTGATGGATGAAGTGGTCGCGTGGTGACTGGATCACGTATTTGCCAAACCAGCCATGCCACGGAATGGCACTGTGCTTGACCAGACCAATGGCGCCAAAGGTGATGGTCACGAAGGCGAATTCGGCCGTTGGCAGGCCGATAAGCAGCGCCGGAACGACCATAATGGCCATGTTTATGGCCTTCTCCAGCGGATGCTCCCGCGACGAAGTCAGCGCGTTGAACTCTTCGGCTGCGTGGTGAAATTCGTGCAGCCGCCATAGTACGGGCAGCCGGTGCATCAACCGATGCTGCCAATAGCTCAAGAAGTCTGACAGCACTAGGAACAAGAGAACATGTGCCAAGCCAGGCAGCCTCCGGGCAAGGCCCAGGTGGGGGGCATCCTGAGCCGCGTGGGTGATGGCATAGGACAGACCAAATGATGCGAGGGCCGCGAATAACGTAATCATTCCCGTCGCCTGAAGGACGAAATAGACGATGTCGGTGATTGTGGATTTGCTGCGTTCGAAGAAAACCCGACGGAACCCGGAACTGCCGAACCCCACATAGGTGAGCTCCACCGCGAAAACCGTCAGAACCAGGCCGATGGAAATGGCGAAACTGAGCGCCATTGCCTTACCATTCAGATAATAAGTGTTGTAAAAAAAGCTTCCAAGCTTGTGCAGGCAGTATTCGACCAGCACCATGGCACTGCTCCAAACACGAACCCTTACAGCTTGGTCCTGACGATGCGCTTTTGCCACATTGCTCAAAGGACGATCGGGGCGTCCTTTTGATGTATTACCGGCGGTGGAAGTGCAGTGCCGGGAGGCATGCAGGAGGGTCGAGGAGCACTCCGAAAAACTGCTGGAATTACATGGTCGGCCGACAGGCTCATGAAAAGAACTTAGGACGGGAACAATAATAGGCAGCGCTGTCGTAGGACCTTAGGCCGTGGTGAGATTTGTTCCACAGCAGCCTCTCGACACTTCGATGTGCGGCCCAGCGCAACCCATAACTGGCCCCGCCCTACCGAAGGCGGGGTTTTTTGGCATTGGAGTTTTGGCCGAAATGGTCCATTGATCCGGCATCGACTTTCCAGGAGGTTGGATGAGCGACAGCGGCAAGCCGGCGCTGACCAATTCGCCCCAGATGGCGACCACATGGAATGAATTGAGGAAACGGAGCTCCTCGAGATGATTGCTGGGCTGATCATCTGCGCCTCTCTGACGGCGGTCGACTGCGACACCGTGAAATGGGATGGGCAGAACATGAGACTGCTGGGGAAGGAGTTCCGTTCGTCTCCGGCATCGAGAGGCCGGAGATCGGGAGCCATGCCGAATGCATGAAGGAATGGAAGCTGGCCCTGATCGCCAAGGGCAGGTTAAAAGAGCTTCTGGCTGAAAAGGGTCTGAGGGTGGTGTTCAGCGGCTCGGTCGACAAGACGCCATCGCATCGGCCGCTCATCAACATCTACCGTACGAATGGTGAAGAAATCGGCAAGAAGCTGCTTCGGAAGGTTTCGCCAGGACGTGGAGCCCGAAGCAGCGAAATGATTGGTGCGACTGACGTCGGCTGCTGATTTGACGCCCGCCAAAAGGATGAGCCTCGGGAACCTTCATCGCGGCCCTACGTTAGTCCTGAGCGTGCGCTAGGCGCCCTCAACCGCCTTGCCATGCACGCTCACTGGCCCCGCGAGCCGCGCGGGGCTTTTTTTAAACGCGGGGTTCATCAGTTAATCTTGAGCCAATGCCGCAGCCAGGCTACAGCCCCGTCGCTCATCCACACAAGACAAATCCGAATCTGCATCGCCGTCAGTTAGATCACGGAACCGCCACCTCGCCGGAGCGTTTCTTGCTCACATCGGACCCTGCCAGATCCCGCTGGCACTCCCGAACTGGAGGTATTCATGAAAACGCTGATCGTCTCCATGGGCCTGTTGGCTGCGACTGTCTTTTCGGCTTTTGCAGCGGAACCGGCCAAAATGGTCGACACGAAGATGGGTAAGATCCTGGCAAACGCCAAAGGTATGACACTCTATACGTTCGACAAAGACGCCATGGGCAAATCAAACTGCGACGAGGCCTGCTTGAAGAAATGGCCGGCCTTCCACGCCGCCGCCAAGGCCAAGGCCGAAGGCGAATGGTCACTTGTCAAGGCGGCCGACGGCAAGGAGATGTGGGCTTACCAAGGAAAGCCGCTTTACACCTTCGCCGGAGACAAGAAGCCTGGCGATATGACCGGCGATGGCGTCGGCGGAGTTTGGCATGTCGCCAAGTAGTCCGGCGCACTGGAACCTTCAGGGCCGCTCAGCCCAAGCAGGTCCAGATAAGCCTTTTGGATAGATATTCGCCATGCTCTAGCGCGGCTACAATCCTCGCGCGAATGACGGGGATGCGGCATGCGTCAGGAGTATCGCGTTCCGCAGAAGAAATCGGTGCTGTTCAGGGCGCCGGGTTTGGTCATCGGCGCGGTCGCGTTTGGTGCAGCCGGCGGCTGGACCGCAAGCGACATGCTGGCCTCCTGGGGCGCTTCTGGCGGCTCCGGTCTATCGTGCAGGATCAAGGGCAACATCTCCATCGAGACTGGCGAGCGCATCTTCCATGTGCCGGGGCAGCGATACGACGAGCAGACGAAGATCAGCCCCACGTATGGAGAACGATGGTTCTGCTCGGAATTTAAGCTTGGGCCGCCGGCTGGCGGAAAGCGAAATCGTAATGAGCGGAGATGGCCTGAATTGGAAAGGCCGCTTGCGTGGCGACCCTGTCGGTCACCTGCCGGCGCTCGGCATTCATGGCCGATATCACTGGTCAATGATGAGATGTGGACGTCGGCGCGTTGACCTGCAGCGAATGACTGCTATCAAACTTCATGATCAGCAGCGTGACCAGCTCCTCGCGCGTCTTATGTCCTTCATTAAATAGGTCGACTGCCGAGCTGCAAAGAAGCTGCATTGATTGTTCCGTCGGCGCGGCGTGATTGTGCCGGAACCAAGTACGAACAGCATCCGAAATCACGTTCACGTCTTCCAGCTGAAGTAAGAGATTGAAGTCCGCCATATCATCCTCCCTAAGCGTCGCAACAGTTCGCTCGGAGCGCGATAAGAAAACCGTAGTGCATCAGCCTTCTAAGACCAACCGTCAGTGCGGTTTCGCACATTTATGCATTCGACCCTAAGTCAAAGTGATAAAGTCGTACTTATTGCAGTAAAGAAAACATCGTTGAGAATAGTTGTGCAGCGCCTAGGTGCGCAAAGCCAAAAAAAACCCCAATCTGCTAATCCCCGCTGAGCTGCGGGGCTTTTTTTGCGTCATGCTTGAACCGCACTACAAAACCACGGCGCCCAATGCCCGACTTAAGTCCGTCTTTTTCTTGGTAAGAGTCGAGCTAGATTTTATTCATCCTTGTCAAGAGGACGCCAGGGAGGTTTAGCAATGTTGCTGTATCCAGTCAGAACCTCCCTGGCGAGACAAATAACGCCTTCTTCAAGTGCTCAATGAGAAGATGAAGCTGCGTTCTACTGTGTCCAACACCGTATCGGAACATAGCCAGTCCCTCTTTCGTTGAAGCAACAGGAAAGCACGGGTGTTCCTCCTGTGCGATCCGTGTTGTCAAGACTTGCCCCGTTACGGCGGGGCTTTTTTGTCGGCATCCTACCGGAGCCGCTCTACGCCCGATCATCTCGCCGCTGATTGAGGAAGCGATCGACAAGCTGATCGATCTTGACGAGACTGCCCGAGCCCACTTCCAGGAGAATTCGAAAGAAATCGCCGAGTGATGTTCAGTCGAGCTCATCCTCGGATCGTATCAAGGTGAGGGGTTCTAACACCCGCGGCCTTATGGCGCCGCCCACCTCCCTCCGTGCACTTCGGCTCCGCAAACTTCGTTGTTCGCGGAGCCGCCCCATCGCCGTCGATCCTGCTGAACTACTTCCAAACGAGAGCCTCACGCGACTTCGCCATGCTGACGTAGCGATAGTAGACCGTCGCGGGCACCACCAATTTGGTGCCAGTCGTGCAACACAGGTAGTTGCCGAAAAGAAAGTAATTTAGCTTATCGCATGAAAAACAGGTAACGCCGTGATAGTCCACGACCTGCTTCCCATCCAGAAACATCATGAAGCGTCCGTCGCCTTCCCTGGTCCATCGAACAAGGAGTTCGAAACGGTGCCAAGCGCCCGCCAGTTCGCTGATGGGCGCGACGCGCATGTCAAAAAGGTCAATACAGTCACCGCCGAACTGGGTCATCTGCTTCCCGCTTGGCTTTTCCATACTCCATGAAAGGAATTGGTCGTTGCTATGGGGATTGGTGGTCAGGGCCACGAGTTGGCATTGGTCCTGATCCTTGAATTCGACGAATATCTCGTGACCTCTGACCTGCTTCGAACCAATCGGAAAGTCGGGCACGAAATACATGTCCCAACCATACCATGCCTCCTTGGGTTGCTTGGCCTTGCGTCCCTGCTGAACCGTCGCGCGAGCCGACTGTTGCTCGCAGTCGTCCCGTACGCACGGACCTGGGTTGATCGAAAATTTGAACACCTTGGCCGCGTTGTACTGATCCAGCGGGTCTTTCACCATTGTAAAGCCGCCCGGCTGATTGCGCTCCGTCGTAACTCTAAACGGGTGGGTGAAGCCAGGAAGTTTAAATGTCCTTTCCGCACCGAATGAAAGATTTGCTGAAAGAACTGGCAGAAGTACTGCTACCAGGATTTTGCGGAGGAAGTTCAATATCCCAATATTCTTGAACCCTGAGCTTGACCGATTAGCTCTCGGCGGCATCGCCAGCCTCCCTCATTGTCTCGGCATCGCCTGTTACGCGTTCAATACTGCATAAGGGGGCTGCCGATGTGCTACGGCTCAAGTCGGTGCCAACAGGTTCCCGCCGGTCGGCACATTGGGGTCTGCCCAGCGACGGATGGTGCCGGTGCCCAAATCAGCACCGTAAAGCCAGCCGTCCGGTCCCTTCGCGATGTCTACCAGGTAGGGGACGCCGGTGTCGAAGACCTGTACGTTCGTGATCTGCCTGCTTGCGTTCATTGTTGCGGTGTACACATTTCCATTGACAAGATCCGCAAACATCAGGGTATCGTTGTTGTAGAAATCCCCGACCGTGATCGCGGAGGCGCCGTCAGGCGCGCCGTGGCTTCTCGATAGCAGCGGAAAAACAGCAGCCTGATCGGAAGGACTGTTTCGGTTCCCATTGTTGTAGAAGCTGATCGCCTGAGGGAGATCCTGGTAGCCGCCCGTTCGGCCGGGACCTTCCAGATACGGCCAACCGAAATTCGATCCGGCGGGACCGGTATTTATTTCCTCCCAACTGTTCCAGCCGACATCTCCGAGCACGGGCAGGTTGGTCACCGGATCGAAGGTGAAGCGATAGGCGTTGCGCACGCCGGAATAGAAGACCTTGGACTGATTGCTGTTGGGATCTGCGGGGTCATAGAAGGGGTTCCCCGGAACGCCCGCGCCGGTCATCGGATCTATCCTCAGGACTTTGCCGGACAGATTGTGAACGTCTTGAGCGCGAACCGTGCGAGGGTCCATGAAATTGTAAGACGTGCCGTCTCCGTTGCTGAAGTACAGCATGCCGTCAGGCCCGAAATGGAGAGCTCCATTGGAATGGGAGTCACTGTCCGTCGCCAGATAGTCCCGAATATTCTGGTTCTGGATTCCGGCGCGATCTGGATCGTTGTCCTGCGTTCCCACCTCGATCTGGCTTGCAGGGGCGGTAATGGTGGTGCCGTTAACGATGCCCGATGGCGGTATGTTCACAGCGCCGGTACTGTCGAGATCCGGACGGCTGGTGTATGCCCAGGTGCTATTGGTACCGGCCAGCACGACCATGCTGGCCGGATCGGCGATCATCGTGTTGGGGTTGACCGTAAGCCGAACGAGACGCGAAGGACGGTTCCCTTTGGTATCAGGTCCCGCCAGGCCGGTTCCATTCGCAGTTTCCGGCGGGTCGTAAGTGTAGAGCAGATAGACGTATGGATTTGCCGCGAAGTTCGGATGAATTGCCAGCCCCAGCATCCCCCGATCTCCGGGCGTATAGTTGACCTGGCTGGACAAATCGACAAGCGGCGTCGATCTCAACGTGCCGTTGTCCACCACCCGCACAACGCCATTCTGTTGCGCGACAACCATATAGCGGCCATCGGGCGTCCAATCCAGGGTCGTTGGCTCGGTCAAGCCGGACACCACGGTCTGGCGGACCAGATTGCCGAGGTTGCTGTCGTCGTCCAGGATGTTGACGGTCGCGGTCGTTTGGCTCCCCAGGACAGCGCCTGTCGGGTTGCTCAAGGTTACAGTGAAGCTTTCGTTGCTCTCGGCCGTCGTGTTGTTGAGCAGCGGAACAGAAATGGTCTGGATCGCCTGCCCGGCGGCAAATGTGAGCACGCCCGTTGTTGTCGTATAATCGGAGCCCGCGATCGCGCTGCCATTGCTCGTAGCATATGCAACGGTGGCCGCGGCATCGATGTTTCCACTGCGCTGAACCGTGATCGTGGCGGCGACCGCCGCCTCCGACAAGGTGATGACCGGATTGCTCACGGAGATGGTGGGTGCGGAGTCGTCGTCGACGATCGAGACCAGAACAGTCCGCGGCGCTGCCAGCGAGCCACCAGGCCCGGGATTCTGGATGCCGACGGAAAATGTCTCGGTCCCTTCGGCATCGGGGTCATTGACGATCGGGATTGCAAACGTCTTGCTGCTCTCGCCGTCCGCGAAAACAACTTGCCCGGTATTGGCTCGGCCATTGAAGGTCGGCGGCGTATAGTCCGCTCCAGCCTGTGCCGCTCCGGCTCCGCCGATCTCGTTGGTCGTGTACTCCAGTGTCAGCGGCCCGCTCGTGCTGCCTGTGCGAACGACGGTGATTGTTGCAGCGCCCGCTGTTTCACTGACGAAGATGGTGTTGTTGTCCCGCAAGGCAACGCTTGATCCAGCAGAAAACACGACATCGCGGAAGTAGTTTTCATTCTGGTAGACCAGGGTCGGAAACGTGCCGATGGTATCGTTGTAGACGCCGGCGCCGACCGGGGCGGTCAATCCGCCATTGCTGATCGGGTTGGCGAAGCCGTTCGAGGTCAGCGAATAGTAGCTGTTGGCATTGACCGAGACGACATAGGTGGTGCCCGCATTGATGACCAGCGGGCTTGCCAAAGTCTGCTGCTGCCAGCCTGAGGCGGTCTCGTTGGTGAAGGTGACGCTTGCCAGTTGCTGCCCGGTAGCCGACCAGATGCGGCCGACATGCGTGCCGGTCTCGCTGGGGGCCTTGTAATAGCGGACCGCCTGGATCGAACCGGTATTGCTGCTGACGAAGCGCATCCCGACTTCCCAGTCCACTCCAGGCCCGTCGGTGAAGTTGGGTTGGGCCGGTGTCTGGGTGGTGAAGAGGCTGACGGGGCTGGAACTTACGGAGGTAATCGGGGCAGTCGCCGCGCTCACGACGGTCTCGCCAGTGCCAAGCAGGTCGGTATAAGTGGCATTGACCCGCACGCGCTTGCCGACGAGACTGCTGCCCAGTGTCAGGCTTTGCCCGCCCGCGACGTCACTCCACGTCGTGCCGTTGTCGCTGCTCTGCCACAGATAGCTGACGCTTGCCGGCAGGCCATCGATGTCACTGAGGCTGGCGGTCAAGGTCTGGCCCTGGCTCGCTATGCCAGTGATCGAGATCACGCCGGGATCATTGACATTGGCGACTGCCGAGGGCGTCGCTGGGCTGGTGACATTCTCGCTGTTGCCCAGGTTGTCGATGTAACTGGCCGTTGCCCGCACGAAATTGCCGACCTGGGCCTGCTGCAGGGTCAGCGTCTTGGCAGTCGCTCCACCGATATTGCTCCAGGTGGTGCCGTTGCTGCTCTGCTGCCACTGATAGGTCACGGATCCCGGCACACCGTCCGCGTCGGTGACAGCGGCCGTCAACACCTGACCTTGCGTCGCGGTGCCGCTGATGCCAAGCACACCCGGGTGGTTGTCGGGATTCGCCGCCGCGGCAGAAAACACGACATCGCGGAAGTAGTTTTCATTCTGGTAGACCAGGGTCGGAAACGTGCCGATGGTATCGTTGTAGACGCCGGCGCCGACCGGGGCGGTCAATCCGCCATTGCTGATCGGGTTGGCAAAGCCGTTCGAGGTCAGCGAATAGTAGCTGTTGGCATTGACCGAGACGACATAGGTGGTGCCCGCATTGATGACCAGCGGGCTTGCCAAAGTCTGCTGCTGCCAGCCTGAGGCGGTCTCGTTGGTGAAGGTGACGCTTGCCAGTTGCTGCCCGGTAGCCGACCAGATGCGGCCGACATGCGTGCCGGTCTCGCTGGGGGCCTTGTAATAGCGGACCGCCTGGATCGAACCGGTATTGCTGCTGACGAAGCGCATCCCGACTTCCCAGTCCACTCCAGGCCCGTCGGTGAAGTTGGGTTGGGCCGGTGTCTGGGTGGTGAAGAGGCTGACGGGGCTGGAACTTACGGAGG
Source organism: Rhizobium sp. NLR16a (assembly GCF_017948245.1). NCBI lineage: Bacteria > Pseudomonadati > Pseudomonadota > Alphaproteobacteria > Hyphomicrobiales > Rhizobiaceae > Rhizobium > Rhizobium sp. NLR16a. Next base: position 2,902,976 of record NZ_CP072865.1, on the reverse strand, counting down.
TAATCGGGGCAGTCGCCGCGCTCACGACGGTCTCGCCAGTGCCAAGCAGGTCGGTATAAGTGGCATTGACCCGCACGCGCTTGCCGACGAGACTGCTGCCCAGTGTCAGGCTTTGCCCGCCCGCGACGTCACTCCACGTCGTGCCGTTGTCGCTGCTCTGCCACAGATAGCTGACGCTTGCCGGCAGGCCATCGATGTCACTGAGGCTGGCGGTCAAGGTCTGGCCCTGGCTCGCTATGCCAGTGATCGAGATCACGCCGGGATCATTGACATTGGCGACTGCCGAGGGCGTCGCTGGGCTGGTGACATTCTCGCTGTTGCCCAGGTTGTCGATGTAACTGGCCGTTGCCCGCACGAAATTGCCGACCTGGGCCTGCTGCAGGGTCAGCGTCTTGGCAGTCGCTCCACCGATATTGCTCCAGGTGGTGCCGTTGCTGCTCTGCTGCCACTGATAGGTCACGGATCCCGGCACACCGTCCGCGTCGGTGACAGCGGCCGTCAACACCTGACCTTGCGTCGCGGTGCCGCTGATGCCAAGCACACCCGGGTGGTTGTTGGCACTGACAATGGCTGCGGTCGGCGTGCTCGCCCGGTTGGCTTCGACACCACCCAGCTGATCGGTGTAAGTGGTCCTGACACGAACTTGCCTGCCCACCTGCGCCGCCTGGAGTGTCCAGTTCGGACCGGTGGCTCCGGCGATGTCGGTCCAGGTCGTCCCGATCAACTGCTGCCAGCGATAGGTGATCGACACGTTGGCGAGCCCATCGAGGTCGGTAACGGCCGCAGTCAGGGCTTGTCCTTGAACGGGCGTACCGGTGATCGTCGCCACGCCTGCGTCGTTCAAGTTGGCGACTGCCGTCGTCGGACCGCTGGCGACCGTCTCGTTGTTGCCAAGGGCATCGGTGTACGTGGCGGTCGCTCGAACCTGCTCCCCAACCAGTGCTTGCTGCAGGCTGAGTGTTTTCGCAGTGGCGCCGGCAATGTTGCTCCACGTGCCGCCGCCATTGCTGCTTTGCTGCCATTGGTAGGCGACGATGGTCCCGGCCGGGAGCCCGTCAACATCGGTAACACCAGCCGCGATCGTCCGATTTTGAGTTGCGGCCCCGATGATGGAGACGATGCCAATGTCGTTGCCGGCAGGATTGCTCGCGACGATCGGGGATGTGGCCAGGCTGGTTCGATTGTTTTCGGTTCCTCCCGACTGATCGGTATAGGTTACCTGGACGCGGACCTGCCTGCCGACCTGCGCTGCCTGAAGCGTCCACGTTGAACCGTTGGCGTTCGCGATGTTGCTCCAGGTGGTTCCGATCAGTTGCTGCCAACGATAGGTGATCGCCACGTTGGCGAGCCCATCCAGATCCGAGATCGCGGCGGCCAGGGCCTGGCCTTGTACGGGTGTACCGGTGATCGCGACTACGCCTATGTCGCTCACGTTGGCGACAGCGGTATTGGTGGTGCTGGCAACCAGTTCCTGGTTGCCCAAAGCATCGGTGTAAGCAGCGGTTGCCCGCACCCGCTTTCCGACCTGAGCCTGCTGCAAGGTCAGGGCGGCTGTGGCTGCACCTGTTATGTTGCTCCAGGTGGCACCGTTATCGCTGCTCTGCTGCCACTGATAGGTAATGACCGTCCCTGACGGTAACCCGTCAACATCGGTGACATTTGCCGCCAAAGTCTGATTCTGAGTCAGAGTCCCGCTGAGAGAAACGACGCCCTGCGCCATCACGCTACCTCCGCATCAACCTGTCAATGTTGCCTGCTAAGTCGTCGAGGCGTGGCCGCAGGAGTCCTGTGTCCCGCTTTTCCCACGCGCGCTGAACCCCACTGGGCGGACTATGCTCCGATCCTTTGGACTTTCCAATTAGCTCTTTCTTGGTAGAACTCTGTCAATCATCACACGCCTTGGATGCGCTGGAGCTCAGTTGCAGGCTGGCAAATGGATGCTGACGACGCGGCTTCTGCCGCTCCATGCGCCGATGAAGTCGAGGCTTTCGTGGCTCTGCGGCGTGGCCGGCAAGCGCCATGTCGATCCGATACGCAGGGCAGGGCGGCGCCTTTCGTTGTCGTTCGCCCAGGATCCGCGGCGCGTGATGGGCCAAGGCCATGGATTCCAGGCTCAAGGCCTGGAATGACGGAGAGCGGGGGTGCATTCCCACTCAACTCGCCGCCGGCGCAGCGTATCGCGCCGCTGGACCGGCGTCAGAGCACTTCGTTTCAGCGCGCCTTCGTTTGCTGGCGAGGCCTTCCGAGTGTCGCAGATCATTCCAATGGCGGGATATCGCGCCACGCTGAGGACTTGGCGCGGGAGATTTCCGCGTTACCTAAGCCGGCGGCATGGAGGTAGACAATGAAGATGCAGAAATTCGCGATCGCCGACGCTTCGCTGGAGCGTTCCCCGGGGCAGGAGGCAGACATTCTCGTCGGCAATCTCGTCGATGAGCGGCATGGCGGGCCGATCACCATCGGTTACGGACGCTACGCCCCTGGCCAGAGCCTGACCGAAACCATGGCGGTCGACGACGTGATGATCGTTCTGGAAGGGCGGCTTTCGATTTCGGCAGAGGCGGGAACGGTCAGCGCCGGGCCGGGCGAGATCGTCTACATGCCGAAGGGCGAGACCGTGACGATCCGCTCGCATGAGGAGGGCGCCGTCACCGCCTATGTCACCTATCCCCACTGGCGTCCGGCGCATGCGTAAGTCCCACGGCAACGAGATGCTTTTCCGCGGCCGCCTCGATTGATTTCCACGGCAGCTTGGGGTCGGGGACGGCGAAGGGGGCTGACGTAGCCTGTGCCGGTATTGGGTTGCGAATTGACCGCACGACGGATGGTTGCAAAGATGTCCACTCGTCGCAACGAGGTTTTGGCATGTCTATCGCGACCTTACCTGCACCGCCCTATTACGTCGTCTGCTTCTCGTCGTAACGAACGGAGGTCGAGGACGGCTACGGTGACGTCGGCGCTGCGATGGTGGAACTGGCAAAGCAGCAGCCCGGATTTCTGGGTTTCGAAAGCGCCCGCCGTGCTGATGGGTTCGGCATCATCAACTCTTATTGGAGGGACGAAGAAAGCATCCGGGCCTGGAAAGCGGTCGTCGATCACGTCGAAGCGCAACGCCGGGGCCGGGCAGACTGGTATACGCGTTATGAAATCCGTGTGGCGCTCGTTGAAAGAGCTTATGGATTCGAAGCCGAACCACCGCGATGATCTTCGCCCTCAGACCGGGTCTCGCCGAGAACCGGCTCCCGTTCGTGACGGGATCCAGGACCGTTTCCTTTCAGCGCTTCCACGAAACGGATGACGTCACCGACCAGGCCATCGCTGAAGATATCGTTGTGACCCGCGCGGTCATAGATCAGCATCCGCTTGGGCTCGGGTGCGATCTCGTACAGCGCCTGCCCTGAAGACAGCGGGATGCTGTCATCAAGCCGGCCGTGGAGGAACAACTTCGGTTGTCTGACCTTGCCTATGTTGAGGTCCGATCGAAACGGATCCTTGAGAAGAATTTCAGCCGGGAGGTACGGATAGCGCGCCTGCGCAACCGACAGAACCGACAGGTACGGAGACACGAGGATGACGCCCCCGGCCGGCCTGTTCGCGGCCGTGTTCACAGCAACGCCGGTGCCAAGTGACCGGCCGAGCACAACAATCTCGCTTCCGGCATGTGCTGAAAGCCAGTCGAACGCGGCGATGCCGTCCGTCAGCAGGCCCTGCTCGCTGGGTGAGCCGGTCGAGCCGGGATAGCCGCGATAGGAAATCGCCAGCAATCCAATCCTGCGTGCAGCCAGCGCCTGTGCGAGAAACGCGTAATTGTCGACGCGGTCGCCGTTGCCGAAAAAGAGGAGCACGCAGGGCTTGTCGCTGTCGCCCTGGCTGTACAGTCCCTGAAGCTTCTCCCCGTCGGGCGTTCTAATGTTGACCGACTCGCCCCAACGCGCATCCTCGGCACCAGATGCGGCGCCGGCTCCGGGATAAAGCAGGCTTCGCTGCGAAAAATAGACCAGAGCCACGATCGCCATGTAGGCCACGACCGCCATCAGCGGCAAGATCAGCAAGTATCTTGTGGTGCTCACGACAGAATCCACCCGCCGGTTTGGCAATTCCCAGGACGCCTTGCGGCGACCGCGGCCGGTTGCGGCGTGACGTTCTCGGCGAAGGGTCAATATATGCACAAAGCGTTGTTGAAGAGAAGATGTCGAAATACGAAGATAATCTTCAATATTACCTCTGCGGTAACGCCTCTCAGGCTCGCAATAACCCTTCGCTCGCGCTTCTCAGGCTGGAAAAGGGTTTTGCCACGCATCCAGTTCTTCAAGCCGTCCGTACCATTTTTGCATATGCCGGAATTCGGCGAGCGGGATGTCGGCAGCGGTTGCATAAGGAAGTGCAGCTGCCAGTGCGAAATCCGCCACGGTCAGTGTCTTCCCGACGGCGACGCTGTTGGCGGCCAGATGATCGTCGAGCACCCGGCCATGGAGCCGAAAGTTCGTCTTCGCATCCTCGATCAGGGCGAGGTCAGGCTTCCCGCCGAACAACGGCTTGATCAAGCTTTCAAACCACAGCGTTGCCCCGTGCCGGGTGAAATGGCTGGCATCCCAGCTCAACCAGCGCAGCACGTCGGTCTGCCGATGGTCATGCGGCCAGAAATCCGACGCGACTGCGTCAGACAACCGGCACATGATGGCGTTCGCTTCCCATAAGGTTCCGGCATCATCCTGCAGCACCGGGACCTTTCCGTTCGGGTTCAGCGCCAGGAATTCCGCGGTGCGCTGCTCTCCGCTGGCCAGGTCAACCCTGACGAACTCGACGTCGGCTTGAAGAAAACGCGCGGCGGCGCAGGCCTTCCGCGGATTGAGCGTCTCGCAATAGTAGAGCTTCATCGTCGCCTTACCCATGATTTTGCCCTTCGGCGGTTCCCAGAAAAGAGTTCAATCGCTCGAAACTTTGCGACCAACCGGATTCATGACCCTCAAGTGAGGATGCGCTTGCAAATCCGCTCTGCCGAAAAGTCATTTCCGTGCCTCCATCGCTTTCCCTGAAGGTGATGGTGACGATGGTTTCGGGGCTGGTTTCGCCGGTTCCGGTCTCCCAGGCATGTGTGAACACAAGCCTGTGCGGCGGCTCGACCTCCAGATATTTTCCGCCGACCCAATGCTCCTCTCCATCCGGGGCAATCAGACAGGCGCGGTGTTTGCCGCCGGGCCAGGCTTCCAGCCTGTCGCCCACTGCCTTGAAACCGTGAGGCCCACACCATTGCGCCAAGGCTTTCGGGTCGGTCCATGCCCTGAAAACGAGATCGCAGGGCGCATCGAACTTTCGCACGAGAACCAGGTCATGGCTGTTGTCTGTTGCGGTCTCTGGATTGGTCATTTTTCGTTTCCTTGTACCTTGGACAGATAGTCATCGAGACGATCAAAGCTTTCATCCCAGAAGCGCCTGTAATCGGCGATCCAATCTGCAATTGTCTTCAAGGCTGCCGGCTCGAGAATGCGGGGACGCGAATTCGCTTCCCGGCCGGAGCGGATCAACCCGGCCTGTTCCAGGACCTTGAGGTGCTTCGAGATGGCGGGCTGAGACAGTTCGAACGGATCGGCAAGCTCGGCCACCGTCGCCTTGCCGTTGGCAAGCCGCGCCAGAATTGCTCTCCGTGTGGGGTCGGAGAGGGCGGAAAAAATCGCATCAAGCCTGTCGTCCATGCATCACCAATTAGCTATATAGCCAAATGGTTATATTCTGTGCGACGGAATGTCAAAGGCAATTTATGCTGGATCGGCAATGACAGGAAGAAACTCGACCCCTGTTGGGCAAGCGACGATGTCGTGAGCGGCCCCTTCCCCGCTCGCGACCAAGCACCCGAGAGCACCATTTTGAGGCGCTACGCCAGCCTCACATCGGCGGCATCTTTTCGAATTTCGCCACATCAGGGTCGACCCGATCCCAGGCGAGGCCGCGCACGGTGTAGGTTGCCATTTGCGGCTGATATCGCTCCGGCTCGTCGAGGCTGGCGGCGTGGATGGTGAAGAAATCGGGCATGTAGGAGAAGGTCAGATAAACAGGCGCGCCGCAGGCCGGGCAGAAGCCGCGGGTTTTGACATTGCCGTTGTCGGCGACCATCTGCCAGTGGCTGGCCTCTCCTTCAAGCTTCACAGCCTGCCGGCTTGGGAAGGTCAGATAGGATCCGTGGCCGGTGCCGCTCGTCCGCTGGCAGTCGCGGCACTGGCAGTCGTTCATCGCAATCGGCTCGGCCGAGATCTCGTAATGGATGGCGCCGCAGGCGCAGCCGCCGGTATAAGGCTTGCTCATTGCTTTCTCCTGAACAAATTTGTGATGTGGCTGGTGCCGGATCAGTCCTCGCTGCCGGCGAGGGCGCCGATATTCTTCACGACCTTCTTCCAGCCTTCGCCCATCTTCTGGAAGGCGGTTTCATTCCTCGGAAGCAGGAAGCCGGAATGAACGAGACGCAGCCGTGTGCCGTTTTCCGTCCTGGAGAGAAGGAAGGTGACGACGGTATCGAGCGGCGAGCCGTAGCCGGCATTCTCGGCATGTCCGCCTTTCCAGGCATAGGAGAGACGCTCATTCGGCTTCACCTCCAGCACCTCACAGTGAATGGTGCCGTCCCAGGCGCCGGCCGGCGTCGTCTGGTAGGTGAAGCGCTTGCCTTCGACCGGCTCGAAGCCCGCCGGCATCATCAGCCAGCGGCCCATCAACTCGGCTGACGTCAGCGTTTTCCAGATTGTTTCCGGCGCGTGCGGGAACACTTCGTCGACGACAATCTCCTGCGTGTCGGGCTTCAATGCGGTGTCGGTCATGGATCGATTTCCTTCAGCAAGGTTCTGAGATCGGCAAAACGCTCGCGCCAGAAGGTGCCGTAATGGCTCATCCAGTCCACAAGCGGCGCAAGGCCTTCGGGCTCGGCGCGGTAATAGACATTGCGGCCCTCGGGGCGCTCGGCGACGAGGCCCGCCTGCTTCAGCGCCTTGAGGTGCTGCGAGACGGCGCCCTGAGTGACGGTGCTCGCCCGTGTCAGTTCGACGACGGTGATCTCCTTGGAGAGGACGATCTGCTCGAACACGGCCCGCCGAGTGGGATCGGCAAGGGCGCGCATGACGCTCGTAATTGGGGTGGTCTCGATCATGCAAACACAATAGCCGTGACTAATTGATGAGTCAAGACTAATTGGTATCTGTCTTCGGGATCTGAAAAGGGATGCTTGATCAGCCCTGTGACTGCACATTGCGTCTGGGCTCGCCACCGCGGCCGGAGCACCTTGCACGACGGCGACCACCGCCTGCTGCCGCTTTCCTTGTTGTCCGACGGATATCGGCGATTTCGGCGCGGAGCCGACACCATGACATCGCACCAGATTTAGAGCCGGGCTGGAACCTCGTCAGACCTGCGAAGTTTGCGAGACGAGGAGAATTCCACATGCATTTGATTCAGTTGTTTATTCCGGCAGCGCCGCAAGCGACGGTCGACATCGGAGACATTATCGCGACAATTCAGCGCGAGATGACGGAGCGCCATGGCGGTGTGACGGCCTATCTCAATTCCCCCGCAAAAGGGCTTTGGTCCAATGACGAGGGCACTGAAGAAGATACCGTCATCGTGATCGAAGTCATGGTGGGCAGTCTCGATCGGGCGTGGTGGCGCCAATACCGTCGCGAACTCGAACGGCTGCTCGGCCAGGATGAACTGCTCGTGCGCGCACTTCCAGTCGAGACCCTATGACAGCGGAAGCCTCCATGGACATGCAATTCCGCCATATTGAAATCTACAGGAGACAGGGCGAGTTCGCAGCCTGGCCGGCAAATTATGGTTTCTGGTCCTGGGGTGAGGAAATCGTTGTCGTCTTCGCGCGCGGCAAACTCGGAGCGAAGGGGGAATTGCACGAACTGGACCGTGATTATCCATTCGTCCCCTGGCAGGCACGCAGCCTGGACGGCGGACTGACATGGATGGACGAGCCGTTCTGCGGCCGGGTGCCCGGTGGGCTCTCGCTTTCGGCCGATGAGCACCTGAACGCCGATCTCAAGATCCGTCCGCATCTGTCGGTTGGTGATGACCTCGGCCGTCTGGATGAACCCATAGACTTTCTCGATCCCGAGACGATCGTCATGTGCGCCAGAACCGATGTAGAGGGCGACGCGGTCAGCTGGTTCTATGTCAGCCGGGATCGATGCCTGACATGGCAGGGTCCGTATCGTTTCACCGGTTTGCACCTTCCGATCTCGGCGCGCACCGATATCGTGCCTCTTGGCAGGGAACATGCGCTCTTCATGCTCAGCACCTCCAAAGAGGACGGTTCGGAAGGCAGGGTGTTCTGCGCGCGCACTGCGGACGGCGGGCGCAGCTTCGTCCTGCAAGGATTTGTCGGCCCGGAACCTGAGGGCTATTCGATCATGCCGGCATCCGCGGCACTTTCCGGTGGCGCCATACTGACCTTGACGCGCTGCATGGGGAGGGGCGGTGGCAAGGGTTGGATAGAAGCCTTCACCTCCGACGACGAAGGGAAGACCTGGACACGGAAAGGCTGCATTGTCGGCGACACCGGCAGCAATGGCAACCCGCCAGCGCTCGGACGCATCGAAGGCATGCTGCTGCTCGTCTACGGCTATCGTGATCCGCCATTTGGTATCCGGATGCGCATGAGTTTCGATGACGGCGAGACATGGGGCGCCGAGAAGGTCATCCGCAGCGACGGCGGCACGGCTGATCTCGGTTATCCCAGAATGGTAAAACGCGGGGAGGGATCCCTGCTCGCCGTCTACTACTTCAACGATGGCGACAGGGAGGAGCGTTACGTCGCAGCGTCCATTGTCACGCCTGCCAAAGATCAAGAAGGAGCCGAGGACGGCGCGGCTTCATTGCAGTCGCAGATCTGAGCCATGCCGAAGCGGAACGTTTGGCATTCGCGGAACAAAGCGGGGCACCCGTGGTTCGGGGCTGCGGCAGTCGCCGCCACGACATGGGAGGTTAGACATGCAAAACGATTTCACAGATCCGGCAGGAAGAAGCGCAACGGCGCAGACACCGTCCTCATCCCCAGCTTTTGGTTCTTCGCCGGGAATGCGCACGTCCGTTTCCGATCTGGAAGCGAAGGTGAGCGAAGACATTTCCACCGCCAAGGAAGCGATCAAGGAAGGCGCCGACACGGCCGTCGAGAAAGCCAAGGACGTCATTTCCGAACGCACCAGCTTCGCTGCTCGCCAGGTCCGCGGCGTTGCAACGGCACTTGAGAAAGCCGGCGCCGAAATGGAAAGCTCCGGTCAGGCCGAGGTCGGGCGATACGCCAGGCAAATCGGGCGGAGCGTGCAGACTGTCGCTCGGCGGATGGAAGGCAAGGACATCGGCGAAATCGCCACCATGACCGAGGATTTCGGGCGCAAGCAACCGCTCGCCTTTCTCGGGATCGCCGCACTTGCAGGCCTGGCGGCAAGCCGCTTCCTGACAGCCTCCGCGAAAAGGCAAACAGTTGCCGCGCCGCGTGAGCCATCGATTGGCCTGCGCCCCGGCACCGCAACGACCGGAGGCGGGAACAATGGCTAAATCTTCAGAGAACACACCCCTTTCCGAGCTCGTCAGTGGCCTCGTGGGTGATGTCACCGGCCTGCTCCGCAAGGAAATCGATCTTGCCAAGACGGAAGCTTCGGAAAAACTTTCGCGGGCGCTCAGCGGCGTGGAAATTCTCCTATTCGGATTGGTCCTGGCGATCGGGGCAGTCGGCGTCCTGCTGAGTGCGCTTGTCGGCGGTCTCGCGGCCTTCCTCGTGACACAGGGTTTTACCCAAACCACTGCAGGTGCGCTCGCCTCTCTAATCGTCGGCATCATCATTGCCGGGATCGCTTGGGGCTTGGTCTCCCGGGGCCTCGCCGCGCTTCGCGCCAACAACATGAAACTGGATCGTACTGCGACTTCGCTTCGCCGCGACGTTGATGTTGTGAAGGACAAAATCTGATGGAAAATTCAACGGAAAAATCATCGGCCGAGCTTCAGTGGGAGATCGACCAAGACCGCCGCCGCATAGGAGATCGGATTGACGCGATTCAGGAACGGATGTCGCCGGGCCAGCTCATCGATGAGGTCATCGCATATGCCAAGGGAAGCGGCGGCGCAGAGTATGTCAGCAATCTTGGCCACGCCCTCAAGGCGAACCCTTTGCCGGTCGCGCTGATGGGCGTGAGCCTCGCCTGGCTCATGGCAAAAGGCAGTCCTTCATCAGGCGACACGGCGACCTGGAGCAAGGATCCTGAATACCCGCTTTACCCGGCGACTGGACGGGTTCGCCGGATTGGTCCGCCGGCAATGGAAAACGGAGCCCGTTACAGCCATTTTGCCGATGAATCCGGCAAGAGGTTGAAAGCGTTGACAGACGAAACAGGAGGTCGTGCCGGCCATTTCATGGACGAGGCGGGCAAGACCTATCGCGGCTTCGCCGACGCTAGCGGAAAACAGATCAATCAGATAACCGACGAGACTGGTGCAATGCTCGACGCGGCAACCGGCTGGGCGGCGGAGAAATGGGAGCAGGCGAAAAGCGCCGCGAGCGACCTCAGCGCCCGTGCGTCTGACGCGGCGAGCTCGCTGTCGAGCCGGTCCTCTTCGGCGGCGACCAGTCTTCAAGAGCAAACGAGCAAACTCAACGAGGCGATCCTCACCCATTTCCGCGACCAGCCGCTCGTCGGCGGTGCCCTGGCTTTCGCGGTCGGTGCAGCGATCGGCGCGGCGCTGCCCCATACCGATACCGAGGATGAGTTGGTCGGCGAAGCCGCAGATAGCACGAGAGATAGCCTCAGCCATCAGGCCCAGGACGTCGTCGCGCAAGGCAAAGAGGTAGCGTCGGAAGTCTATCACAAGGCCGTGGACGTTGCGTCCGATGCTCATGATGCCATCAAGGAACGCGTGGTGGATGAAGCCGAAGCTTTCATAGATCGCAAGGATGGCCTCGGCGGAACCGATCGGCGGTAGAGGATCCATACCGGTCGGCCCCAGGAAGGCTCCACGGACCGTCATCGATGACCATCAGCTTCATGTCGTTGAAAGCGGTGGTTCACGAAATGGAGTCCTCGTTGTGGATCTGCATGGCTGCGACAGTCTGGCGGAAGAGATGCTGCTTCCTCTCGAAAATAGCCAGCAGCGACCGATTGCGATCGTCCCGGCTACGGTTGGAGTTCCGCGCTTTCACCGCGGCGCGGAGGCAGGAGGCGCGTGAGCGGCAGCAGGGCGTCGCGAGCAAGGGTGTCCTGAAGTCCGCCCGGGAGCATTGACACCGGGCCACGTCCTGATGATCGTTGGCCGATGACCGCTCCGCACTTTCACACCCGTCTCTCGCTCAGCCAGGATCTGGAGAAGCTCGGACTTCACGCCGGCGACATGGTGATGGTTCATGCCGCCATGAGCAGGCTGGGGCGATTGCTGAACGGCACCGACATGTTCATCGATGCGCTGAGCGATGTCGTCGGCCCGTCGGGCACCATCGCCGCCTATACGGACTGGAACGGCGCCTATGACGAACTGCTCGACGAGAACGGCCGCGTTCCTTTCGAATGGCGCGACCATATCGCGCCTTTCGACCCCACGACCTCCCGGGCGATCCGCGATAACGGCATATTCCCGGAATTCCTTCGAACGACGCCAGGGGCGCGGCGCAGCGGCAATCCCGGCGCCTCGGTCGCGGCGATCGGCGCCAGGGCCGACTGGCTCACTGCCGATCATCCGCTCGATTACGGCTATGGCGAGGGCTCGCCGCTCGCCAAACTCGTGGCGGCCGGCGGCAAGGTCCTCATGGCCGGAGCCCCGCTCGACACGATGACACTTCTCCACCATGCCGAGCACCTGGCTGAGATCCCGAACAAGCGCCTGCGCCGCTATGAGGTGCCCTTTGCCACGCCGGCCGGCGTGGTGTGGCGCATGCTCGAGGAATTCGACACCGGCGATCCCGTCGTGGCCGGCTTCGAAAGCGATTACTTCGCCGGGATCGTCAGTGCCTTTCTTGCCGGCGGGCAGGGCGCGCAGGGCCTGGTTGGAGACGCGCCATCGGTGCTGGTCGATGCGGCTTCAATCTGCAGCTTCGCTGTCGCCTGGCTGGAGCATCAAGCCTGATCACGATGAGCGGCTCCGCGCTGCCGTGCAGGCTCTTGCTTCTCCCCTGGGCCCGCTCCTCCAACCTTACGGAACAAAATCCCGACGGCGATGTTGGTATGGCGATAAGCAATAAAGGCCATGGGAGGAATCCATGCATAAGTCTCTTCAGTTCGTGTTGATTGGCTTGGCCTCGATGACCGGCCTGACGATCGCACCGACGATTGCCGCCGCCCAGGATATGGAACTGCGCATCGGTCCCGGCGGCGTCGGCGTCTATGACCGGAATCGCGATTACGACCGCTACGACCGTCGGGGCCCGCGCCGCTGCGATCCCGACGATGCGCTTGACATCGCCCGCAGCGAAGGCCTGCGCCGGGCCCACATCGTCCGCATCTCGTCTCGCAGCATCGTCGTCGAGGGGATGACGCGCCGCGGGCCGGACCGGATGATCTTCGCCAACCAGCGCGGCTGCCCGGAACTCTGAGCCGGCCTTGAGACAGTCGTGAATGCCGCCGGCACGGGGCCTTGCGCCCGCCGGCGGGAGCTTTCCACGATAGTGAACATTGCGCCCATTCAGCGCTCCGGCTGGCGTGAACCCACGGAGCACCACAGGAGGATTTCATCATGATGAGCGGTCAAATGAAGGCGCTTCTCGCCGTTCTTGCCGTTGCCGGTTACCAGAACAGGGACAAGATCCGGGAGCTCCTGCGGGGCTTCCAGAACCCGCAGCAGGCCGGCGCCGGAGGCCAGCCATCAGGCGGCCTCGGCGGCATCCTCGGCGGACTGGCCGGCTCCGCGGGTCTCGGTGGTCTTCTCGGCGGCTTGACCTCCGGCAGCATCGTCAGCGGCGGCCTCGGCGACCTCCTGAAAACCTTTCAGCAGAACGGCCAGGGCGACAAGATGGAATCCTGGGTGCGCCGCGGGCAGAATGCCGACATCAATGACGGCGAACTTGCCACAGCCCTCGGCCCGGATGTCCTGGACGAGATCGCCAGGAATACCGGCCTCTCGCATCAGGAGATCCTCGGCCGGTTGAGCCGCGATCTTCCCAAGGCCGTCGACGATCTGACGCCGGAGGGGAAAGTGCCGAGCGCCGAGGAGGCGTTCATGTCCTCGGCGAGCCAGGCGACGTCAGGGCGGCCGAGCGACATTTAGGCAGCGATGTGGAGGGGCGCCCGGCCGGCAGACAGCTGGCGCATGTTTGCTGGAACGATCGGGAGGCGCCCTGTCCTCATTCCGGAGACGTCGCCGGATTTCCCATGGAACTCAACCCACGCTCCGTCCTCCTCGGGCTTGACCCGAGAATCCACCACGCGGACATCGACCGGCGGCGGCCGTGGATTCCAGGCTCAAGGCCTGGAATGACAGAGATTGGGGGTGTGCGTTGGCGCCAAACTCGGGCTAGCGGATGAGCAGAGGCAGATCGCCAGTCAACCTCTACTCGGAGAGGTACTTGCGAAGAAAGGCGTAGACGCTGCGCATGGACTTCGCCGCGGCGTCGGGGTCGTATTTTTCGATATGACCCAGCACCCTCTTGCCCATTGTGAACTCCGGGGCGTCGAAATCGTGATAAGCGCCTTTGTAGACGTTGAGCTCAACGGATGGGCCATCGTCGCCAAGGCGGGCAAGGCTCTTCTGGCATCGGTCGGCCCGGCTCCAATTGTCCCGTTCGCCAATCAGGATCAAGGTCGGTGCTGACGGAGCGCCCCGATTTGCGTCGCAGGCGGGATAATAGGCGACTGCCGTCTTGAACTTGTGCTCCATAAGCTGCTCGTTTCCCTCGGTTTTTGTTGCGTCGAGCGTCGCGGTGGCGCCCGTCGAAAAGCCCATCAAGGCGACGCGGCTGATATCGACGGAGCTCGATTTCGACAAGAAATCCAGAGCGCCATAGGCATCGAAGACCTGCTCGGGAAGAGCGATTCGACAGTCATCGTCGAGCTTGCGGGTGGTGAAGCTGTCGACGACAAGCACGACATAGCCCCATTTGACCAGCCGTTTCGGCCAAAGCTCCTTGACGCTCAAACGCAGGTGATCGCAACCATGCAGAAGGACCACCGCCGGGAAGGGGCCGTCGCCGTCAGGGCGGGACAAATAGCCGAGCAGCGGCGTGCCCGGCGATTGGGAGAGAATTTCTCCCTGTTCGAGGGCCTTGCGGATGCGAAACGGGCTGAGCTTCACCGGCGCGCTTTCGAACCACACCACTTCCTCGGCATCGGCCGGGGCCGCACAGAAGGGAACGCCGAGAAAAGTGACGAGGCAAAGAAGAAGTCCTGCAGTTTTCACCGACGCCTCCATCGGGTGATCGACAGGCTGCTATTTGTACGCCGAAGCTGACGCTTGGCAAAGCGGGGGCGGTCTGCTGCTATCAATTGGTGGGGGAGGCGTGATTTTCGAAAGTGGCCTGCACCACCTACGGAGGGTGGAGGGACGTTTTCGCCAAACGCTTGACGAATTCGGAACCGGCGTCGAAGTGAATTTCTACGCTTGAAAGTCCTTGATCACCCCCCGGCGGATCGTTTAGTCCTACCGCAAATCCAAGCTGCGGGATTTGAATGCAAAGGTGATCCGACGGTGAAGGCCGGCGACGCTTCGATTGCATGTGTCATTCGCCAGGGCTTTCCGGCCAGCGGCATCGAATATCACCGTGGGTTTTGCACAGCGCTCACCTCTTGCTCCGTCCTCCTCGGGCTTGACCCGAGGATCCACGCTGGTCTCCACCAGTCGCGGCCATGGATCCCAGGGTCAGGCCTGGTCAAGCCCTGGGATGACGGAGGGTGGAGGGACGTTCGGCCCAACGTTTGACCAATTTTTCTCCGCCAATTCCGAGCCGGCGTCGAAGGCAATTTCTGCGCTACAAAGTCCTTGATCACCCCCCAGCGGATCATTTAATCCTACCGTAAATCCAAGCTGCGAGATTTGAATTCAGAGGTGATGCCGGCGGTGAAGGCCGGCGACGCTTCGATGGCGTGCGTCATTCGGCAGGGCTTTCCGGCCGGCGTCATCGACCACGCAGCTTGGCACAGCGCTCACTCCTTGCTCCGTCCTCCTCGGGCTTGACCGGAGGATCGGGCTTGACCCTGGTATCCACGGCTGGGCTCCACCAGCGGCGGGCATGGATCTCAGGTCAAGTCCTGGGAGACGGAGGGTGGGGGAGCGCGCTTGGCCATATCGAGCGTAGCAGCGCCCGACGCGGCCGTGTTGGCAGGACATCCACCTCTCATAAGGAGACTTACAATGGATCCCTCGATTGCTCCGGCCTCGCGGGCCGCGGTGGTGACGCCGAACGATACCGCGATTGTCGGCGCCCGGGCGCTTTATATCGGCACGGCCGGTGATGTGGCGATTGCGCCGCGGCGGGATGTGGATCCGGTCGTCTTCAAGAGCGTGCCGGCCGGGACGATCCTGCCGGTTCATGCGGCGATCGTGGCGCTGACCGGGACCACGGCCTCCAACATTATCGCCTTGTTCTGAGCGTCAGACACGGATCGATGGGCAGACCGAGCAAGTTCAGCCAGGCGCTGGCGGAGAAAATCTGCGCGCGCATCGCCGACCGGGAAAGCCTGCGCTCCATCTGCCGGGACGAGGACATGCCGGCGAAATCGACGGTGCTCTCCTGGCTGGCGGACGAGGACAAGGCGGCGTTCCGGGCGCGCTATGCGCTGGCCCGCGAGATCATGGCCGACAGCTTTGTCGACGAGATGGTCGAAATCGCCGACAACAGCAGCGACGACTGGATCGAAAAGAAGAATGCGGCCGGCGAGATCACCGGCTGGCAGGAGAACGGCGAGGCGATCCGGCGTTCGCAGCTGCGCATCGCCACCCGTCAGTGGGTGGCCGAGAAGCTCAGACCGAAGAAATACGGCGCCAAGATGGAGCCTGAACAGGGCGCAACGAGCGAGGTCTCGCAATTGCTGGAGGCGGTCAATGGCAGGACGCGCGGACTTCCAGGCGGCGGTTGACCAGTTTTCCGACTGGCGCTGGCGGCTGAACAATCTCTACTGGATCACCGACAAGGCGGGCCGCCGCGTCAGGTTCGAAATGAACATGATGCAGACGAGCCTTTTCGAGGAGATGCATTATCTCAACGTGCTCCTGAAGGCCCGCCAGCTGGGGCTGACCACCTTCATCCAGATCTTCATGCTCGACGCCTGCGTCTTCAACCGGGATATCAGGGCCGGCACCATCGCCCATACGCTCGGCGACGTGCAGACGATCTTTCGGGACAAGATCAAATATCCCTATGACAATCTGCCCGAAGGCATCCGCAACGCCGTACCTGTCGTCAGGACCAACCAGAGCGAACTGCTGCTCTCCAATAATTCGAGCATCCGCGTCGGCACGTCGCTGCGCTCGGGCACGCTGCAATATCTGCATATTTCCGAATATGGAAAGCTCTGCGCCAAATATCCCGACAAGGCGCGGGAAGTCAGGACCGGCGCCCTGAACACGGTGCAGGCCGGCCAGATGGTCTTCGTCGAAAGCACGGCGGAAGGTCAGGAGGGGCATTTCTATTCACTCTGCGAGGATGCCCAGGTCAAGCAGCGCCAGGCGCTTGAGCTGACCGAGCTCGACTTCAAGTTCCACTTCTTTCCATGGTGGAAGGAACCGCAATATTCGATCGCCCCTGAGGGTGTCATCATCAGCGACGTTTTCGTCAAATATTTTCGTCAGCTTGCCGAGCAGGGGATCACGCTGACGGCGGGGCAGAAGGCCTGGTACGTCAAGAAGGCCGAGATCCAGCTCGGCGATATGAAGCGCGAATATCCCTCGACGCCTGATGAAGCTTTCGAGGCGAGCGTCGAAGGCGCCTATTATGCCGACCAGATGGCGATCGCCGACGCCGAGGAGCGTATCGGTGTCTTCCCGCATGTGGAAGGTTATCCCGTCCACACCATCTCCGACATCGGCATGGACGACACCAACAGCGTTTGGCTGTTCCAGGTACTGCCCGGCCGCGTCAGGATGATCGGCTATTTCGAGCATACCGGCACCGGCATGGACGGCATGCTCGACGAGCTGGAGCGGCGCGCCGCCGAACAGGACTATGTTTACGGCGTCCACAACATGCCGCATGACATCAAGGTCAGGGAATGGACGCGCGGCGGCATGACCCGCATCGAGATCATGCTGAAAGAGGTCAGGGCGCGCGGCCTCGGCACGGTGCGCAAGGTCGAGCGCGCCTATGTCCACGACCGCATCAACGGCACCCGGCGCATCCTGGCAAAAGTCGAATTCGACCAGGCCGGCTGCGCCCAAGGCATCAAATGCCTGCGCAACTACCGCAAGGACTGGGACGAAGATCTCGGCGTCTTCCGCGACGTGCCACTGCACAACTGGGCTTCGCACGGCGCCGACGCTTTCGGCGGCCTGGCGATCATCTTCACTGGCCTGGCGCCCGAACCGCTGAAGCCCGAGCGTAAGCCGCTGCCGACATTCCAGACCATGACATTCAACGAATTTGCCGATTCCACTCCGGGACAGAGCGAGCGTGTTTGATGGAAGACGAGACGACGGTTTTGGAAGGCGGGCAGCACTGGGATCCGGCAAAGGTCGGCGCCCATTGGCAGCAGGAGCTCGAACGCGCCCAGCGCTATTTCAAGTCCTGGCACGACCGCTGCGTCAAGATCGAGAAGATCTATCTCGACCAGCAGGCGGACCAGACGAGCGCCGCCAAGCGCCGCTTCCCGATGCTCTGGGCCAATACCGCGGTGCTGCAGCCGGCCGTCTATGCCCGCGTGCCGCAGCCGGTCGTCGAGCGCCGCTTCAAGGATGCCGAACCCGTCGCCCGCATCGCTTCGGAAATCGTCGAACGCAATCTCGCCTATACAGGCGACGAGGCCGATCTCGATTCGATCATGCGGGCGGTGCGCGACGATTTCCTGCTCTGCGCCCGCGGCACGGTGTGGCTGCGCTATGAGGCCGATTTCGAGCCGCTGGACATGGGTGTGGCGCCCTCGGACCCGGCGGCGGAAAACGGCTTGCCCGGCGGATTGGGCGCAGCCCTCGAAACGATTGCCGACGAGCGCGTCTGCATCGACTATGTCCACTGGTCGGATTTCCTGCATTCGCCGGCCCGCCGCTGGAAGGATGTCACCTGGGTGGCGCGGCGCGTGCCGATGAGCGGCGAGGAGATGGAAAAGCGCTTCGGCCGTGAGGCGATGGCGTCAGGCGCGGCCCAGGCTGCCGGTGCCCGCAAGGGCGAAAGCCAGGCCGAGCGCGCCGAAAACGAAGGCAGGACCCATGTCTGGGAGATCTGGTGCAAGAGCGAGAACTATACCATCTGGATCGCTGACGGTTCGCCCGTCGCGCTCGAAGTTTCCGAGCCGCCGCTGGAGCTGACGCATTTCTGGCCTTGCCCGCGCCCGGCCTATGGCACGATGTCGACGAGCTCGCTGATCCCGGTTCCCGACTATGTTTATTATCAGCAGCAATGCGATGAAATCGATCTTCTGACCCGGCGCATCAACAAGCTGACCGATCAGCTGCGGCTGAAAGTCTTCTATCCCTCCGGCGACGGCGCCATCTCGCCGGCGATCGAGAAGGCGATGCGGCCCGACAACGACATGGTGATGGTGCCGATCCCGGAATGGGCTGCCTTCACCGACAAGGGCGGCTCGAAAGCTGTCGTGACGCTGCCGATCGACGAGGTGCAGAAGGTGATCGTCGCCTGCATGGCGGCGCGCAAGCAGCTGATCGAGGACGTCTACCAGATCACCGGCATATCGGACATCGTGCGCGGCGACACCCAAGCCTCGGAGACGGCGACGGCGCAGCGCATCAAGAGCCAGTGGGGCTCGATCCGCATTCGCGACCGCCAGGCCGAGCTCGCCCGCTTTGCCCGCGACATTATCCGCCTTGCCGGCGAAATCATCTGCGACCAGTTCCAGCCGGAAACGCTGATGCTGGTCAGCGGCATCAAGCTGCCGAGCATGGCGGAGAAACAGCAGGTGCAGAGGCAGCTGCAGCAGATGCAGATGGCGGCCGGGCAGGCGGCCATGCGGGCGCAGCAGATGGGCCAGCCGGCGCAGGCGCCCCCCGCAATGACGCCGCCGGAACTGTCGCCGCAGCTGCAACGGATGATGGGCCAGCCGACGATCGACGAGGTGGTGCAGCTCTTGCGCAACGACAGCATTCGCGGCTTCCAGATCGACATCGAGACGGATTCGACGATCGAGCCCGACGAGGACGCCGAAAAGCAGCGGCGCATGGAATTCGTCCAGATGGTCGGCGGCTTCATCCAGCAGGCGGGCGCGATGGCGCAGCAGAACCCGATGCTCGTCCCCGTCATGGTCGAGACGCTGCTCTTTGCCGCCCGCGGCTTCCGGGCCGGCCGTCAGCTGGAAAGCACGCTGGAGCAGGTGGGCGCCCAGCTTTCCCAGGCTGCGACCGCGCCGAAACCGGAACCGCAGCCGCAGCCTTCGCCCGCCGAGATGCTCAAGCTGAAGACGGCTGAGGTGAAGGCCGGTGCCGAACAGCGGAAAGCCGACCTTGGCGTGGCGCAAGCCGAGATCGAGCATCGCGCCATGCTGGAACAGGCGCGCGGCGAGGCGGCGGCGCAGGCGATCGACCAGATGCGCGCGAGCTATCAATAAGCCCGGGAGCAACAGCATGAGAGAACGTTATTGCCGCGTCTGCGGCGGCTGGCACGCGCTCGACGCCTGGCCGCACAATTGCATGCCGGTGAAAAACCTCGCGCGGTCGGACCTGCCCGCGCCGCATTTCGTCAGCGACAACATCGAGATCCAGTCGATGCATGACGGCCGGCATTACACTTCGAAAGCCAAGCTGCGCTCCGCCTATCAGGCGGCCGGCGTCGTCGAGATCGGCAATGAGAAGCCGCAGCCGATCGAAAAGCCGAAGACGGACCGAAAGGCGATCCGCAACGAATTGCGGCGGGTCTACGCCGAATACAACGCCTGAACCTGAACGGGCATCAATCCCCGAAATAGGAAATCCCAAGATGGATATGGAAGACCTGAACGAGGCCGGCAACGGCAGCGAAGATTTTGGCTCGGAAAAGCCGGTCAGCGTCCGCGACAGCCTGAAGGCGGCGATCGACACTGTCGAAGGCGGGCCGGGCGATCTGCCGGGCCAGCCGCGCGACGGCGAAAATGGCCGCTTCCTGCCCAAGGGGCAGGAGCAGGCCGCTGCTGCCCGGACAGGGCAGGCGGCCCCGGGGGCTCGTGGCCCACAGCAGACAGGCGAGATTGACAGTCGCCAGCAGTCCGCCGTCCCCGGTAACCGGGTGCCGCCCGGCTGGTCGGCGGAGGCCAAAGCGCAGTTTTCAAGCCTGCCCGGCGAAGTGCAGGCGGCGATCGCCAAACGCGAGCAGGAGGTCGATCGCGGCTTCCGCGTCCTCCAGGATTACAAGGGGCTCGAGGAGTTCACCCCGATCGTGCGCCAGGCCGGCATGACCCATGCCGATGTTATGCGCCGGGCGATCGAGTGGGAAAACGCGCTGATCCGCGATCCCGTCAACACCGTGCTTCACGTCGCCAAGGTGGCCGGCGTCAATCTTCACGCCCTGGTCAACGGCCGGGCAGGGGAGGCGATGCAACGCCATGAGCAGGGCCAGACCGGGCCGATCAATGTCGAGGCCACGGTCGAACATGTTTTGAGGAAGAGGGATACCGAAACTCAGGTCGATGCCTTTCTTTCCGATCCGGCAAATGCCCATGCCGAAGACGTTCTCGACGACATGGTCGCCCTCATCAAATCGGGGCGAGCATCGACACTTCAGGACGCCTACGACGCCGCATGCTGGATGCGTCCGGACATCCGCCAGCAGTTGATCAGCCAGACTGCGCCGGCTTTCGTCCACCAGCAGCAAGCCCAGAGGGCCGCAGCGGCAGATCAAGCCCGCCGGGCCTCGCGATCCATCTCTGGATCTTCCGCTCCGGGCCCGACCCGCGATGCGGCAAGAGGCCAGCCCACGTCAATCCGAGACTCGCTTCGCGACGCCATGCGTTCCGCGCGCGGTCAAGTCTGATCAAAGGAATGATCAATGCCCATTTCGCCCAACCTCTCTGAAATCGTCACCACGACGCTGCGCAACCGCAGCGGCACGGTCGCCGACGACGTGACCAAGAACAACGGTCTTCTCACCCGTCTCAACAGCCGCGGCCGCAAGAAGCCCGTCTCCGGCGGTCGCACCATCGTCCAGGAGCTGCAGTATCAGGAAAACAGCACCTTCAAGCGCTATTCCGGCTACGACATCCTCAACGTCCAGCCCTCCGACGTCATCACCGCCGCCGAATACGACCTGAAGCAGGCCGCGGTTGCCGTCTCCATGTCCGGCCTCGAACAGCTGCAGAACTCCGGCGAGGATGCGATCCTCGATCTGCTCGAGCAGCGCATCGAGAATGCCGAGACGACGCTGAAGAACAATATCGCGCTCGACTGCTATTCCGACGGCACGGCCGATGGCGGTCGGCAGATCGGCGGCCTGCAGCTCCTGATCTCGACCTCGCCGACCTCCGGCACGGTCGGCGGCATCTCGCGCGCCACCTGGGGTTTCTGGCGCAACCAGAAATTCTCCGCCTCCGCCGATGGTGGTGCGGCCGCCACCAATGCCAACATCCAGAGCTACATGAACCGGCTCTACATGTCCTGCGTGCGCGGCTCCGACGCGCCCGATCTCGTCGTTGCCGACAACAACTTCTTCCGCCTCTACTGGGAATCGCTGCAGGCGATCCAGCGCATCACCTCGGCCGACAAGGGCATGGCCGGCTTCCAGTCGCTGCAATATATGGGCGCCGACGTGATCTTCGACGGCGGCTTCGGCGGCGGTGCGCCTCTCAACCAGATGTTCTTCCTCAACACCAAATACCTGTTCTACCGGCCGCACCGCGACCGCGACATGGCGCTGATCGGTGATGAACGCATGAACACCAACCAGGATGCCTTCGTGCAGCTGATGGGCTTTGCCGGCAACCTCACCATGAACAACGCCTTCCTGCAGGGCGTGCTGTTCGCCTGATCGAACGAAAGGATCAACATCCATGACCATCGCAACTTCTCAGACCGATCGTCTTGGCGCGAACCCGTTCGTCGTCGAAGGCCCGATCGTCGCCGGCTCCGGCATTCCGGGACCGAACTTCGCCCTCGGCGCGATCGCCGGCGGCGACCGTGAATCCGAATGGGTCTATTGCCAGCTGGTGCTGGCCTCTCAGACGACCCTGCAGCCCGGCCAATGGTTTCAGTGGAGCCGGGACTATGTCGCCGCGCTGCTGACCACGGCCGCCGCCGTCGTCGGCCAGCGCTGCGGCGTTTTCTCCGGTGCGGCCCAGCCGCCGACGCTGACGGGCGGGCCGGTTGGCGCCGTGACGCTTCAGCCCGGCACCTATTATGTCTGGCTGCAGCGCAACGGCCAGGCGCCGGCCCAGGTGGCGAGTGCAACGGCGGCCCTCGTCGTTGCCGAAACGACCACCACGGCGGGCCAGGCAAGCGCGCCTGCCTCGGCGACCGTCGGCACCAAAGCGATTGCCAACGTCAACTTTGCTGCCGCCAACCAGGCGTTTGCGGCAACGACGGTCAACGGTTCTCCCGTGCTGACGAATCTCTCCGGCCTCAATGCCGGGTCCGGTCCGTTCATCGGCGCGGCCGTTGCCGGCACCGGAATTCCGGGTGGCACGACGATTGCGGGCATCACCTACAGCCCGAACGGCGTCGTCCAGAGCATCACGCTCTCGGCCAACGCCACCGCCAACGGCACCGGCATCACCATCACGGCGACCGGCGTGCTGGAGGCGACGCTGATGCGGCCGTTCCTGTCGAAGGTGAACTAAACCACGTCAGTCAATCGGCGCTTCGGCGCCTGTTGAGACTGCTGCTCCGACCTCTCTTTCGTCATGCTCGGGCTTGTCCCGAGCATCTGCAGCAGATCCTCGGCACAAGGCCGTGGATGACGAGGAGGGGCGCTCCCACCGTCCATCCAAATCTCCCCGCCATCAACAGCGAGCAAGCACCATGCCCGACAGCAACACCGGAATTTATGCCTCCTTCAGCCTCGAGCCGGTCGAGCAGACCTTTCTGACCGAGAAGGAGGGCCGGCCGATCTTTGCCGACAAGGAATTCGTCCGCATCTTCATCGCAGGCGACAAGCACACCGAGGTCTATCGCGAGGTCACCGACAATGACAAACAGCGTTTTGCCGACGCCTATAAGCGCTTCAAGGACGGCGCCGCCGCTCGCGAGCAGCTGACCGGCACACCGCTTGCGCAATGGCCCTATCTGAAGCCGAGCCAGATCAAGGAGCTGGAGGCGATCAACATCTACACCGTCGAGCAGCTCGCCGCCCTCTCCGACACGGCCAAACAGAAGGTCGGCATGGGCGCCAACGAGCTGACCGCGGCTGCTCGCGCCTATCTTGCAACGGCCGAGAACTCCAGCGCCGCTTCCGCGTTTGCCGCCGAAAACGAAAGGTTGAAGGGCGAGGTCGGCCGGCTGCAGGAGCAGATGAAGGAAATGGCCTTGCGCTTCGAGGCGCTCGACAGGGAAGGCGAGGGCAAGGGCCGCAGCCGCGCCGCCTGAACCAGCATTCGAAACCTCAACCGGAGATCGCCCGCATGTCGCTGCTGACCATCATTCAGAACGTCTGCGCGGAGATCGACCTCGATCCGCCGACGGCCGTCATGTCGTCGGCGGATCCGCAGATCATGCAGCTGCGCATCCTCTCCACCCGCGCCGGCCGCGACCTGATGCGGGCCCATGACTGGTCGGCGCTGATGGTGCGGCGGCAATTCCAAGCGACCGGTACCGTCCCCGAGCCGGCCGAGCCCCCTTCCGACTGGGATCGCTTCGCCGCCAATGCGCGGATCTGGAACGTCTCTCGCCTCTCAGCGCTGAACGGCCCGGTGGAGCCGCAGACCTGGCAGCGCCAGACCATCCTCAATGCCAACCCGGTGCCGCAGATCTGGCGCATGGCGGCGGGCAGGCTCGACGTCTACCCGAATGTTGCGGGTGAGACGATCGAATATGCCTATGTCTCCGGCTTCTGGGTGGCGGTGAACGGCGGCGCGGCCACTGCCGCCAACTGGGCTAACGACACCGACACGGCGCTCTTTCCCGAAGAGCTGCTCGAACTCTCGCTGATCTGGCGCTGGAAGCGGGCGAAGGGCCTCGATTACGGCGAGGAGCTTGCCTCTTTCGAACGAGCCAAGGAAGCCGCCATCGGCGCCGATCGTGCCGCAGGCCCTGTCGACCTTTCGCTGCCGGCGAGGGGACAGGCATTCGAGAATTATTGGCCCGGCACGATCACGGTGACGCCATGACCCGCAGACCTGTCCCTCCGAACGGCCGCACCCGCCGCGTTTCGCCAGGCAAAGACTGGATCGCGCCGATCGGCGGCTGGCGAACCGATGTCGAGATGGCCGATATGCCCGAAGACGCCGCCTTCCAGCTCGACAATTTCTTTCCCGAGGCCAACCGCGTCCGCGCCCGCTACGGCTTCCTCGCCTTCGCCACCGGCCTTGGCGCCGACGTGCAGACGGTCATTCCCTATTCCGGCGTGAGCAACAGGCTCTTTGCCGCCGCCGGCGACAAGATCTTCGACGTCACGGCAGGCGGTGCGGCCGGCGCGCCTGTCGTCTCCGGCCTCGCAAGCGCCCATTGGTCGGTGCAGCAATATACCAACCCGGCCGGCCAGGAATTCCTGCGTCTCGTCAACGGCCTCGACACGCCGCTGATCTTCAACGGCACCTCCTGGACCAACAATTTCCTGGTCGGCACGGCGGCACTCGCCACCCAGAATGTCGCCGTGCGCAACACCGCCTATACGCTGAGCTTCTTCGGCACCGGCTCGGTGACCCTCTCCGGCGCTTTCGCCGGCACGCTGAACGGAACCGGCGCCGGCAACCGGGTGTCGCTCACCTTTACGCCGGCGGCCGGCACGCTCACCGTCACCGTCACCGGAACGGTGACCAATGCTCAGCTGGAAAAGGGCGTGGCCGCCACGGCCTATGTCGCCTCGACGATGATCACGGGCATATCGGACGCCTCGCTGCTTTGCGCCGTCACCGCCTATCGCTCGCGCCTGTGGTTCATCGAAAAGAACTCGACCAATGTCTGGTATCTCGCCACCGACGCCGTCAGCGGCGCGGCGACGGCGCTGCCGGTCGGCGGCAACATGAAATATGGCGGCACGCTTGTTGCGATCAACGTCTGGACGATCCCGGTGTCGACGGGCCTGCAGCAATGCCTGGTGCTGATCTCCTCAGAAGGCGAGGTGATCGTCTTCCAGGGCTCCGATCCTTCCAGTGCTGCCAATTGGGGCCTGATCGGCACCTTCAAGCTCGGCCGGCCACTCGGCACCGATCGGTGCCTGCTGTCGGTCGGCGCCGATCTCGCGATCATGACCACCGATGGCATCGTGCCGATCACCAAGGCGGTGCAGCTCGATCGCGGCGCCGCCAGCCTCGGCGCCATTACCGCCAGGATCGGCCCGACATGGCGCGCGACCGTCGCGGCGACCGGTACGACCTCGCAGGAATGGCAGCTTTCGAGCTTTCCGGCGCGGCAAATGGCGATCGTCAACCTGCCGTCTTCCTTCGGCCCCTATCAATATGTGATGAACACCGAGACCGGTGCCTGGTGCCGCTTCGTCGGCATGCCCGCTTCCTGCTGGGCGAGCTGGCAGGACCGGCTGTTCTTCGGCGCCGCCGACGGCACGCTTTACGAGGCCGAAGTCGGGGCAAACGACAATGGCGCGGCGATCGACGCGCTGATGGTCGGCGCCTGGAGCCGCTTCGGCGACGGGCTCTCGACCAAGCTTTCGAAGCTGATCGGGGTGACGGCCGAGATCGGCGTGTCCACGCTGATGTATGGCGGCATCTCGGTCGACTATCAGACGAAAGTGCCGACAGCGCTTCTGTCGTCGGTCGAGAACAATGCAGCGGCGAAATGGGGAACGGCAATCTGGGGTGTTTCGAAATTCCCTGGCCTTTCGCTGGTGCGCAAATTCGCCTCCGCCGGCGGCGCCGGTTCGGCGCTTGCGCCCACCATCCGGGCGCTGATCTCGGGCTCGTCAGGCTCGGTCTCGGAAGCCGCTGTCGTCGGCGGCTCGCTGCTTTACGAGAGGGGCGCGCCGATTTGATCGTCTGCGAACCCAGTGCCGAGATCGCCGCCTGGGTCGGCGCCAGGATCGGTGTCACCTTCCACCCGCCCTACACCACGCTTGCCCATGTCGAACGCGGCCGGATCATCGCCGGCTTCGTCTTCAACGTCTGGACCGAGCACGATATCGAGATCTCGCTCGCCGCCGACCGGCTGTCGCTGACGCTGATGCGCGCCGTCTTCGACTATGTCTTCAATCAGCTCGGCTGCCGCCGCGCCACCTGCCGCACCCGCGCCGACAACATCAGCGCCCAGAGGCTGCTCGCCAGAGTGGGCGCTGAGCCGGAAGGCCGCCAGCGCGGCTATTTCGGCGATTGCGACGGCCTGCTTTACGCCATCATGAAGGAGGATTTTCCCCATGGTCTCCACGCCAAAGGCCCCCAAGGCGCCTGATCCGACCCAGACCGCCGCGGCGCAGACGGCCACCAACGTCGACACCGCCATCGCCAATGCGGGCCTCAGCCACACCAACCAGTACACGCCCGACGGCTCGCTGGAATACAGGGTCAGCGGCTATCAGACGATGACCGACCAGAACGGCAAGACCTACAGGCTGCCGACCTATTCCGCCTATCAGACCTATTCGCCCGAGAACCAGGCGATCTACGACCAGACTCAGCAGACGCAGCTCGGCCTTGCCAGGCTCGCCAACGACCAGACCGCCAAGGTCTCCGGCATCCTCGGCACCAATGTCGACCTCAGCGCCGGCAATGTCGACAAATATGTCAACGATCACTGGCGCTCCGGCTTCGACGACCAATGGAACCGCGACCAGGCGAGCCTCGAGCAGAGCCTCGCCGACAAGGGCATCGCGATGGGCTCGGCGGCTTACGACAACGCCATGCGCGATTTCTCCACCCGCAAGCAGGCCGCCTCCGACCAATATCTCGGCGACATGTATTCCAATGCGCAGAATTCGATCCTGACCGAGCGCAACCAGCCGCTGAACGAGATCTCGGCGCTGATGTCCGGCTCGCAGGTGCACCAGCCGAGCTACGTCAACACGCCGGCCACCCAGCTGCCGACGGTCGACCAGGCCGGCCTGATCAACGAAAACTTCAATCAGAAGATGGGCCTCTACAACCAGCAGCTCGCCCAATCGAACGCCGCCATGGGCGGCCTCTTCGGCCTCGGCGGCTCGCTGCTCGGCGGCTGGGCGAAATCCGACCGGCGGCTAAAGGAAGACATCCGCCGCGTCGGCACGCTGGACAACGGCCTGCCGGTCTACGCCTTCCGCTACAAAGAGGGCGGTCCGATGCAGATCGGCCTGATGTCAGACGATGTGCGCGAGATTCACCCCGACGCAGTTTTCGAACATGCAGACGGCTTCGACCGTGTCAACTACGAAAGGGCAGTGGCATGAGGGGTTTCCTCTTTGGTGGCGATACCAGCAAGAAGCAAAATGAGATCAGCGACGAGCGCAAGCGGCTGGCCCATGCCATGCTGCAGCAGGGCATGGATGCGAGCCCGGTGCAATCTCCGTGGCAGGGCGCGGCGCGCCTTGTCCAGGCCCTAATGGGAGGGCTGGCGATGCGCCGGCAAGAGCAGGAGATGGGGGCTGATGAACCCGGCAACGACAATTTCGCACCGCTGCCCGGCAACCCGCCTGTTCCCGGTGATAGACCCCTCTATGCCCCGCTTCCGGCGGCGAGCAATGGCCGTCAGCAGCCCGCGGCGGCGCCTGCTCGGCCCGATGCCGGTCTCTTCGCGCCGCTGCCCGACAACGGACCCATTCCGACGCCGAGACCCTATCGCGACCCAATGGTCACGACCGACTATCGCCCGGCGCCGCAGATGGCGGCCGATCAGCCCGGCGACGATGCCATCGCTCTGCCGCGTGAACCCATTCCTTCGCCGAAACCCGGCTATCGCGACCCAGAGATGACAACCGACGAGCGCCGCCAACAGCCCGCGGCGCCGTCTGCTGGCGGTGGCGGTGCCGGATCCGCAAATGACCGGGCAGAGCTTCAAACCATTCTAACCGATCCCGTTCGTCGCACCGAGCTGCCAGCCGGCATGCGCAACAATAATCCCGCCAATCTCAAATACGTCGGCCAGCACAGGCCAGGTATCATCGGCCCTTCCGAGAACACTGACCAGGGCGATCCGCAGGTCGTCTATGCCACGCCGGAAGCAGGCATGGAGCACAATTTCTGGCAGGTCATGAGGAAGTATCGAAAAGGCATGCTGACGCCAAATCAGATCATCGCTGGAAACGCCGGTTGGACGCCTAACTACTTTACGGCGGCGGCCAACATCGCGCGATCCATGGGCATCGGCCCTGACGACGATTTGCGCCTGACCGACCCGGTAATGGCAAAGAAGTTTATGCGTGCCCTGATCAATCAGGAGCAGGGACCATCGGGCGATCTTTATCCCGACAGCATGATTGAAGCGGCAATCGCGGCACAGCCCAAGGAGGCCGCCGCCTTCGCTACCGTACCGGCCAACGGGCCTGTTCCCACGCCGAGGCCGGATTATCTCGATTCGCAGCTGACGACGGACGAGCGCCGCCAGCAGCCGGCAGCGGCGCCGACCCAAGCTGTCGGCGATCCCTTCGCTCCGCCCGGCAAGGTGCCCGTTCCCACGTCAAGACCCGGCCACCGCGACCGGCGCGCTGCAATGGGCAATCATCGCCAGCAAGCCGCCGACGCCGATGTCTTCAACGGCTTCATGGACACTGTGAAGAACGGTTATAAGCAGCGGGATGGATCGATCATCAAGGTGACCAACCCTTATGGTCTGGCGGCGGTTGCCTCGACCGGCCAGTCCGAAAGCAGCTTCTCGACCGAGAGAGCCAACGGCTCCTGGTCCGACCCGAGCCAGAGCGGAAAACAGGGCACATCAGGCGGCATCATGTCGTGGCGAAACACCCGCCTGCAAGCGCTCTATGACTTTGCCGCCCAGAAGGGCGAAAAGCCAGGTGAGATCAGCCCGCAGACGCAGGCCGAATTCTTCCTGCAGGAGGATCCTCGTCTGATCGCCAGACTGAACGCCGCCAAATCGCTCGAGGAAGCGCAACGCCTGATGAACAGAGCCTGGGCTTTTAAAGGCTACGATGAGCCGGGGAACGAGGAGGTCGCCAACCGGCTCACCAGAGCCCGGAGCTTCATGCCGCAGTTTCAGACGCAAGGCGCCGCCGATCCCTTCGCTCTGCCCGACACCCCGCCCATTCCGACGCCCCGGCCGGCTTCCGGCAATCCGCGGGAGACGATGAACAGAGGCCGCGAAGGGGCAGGGGCCGCGCTCGTGAATGCGCTCCTGGCGCGGCTGTAAAATGGCCGGTGACAGGCGCGATTCAGGCCTCCCCGCGCAGCGGTACGTTTAAGCCCGCTCGGTGGCCGGTGCAGAACCACGGCGCCGGCAGAGGGCAGGATAACACAACACTGTCTGTCGGCCAGGTCATCGGCCCGTTATGGAACGCGCTAAGCACGGACCTCGGCAATGAATTCACCTACGCCCTACCACGGCTCCGCACCGATGGCCGCGCCGGAATAAACAGGTCTGTATAAGACTCAGGAAATAGGAGACTTGTCGGTGCGATAAATTGAGATCGTGCTGCGGTGAAACTGTGGGTAGCGTACCACCTGTTTGTGCTGTAGACGGTCAGTTCATCCTCGACTGTCATTAGGAAAAGCAGGTCTTTATGCTCAAACGTCTCGTCAAATCGGTTCTACCTGGTTCCGCAGTTGCAGCCGTAAATCACTGGCGGATGCGCGAGAGGTTGTACAAATCATGGAGCGAAGCGGCGGCGGCGGCTCCCGCGTATGGGGACAAGCATCTCACAGCCTTTCGGATAAAACGCTCACGCCAGTTAGTTGGTCAGGAAGAGTCCTATGTCCAGCTTCCTGCGGATCTCCTGCCGGCTATGGATGTTCCGTCCGGCCGGTTCGTCGATTTCGGCGGATCCGCTGGGGAGTTCTGCGCCGTTTTGCGCAAGCAGTTCCCAGCCTGGTCATTCACAATCGTGGAGACAAAATCCATGGCGGAGGCCGCGAAGGACCTGAGGCCGGGGATATCGTACTCCGACCAGTTGCCGGCCGAGTTTGACGTATTCTACAGCAGCGGGACGCTTCAATACCTTGCGGATCCGGAAAAATTGTGGCGCGAGGCTCTGAGCAGGACAACTCGTTACGCTTATTTGGCACGGAATGCCTTCTCGAACAGGAAACTTTTCACCGTTCAGTCGTCCCGGCTTTTCGATAATGGCGCTGGCCCGGTTCCGGAAGGATTTGACAACGTGGAGATACGTTATCCCCACCAGACCGTTTCAGAAGCATCATTAAGGGGAATAGCCGACGAAATGGGCTTTGATCTCGCTGCTCGCTTTGAAGGCCGCAACAGTGGCGTGATCGGTACCCGCGCGGATGTCTATGGAGCCGACCTCTTGTTCAAGAGACGATAGGCCGACGTAGTCCACAAAACAAAGCAGAAAACAGGGCGTCTCTTTCGGGCCGTCTTTTCCCTGTTGGGTAATCCGATCTTCTACACACAAAGCCCATCCCGCTATTCCACAAGCACGATTTGAAGAACTGGGCGGATGCTGAGCCGGATTTGCCTCCTCGCAAACGAGGCGAGATATCGCGACTAAACCTTCCTT
The DNA here is from genome assembly GCF_017948245.1 of Rhizobium sp. NLR16a. Classification (NCBI taxonomy): domain Bacteria; kingdom Pseudomonadati; phylum Pseudomonadota; class Alphaproteobacteria; order Hyphomicrobiales; family Rhizobiaceae; genus Rhizobium; species Rhizobium sp. NLR16a. Next base: position 2,872,186 of record NZ_CP072865.1, on the reverse strand, counting down.
GAAACTGCCTGTTGGTTTGACGTCGACAATCTCATGGCGATCGCGGCGGTATCAAGAAAAGCAAAAGCCGCAATCAGTGGGATGTTTTTGACAGCGAAAAGCCTTGTTAAGGAGCTTTTCCAGCCGAAGCGCGCCTGCACAGCCCCTTGAAGGGAGTAAATCCAGATCAAAGGCGCTGGAAGACTGCGTTGGGATTCAACCGTCAATCCCACTCTGTGCAGGAGTTCAGCCAAACGCTCAAAATTATAGAGGTTCAAATGCCGCGGGAAATAGTATCCGCCCCACGCGCAGCCCGCAAACAGCCACCTATCCCAGCCGTCGGTATTGGGAGTTTCGATCAATAACCGGCCATCTTTCGCCAACGCGCGGACGAGACGCCGCAAGCTCTCTTCCGGTTCCCAAAGGTGCTCTATGAGTTGGAGCATGATGATGAGATCAAAGGGCTGTGCCGGCAATTCCGCCGCTTCAAGCGGCGCCTCGATGACACCTATTTCATGTCTTTCCAGAGCGGCACGCGTTTCAACCGGGAAATGCCAATCCAGGCCGAAAAGTTCAAGATCCGGACGTGCTTGGCGAAGTGCAATCAAAAGTTCGCCGTTGCCGCATCCCACATCGAGCACCCTTGCCCGCAAAGGCAGATGCGCGACAACGCTCTTCAGGCGCTTTCGATTGACGATTGTCTTTATTCTACCAAGAAGGTTTGCCCGGCCCTGAAATCTGTTCGAGAAGGTGCCATAGTTGGCCGGATACATCAGCGACAGCTCACTGATGTCGGGTCTAGGATTGAGATAGAAATGACCGCATCCATCGCAGCGGACGTATGTGAAGGAGTCTTCGCTGCCGTGATATATATAATCGCGGCCGGTGGCGACAACGGTGGAGCTCTTACCGCCGCAGCAGCAGCATGTTGTAAGGGTCGATCTTATATGAGTTGTCACCTGAGAGTTCATACTGTCGCGTTCAATACCTTAGATTTCAGAGAGCCAACGCATCTTGAACCGAATCTGAGAAATCGTCGTTCCTGCGATTTCTCGAGAGGCGGATGAATTTTGCAAAACCGCTGCGCTGCAGGCACCCCGGAAAATGCTCGTAGAATCCTCCTTCGAGGAGGTGCCTATGAAGTTTTGCGAGATTGTGCTGCGGAATGGCCGGGAAAAGATGGTGCTCGATGTGGTAGTTGAAATTCGCCTGGTACATAAGCCACTTCTCAAACCAATTAGGCGCTGTCGTCCGGGCCAGCGGCATCATGGCCCGCTCCCGTCCATCCTCGTAAAGTGGATAGTCCTCGGGCTGATGCTCCGCAATGGTGCGCACGATATTCAGGGCGATTGCTACGGCAGCGATCGGATAGCCCCATAACAGAATGTAAAGATACCATCGGCCTGTGGCAATGCAGAGCGCAAGCAGCAAGCTGTTGAAGATAATCGTCACCATCGGCGCCGACCAGGAAGGCGACAGCGAGTTCCCCGATGCTTTCTTTCGAGCCAAACCACCATATTTGTCAGCCGCCAGCCACACTCCCATGCCACCGCTCAGCGCCTTTATCATGACCCACGCGAGCGCCCGGAAGCCCTTGATCGGCTCGCGATAGGGATAACCATCCTCATCCTTCTCTGTACCAAGATGTGCATGGTGGCTCATGTGGCGCAGTCGATACGCGCCGACTGACATCCCGACAGGCGCAGCAAAGAACACATCGCACCAGATATCGTTCTTACGGCGGCTGGAGAAGAGATGGTAATGCGACGCCTCGTGTACCCAAAGCAACATGCCTTGCGTTGTCGCGGAGTTAATCAGGAATGGCAGCCATAGGAGCCACCAAGGGCCGAGGAGCGCGATCGCCCAAGAGACAATGATCTGAAACCAGATCATTGTGGTCGCCACGATAATTGCGCGCGGTTGAGGCTGTTTCAACGATTCGAGGAAGCTCGGGTCGACAAGCCTTCTCGCTACCTTCATGCATTCATTGAATTGCGCATCCATCGCCGCGTTCCTAACGAGAAAAGGAAGCAGGATTGCTTTCCTATCCATCCGATAACCTTCGAAGTAAATTATCTACCTTCCCTTGGGGTTCTTGCTTCTGACCAGCACATTCATACCGCCACCTTCCGCTATCATCGCGCGTACTTTGTCGGCGTCTTCAGGCAGCTTCCTGCCAGATGCCATTTCGCCAATTTCATAGCCGGCCTTCCATAGAAGCTTCAACAATCGATCGAAGTCTCCGGGATTATCAGCATAAACATAGGGGGCCAGTTCAAGCATTATACGCGGCTGGTACTCGTTAAGCGTCGCTGCCGCCCCCAGTAGAACCGCAAGCTCATTTCCGTCAACGTCAAGCTTTATGAAATCAACCTTGACGAGCCCAAGATCCCGCAGTGTTTCGTCCAGGGTGCCGAGCCGCGCGCCCTGTGTCGACATCAGACGACCGTGGTGTTCGCTGTGCAAATCTTCGGCAACTTCTAGCGGCCAGCTTGAATAGACCGCTTCGGGCATCGCTTCGGACGCACTTGCCATAAGCATCATCTGGTGAGCGTCGATTCGCTTGGCGAGCGTCGGGTTGAGCGAAATATTGGCTTTCTGTTTCGCGAATGCATGAGCCGTCGGCTCGAAGGAGATTACCCTGCCGGTTCCGCCCACCAATTGCGCCAGGGGCAGTGTATGAGAACCCACATTGGCGCCGATATCGAGGACGACGTCTCCCTCTGCTATCAGCTCTCTATATCGATCGAGCGTTCTGACCTCGAACCCACCTAATAGGTAGATCGCAAAATCAACACCGTCCCTCAGGTCTAGCGACCAACTTATTCCGCGGCGCTTCGCAATGACGGTCGCGGGTAAGCCAACGCAACCTCGGACGAACAAGACCGCTTTAGATAGATAACGAGCGATCAGGATTTTTTTGCTGGTGGATAACATCGTCCGCACGCCGCCTTTAACGGATGTTGTGATTGGCGGGCGCTCTTCTTGCAACGATCAGATTGCAATATTGGCTCGCGTTTGTCGGATCGAGGCTCTCGGAATTGAAAGCAGCGCCAGATGGATCCGCTATGTTGTGGAACTCAAAATTCAGCATCTCCAGGAATCTGGTGAGCTCAGACGGCTTCACCGATGCTTTCGACAAGCCGTAAGGCCAGAATTCCATGAATACCCTGATGTCGCGATTCTCCCGCAGGACCCGCTCGGCACCCTGCAGAACGCTCAGCTCGTATCCCTGAACATCGATTTTGATAAAATCGACCCGCTGCCCTGGCGAAAAATAATCGTCGAGCTTCACCATCGGGACGTCGATGCTCGCTCGCCCGTCGCCACTGTCAAAGGTTCGGTGATCGACGTTCAGCTCGGCCGAGACATATAGCCTTGTGGTGCCGCTGGCCGCTCCTACCGCGGCGTGCCGCAGCGATACATTCGACAAGCCGGTTACCGTCGCTTCGAGCTTTTCGAAGTTCGCCGGTGCGGGCTCGAAGGCATGCACATGGCCGGCCGTTCCCGTCAGATCGGAGAACAGGCGGGTATATATTCCGATATTTGCGCCGATATCGGCGACGATCATGCCCGGTGAAATCATCGCCCGCATCAGGGCGCGCTCACGTCGTTCTGAAACTGCCTTCCATACGGAATAGAGAGGGTAATAAAGGGGATAACAATATCGATAGAGCCAATCGGCGAGACGCAGCAAAACCATCCCTACACCTCTTCTCTTGACGTGAGGCGGGCCGTGAAGAACGAGGCGAACACCTTGGGCAGCGCGGTGCCTATTGCTTTGTCGAGCTTGAAGTAAGGCTTATAGGCCCAACTCGGCACAGGAAACGTCCTCGATATCCCGCCTGTCACCATATAGGAGAGCGAGGTGAAATAGCTGATCCTTGTCTTCTCAAGGCTATAGCAATCTGCAAGCTCAGCGAGCCAGTCCGGCCGCTGAAAGAAGATCATATGCGGCATCGCCTGGTTTGAGGTCGAAAGAGGGCCCTGAACGGTATCCAGAACCGGGCGGCGGATACTGAAATCCACCGGCTCGTGATGGAGAAGTTTATACATCGGGTAGGAGAACCAAGACAAATAAGGTTCCGTCACATACACCCTGCCGCCCTTTTTGAGCTTGCGCGTCGCCCCGCGGAGGAACACAAGGGGATCCTTCAGGTGATGCAGGACATTCGTCATCGTAATCACGTCGACGCTGTGATCCGCAACGTCAGGCAACCCCGCGATCTCATGGCAATCGAAGACAAAGTCCAGATAGTCTAATTTCAGCACATCGGAGGTGATGACATTCGGTAGGAAGCGCTTGAGAGGTGACGTTCCGCTCCCGATTTCCAGAACGGTATTCACGGCAATATCCGGTTCCTGTCGAAACATCTCCTTGTAGAGCTCACCATACCAGTGCATCAGGTTCGGATTTGCGCTTAGCCGCTCGCGATTTGCCAGCGTCTGAGCAAGATCCGCCTCATAGAGAGCGTTTTCGGTTTCCATCGTCAGAGAAACTTTATTCGTCTTGCCGCAAAAATCAGCATGGCCAACAGAATGGCACCGTGGCGCCAACGCGAGATGTTCGTTTCACCATAGAGTCTTTCGCGATAGCCGATCGGAACCTCGACGATCTTGAGGCCCATCCGCGCCGCGCCGAAGATCAGGTCGAAATCACCAAAGGGGTCGAAATCACCGAAGTAGGATCTGTTTGCCTGAAGCTTGAGATAATTGGAGCGGCTGATCACCTTGGTTCCGCACAGGGTGTCTTTGTATCTCTGGCCAAGAACGAAGGAGAAAGCCAATGCGAAGAACTTGTTGCCCAGGAGATTGAAGAAGCGCATCGCCTCCTTTTCCATCGGATAGACCAAGCGAGTGCCGTTGATGAACTCGCCTTTCCCGTCCTTGATGGCATTGTAGAATTTCGGCAAATCCTCGGGCGGAACGGTCATGTCCGCGTCGAGAATCATCAAGATTTCCTTGGTGGCTAGCGAAAAACCCTTCCTGACGGCATCGCCTTTACCCTTGCCATCCTGCTGGGCACTCAGGATAGTGCGTTCGCCGCCATAACGCTGTTGCGCTTCCTGGATCGCCTCCCACGTCGCGTCGGTTGAATTGCCTTCGACAAAAATGAGTTCGTCGTCCGGCCCCATAACCGGCAACCGTTTGACAATATCCTCGATATTTCCAGCCTCGTTTCTCGCTGGAACGACGATTGACACCGATGGCTTGGTCTTCGACGCGGCATCGCCGATCGGCCTCGCAATCGCGATGTTGAGAAGGCAGAGAGTTCGAAGAAGCGGAAGAGGAGCAAGGCAACGGTTAACAAAGCCACTGATCAGTGGGATGTAAACCGGGATTAGGACCTTCTGGTCCAGTCGTATCAATTCGAAGTCTTCGAGCGTCAGAAGATTCTGGACGTCTTCATGGGCAAGCCAATTCGATTCAGGAACCCGCCGGCGCAGACCGAGCCTGGACGCGAGCGTTGCAAGCGGCCGCCACATACTGCTGTAATAGGTAAGGACAAGCCGTGTCTCTTGCGAGCACAACGCACGTGCCTGAGCGAACATGCTCTGTATGTCTCGTTCGTAGTGAATGAGGCCGCTGATGATCAGGTAATCAGGTTTGTTGTCAGCGACCTCTTCGACCTTGACGACCTTATGCTGATCAAATTCATTCACGGATTCGGTCGGTTGCGTTCCTGAACGAAACGCCACCTTGCCCTGAGGAAATTTGCCGACCAGAAGCGGCGTCGTCGGATCGATCTCGACCACAGAATTCTGGCCTAAGACAAACAGCCCAATGTACTTTCTCACGAGAGAATAGAAATAATTTTTCATAGAGTTATCTCGGCGCCAAGCGGTTCAAGCGCCAATGTCCCAGGATGAGGGCTGCAGGCACGACGTACACCACAAAAAAGAGACAATGAACGGCTGTTGCCAGGAGCAACCCCTCCGATGGCGACCGCCCAAGCAGCACGAATGCCGAAACGACGGACGCATGGAAGGTGCCGACGCCGGATGGCGCAGCTGGGATCATCAGGCCCAACCCGCCGGCAAACAACACGAACAGCGATTCTTGATAACTCAGCGCGACGCCGACAAATCGGGCGACGAAGATATACGCAAGGGCATATGCCGAAAGCCACAAAACCAGCGTGAGAACGGCCGGAACGATGGTCACGGACAGAGATAAGCTTCGCGCTGAATTTCGGATAAAATGAATAACGTGACGGTCAAAGAAATCTTGCAGTCGCAGGAGACCGAAGACGGGCCGCAATATCGGGACAACCCGATCGCCGAAATTCCTTACCAGGACTGCCGATAGAAATATCCCAACTATTGCACCAGACATGATGGCCAGGAGCAGATTTCGGTATTCGGAATTCAGGCTATGGTTCAGTAAAACCAAAGACAATATGCCGACGGAAATGATCGTCACCAAGTCGACCATCTTTTCGATCAGAAGCCTACCAAGAGCGTCTACGTAGGGGACAGTCGCGACAACTCGGCTGTAATGTACACGCAAGAGGTCTCCACCTCTCGCAGGAAGGAACATGTTGGCGCCCAGGCCGAGCAGGGAGGCCATGAGGGATGTTCCGTAACCGATCTTGCCATCCAGCAACAGGCGCCACCGCACCGCATAACCCACAGCAATACCGAAGGTGACAAGCATAAACCACAGGAGCGATGCGACGGATATTCCGCTGCGAAAAATGCGGACGGCTTCCTCCCAATCCACCGCCTTTAGCAGGAACATCAGGGAGAAAATGCTTATTGCCGAGGCTATTATCATCCGCAGGCGTTGATGTGCGGGAGCCGCCGCCGCTGCTTTGCTCCACGATTTATACAGCCTCTCACGCATCCGCCAGTGACTTACGGCTGCAATAGCCGAACTGGGTAGAGCGTTTTTGACTGGACGTTTGAGCATAAAGGGCCCGCGTTTGAGTTGATCGTAAGTACGAGTCGAAGCCGACCGTCTACAGCACTAACGGGCGGCCCGCTACCCATAGTTTTGCTCCGGCGCCACCTCAAGTTATAGTACCCACAAGTCTCCTATTTCCGGGCGCACACGGGGTGGGATGAGCGGGATTTTGCTCTTGCTTACAACAATGGTTGATTTAGAAAAGCGCTCCGCAAAGGCTCGATATCGGAAATTCTAGAGCGGGAAATGCGATGCGTGAACAGCTTCAAGCCAAGCCGAAACTGAGTAGCCTGCTTCTGCTGACGGTTGCTGTTCTCTTCACCCATTGGATGGCCTTCGTCAATGAAGGAATCTTCGCCGAGGACGCCGGTTTATTTACAACGTTGATCTACAATGATTGGATCGCCATTGCGGAGATGTTTTCTTCAGCAGGGGTGCCGGTCTTCACCTATTATGTCTGGCCGATGGCCTTGGCCGGGAATGTTCTTCTTTTAAAGTCTTTTGTCATAATCGGTGTCTACATTATTGCGATCTTCTCCTACCTCCTAGCTTCAAAGTCCGGATTTCTTTCGGAGCGAGAGTCTTTGGTGCTCGCAATATTTACGCAGTTACTGCCACTGCCTACAGTCACGGTTATTTTTACATATTCGATATACTTTAATGCCTATGCGCTTTTTCTATTGGCGACATATTTATTTCTGTCAATCGAATGGATGCATGGGAGGAGCCACTATCTCCTCCGCGGACTGGCAATTTGCATTTATCTCATGGCATTCACGCTTAACTCGTTGCTGGTGCTTTATGCGGCTGGTTTCGTGCTTGTTTATGCGGTGTGGCTGAGAAGGACAGGGCGCCGAGTTCGGAATGCGCGGGAATTGGTCTCGACATTTTGGTCATTCTGCCTTGCCCGAACGGACTTCACCATTCTGCCCGTCATGTACTGGGTTTATAAGGTAATTTTCTACCAGAGATCCGGATTATACAGTAACTACAATAGCTTTACCCTGGGCTTCGAAAGCCTCGCGGGGAATTCCTACCGATTTATAGTGAATGGAATAATCTTTCCGCTGGCGAGAAGTCTTGATGATTGGAATGCATATCTCTACCTTGGCGCCGCGGTCTGTTCGATCCTTATTGTCGCGTGCTTTGTGTTCCTGAACAGCGGAAATGCTCGAAACGCACAACTAAATGAACGCGGTAACGACGGTTTCAAGATTATCGGCTTTGGAGTGTTTTTACTGCTATGTGGAACGGTCCCTTATATACTCGTCGGTAAGAGCCCCGCACCCGGCGTGTTGATGAGAAACGCGATGCTTATGCCGTTGCCGATGAGCGTGGTGGGCATCGGGACGTGGCGCGTGATTAAATTCAGATCGACGAGCCTTCAAAGCCACCGCGTTGCAATTGTGTTGTTTGCATCACTTCTCACCGTGTTCACCGGCCGGTGGTGGGAGAGTTACGCGGCGTGGCAAGCACGGGCAGCGAAGGATCTGGCTGTCTCTCAATATTTCGCTGATCATCCTGAATGGTCTGCATTTTCGGTTTATTGGATAGTCGATAAGCTTCCGCTGTCTAGCGAAGTCTCGGAGTATGGGTTTGCAGACTATACCTCTAAATTCCGCATGCTTTGGGGCGGGCAAACCAGGATGGCATTTACGCCCGCCCACATCTCGTTCTTCGGGGTCGATACAAAGCCTGGTGTGAGACCCGTTCACTCCAACCTTCCTCATCGCATCGCATTTTTCTGCAATGCCTGGGCCAGTGCGAGGGATATCGATCTGACAGGCCCGCAAGCGGAACTGGAAATCAGAACCACGCAAAGCTCATGGAACGATGCTTCCGTCGCATTTGGATACCTCTATTACCGCTTCATCGAGCCTCGTGGCTTGAAAAATTATCTGGCTGAACTGGTAAATGTAACGGTGCGGGCGCTTTGAGGATTATTACATAACTAAAACCGTGGCTGGCCCAATTGGCCCTGGATCTAAAGGCAGCAGTCCACTGGCTAAATCGAGCGCTGTCGGGGCGTCTCTTTCGAGCCCCTTTTTTCCCCGTTGACTGATCTCACTAACGGACAAATTCAAGTGCTGCCTTAGGGCAATCCGCTGCGTTGCCATATCCGCGCTCTTGAGGTGGCAGATCGAGGCTGTCGATCGCTGGTTGATCAACCCGTAAAATGCGGTCGCTCGTGCACCCGCTGTCGCTACACACCCAGCAACGGCCTCGCAATCCGCGGGGCCTTTTTCTTTGGAGACGATGAATGCCCAGAAACCCATCAACCGGCGTCTATTCGAAACCCGCCGGCACGACGCCGTCGGTCGGTCAGGTCATTGACCCGGCGCCTTGGAATGCGCTGACCACCGATCTCGGCAATGAAATCACCAACTCGCTGCCGCGCGACGGGTCGGCACCGATGACTGCGCCACTCAAAGCGGCAGGCGGCACGGTTTCGGCGCCCGGCCTCGGCTTCGCCACCAATCCTCAGACAGGCTTTTATCTGAAGGGCGGTGGGCTCTTGGGGTTCACGCAGAACGGCGCCGACGTCGGGTTCGACAAGGCATCGCTCTATGCGGCGAAATCAGGCGATTACACGGCGCTTGCCTCCGATGACAACGCGGTCCATCGCTTCACCGCGGCAGCGACGCTCACCCTCAGCGCAGCGGCAACGCTCGGCGCAAACTGGCACTATTGCGTCATTGCCGATGGTGGCGACGTGACGATTGATCCCGCCGGCTCCGAGACGATCGACGGCGCGGCCACCCTTGTCCTCAAGAAAGGCTATAGCGTCAACATCACATGTTCGGGTGGCGCCTTCTTCACCAATAAGCTTTCCGCCAGGATCGAGAGCAAAGCCGACGGTTCGGCCGTAGGCGATTTCGTAGTCGGCCTCATCCTTTCCAACAACGGCGCCAGCCCGAACACCCATATCGATTTTACCTCCGGCTCGGCCAGGTCGGGGTCAAATTTCGTGTCCAGCGCAGCGTCATTCACCAAAAGGGTGACGGGAGCGTTTGCGGCCGGAACGGGCGCGGGCGGCCTTGACGCCGGCGCCGTTGCAGCAAATACGACATACTTCGCCTATGCCTTGCGCAAGGACGCCGACCCGTCTTTCGACGTGGTTTTCTCGACCTCGCCAACCATCGCGGGCATCACCACGACACTACTGACGGGCTATACCATCGTGAGATGCATCGGCGTGGTGCTGACGGATGGAAGTTCGAACATTCGGCCGTTTGTTCTGTATCCACGTGACGAGTATACCTTCGTGGCGCCGGTCAAAGATGCGATCAGCTTAGCTGTCTCAACGGCATCTGCCCTGTTGACCTTGACCGTCCCCAATGGCGTGAAAGTCAAAGCGAAGCTGCGGTTCCAATTCACCTCTTCTTCTGGCACCAATTCGGCACTGCTTTCGGATCCAGCGCAAGGAGTACTTGGCGCGGGCATCTTGAATGATGGCGGCAACGTCGGTGCCATTCAAGTGGCAAGCAATTACGCAATAGGTTCGGCGGATATCTGGACGAACACCAGCAAGCAGATTCGGCAAGTAGCTGGTGCGACCGGCACCATCTGGATGTGGACTGATGGGTTTCATTTCCCTTGCGGTAGAAGCACATGAGGCTTTCTGTTTCAAAAGATGAATTCCCGATCTGGTATCTGAATAACCTCTATCGCGAGGCGAAAATCTACGCATTAGGTGCGCGGCCGCCCGCAAGTGCTAAGACGTGTTTTCGATAAGAGGTGAACTGACGCGAGAACCCAGCCGTTTTGGCAGTTGCCGGCTTGAGGTTGCACTGAAACTCTAAAGCCAAAAAACCGGAGCCCACCATGCTCGTCCATAACTGGCGCGCGGTGATCAAGCACGCCTGGTCCGTCCGTCTGATGGCGCTGGCGCTGCTCTTCATCGTCCTTGAGCCCGTCATCAATTTCGTCGCCGCAACCTGGGTGTCGCGCAACCTCTACATCCAGATCGCCCTTTCCACGGCATCGGGGCTCTTCGCTGCGGCGGCGATCGTCGCCCGCATTTTCGTCCAGCAGAAAATCTCCGGAGAACTGAATGACAAACAGTCTACGGAAAGGTAACGCCGCGACCGCGTCGACCGTCACCGAGGACTGAGGGTCCGACGCGGCGGCGCGGTTCCCGTTATCCAATGGTCGTGGCGCGTTTGCCGCGCATGGGCAAAAACGGAATCACCCTGGGCACGCGCGAGGCATACGACCGGTAGTCTGGGAATGCCGCCCGGAGCACCGTCTCTTCGTTGCTCATTCGGCGAAGTTGCAGACACCAATGCACGATTCCGAGAAATACCGTCCACGGAGAAAAGCTGAACAGGATCATTCCGATAATGAATATCTCCTCGGTCAGATAGAGCGGGTGCCGGACGATGGAATATGGCCCCGTTGTGACCAGAGCTCTTGCGCCAGGTGCTATGCTGAAACTGCGGCCGAGGATCGCAAGCATATATGCCGATGAAAGGAAGCCGACGATCATCAGAACCATTGCGGCAAGGCGCACAGCATCTGGCAACGCCATTGGCGGAGGCAGGAAGGCGATCAGCAGGAAGAGGAAGGTGCCTCCCATCGCCGTCAGGTATGGTTCAACGCCGCGCGCAGACCGCACCTGGGGCATTCTCGTCAGGGTCACGACACACATCATGCCGATAAATAAGATCGCAGCGATCTCAGCTATCAGGAATACGACGCCTTGGGACGGATAGTCGCCGGTCGTCATCGTCCGAGCGATCTTGGTCCACACAACAAGTATTGAATAGGAGCAGATGCCAATCCTGCCGATGACATCTGCAATAATCAAGTGTCGATTGTTCATTGGTGCCCCCGCGTTGTTTGGACGCATCTTCGCACGGTTGCGGAAAATGGCAATCGCAACCGTTTAAATTGGTGAATACCAAACTATTGGGGATATGACTTACACGGACGCGCCGCCGGCGGTGTCCGTCAATGCAATGACACGCGATGCGCCAGCAGCCGGTCGATGCCGGCCCGGATGCGAATGCGGCGGATGATCTCGACGTGCGTGAAAACGCAGGCGAGCGCGGCCACGACGATCAACGCGGTTCCGATCAGCGCTGTCGGCAACGGCAGTGACCAGTCGATATAGCCATCGGGGAGTGACGCCCCACTGCGACCTGCTTCGGCTGTGCTTGCGGCGGCATTGGCAAGCACCAGCCCGAGCAGCGCAACATGCGCATGAACGAAGCGCGCCCTAAGAAACCGTTTCGGATGAAAAGCAAGATAGATGCCGAAAATCGTCATCGATGCAAACGCAGCGAGAAGTTCCCACGGTCCCATCCCTGCCGCGCTGAGTAACATGAGAGGCAGGCGCAGCACCGGCAGCAGCGTCAGGTAAAGCTCCCAAGCAAACGGGCGTGATGGATACATGGCCAGCAGTAGCATGCTGGCGGCAAATACCGCACCGATGGCATAGACCAAAGCAGGTCCGAGACGAACAAAAGTCAAAACCAAGATTCGCATTCGCTTTCCTCCTTCGGCAAGCTCTGGTTCCAGGCAGAATATTCGCAAATGCTTGAGCAAGGCTTATCGCTCGATCGGCGCGGCATGAATGACTCCGGCTGCGGCGATTTGCAACCTTCCACAAAACTTATCCACCTTAACGAGGCGATTTCATGAACATCGGTGGCGCGAGGTGCTGAAACACGCCTGGTTGGTGCGGCTGATGGCCCTTTCGCTGCCGCTCTGCATCGTCTTCAGGCCACACTACACCTCGTCGCCGCAACCTGGGTGTTGCGCAACCTCCACATCGAGCTCGCCATATCGGCCACGTCGGGTCTTTTCACCGCGGCGGCGATCGTCGCCCGCATCGTCTTCCAGCAGAAAATTTCAGGAGAACTGAATGGCAAACCGCCTGCAGAAAGGTAGCGCCGCGGCCGCGATGGCCGTTGCTTTGGTCGGAAGCTTCGAAGGGCTCCGGCAGCATGCCTATCCGGACCCTGCCACCCAGGGCCAGCCGTGGACGATCTGCTACGGCAGCACCAATGGCGTGAAGCCGGGCGACCATAAGACGGTGGGAGAGTGCAGGGCGCTGCTTTCGCTCGAGCTGCAGCGGTACGCCAATGGCATAGAGCAGTGCGTCACCGTCCCGCTTCCGGATGCCCGCTTCGTGGCGCTGACCTCGTTCGCCTACAATGTCGGCATCAGGGCGGCCTGCGGCTCGAGCGCAGTCAAGCTCATCAACCAGGGCAGGCCGGCCGAGGGCTGCGAGGCGCTCCTCAAATGGAACCGCGCCGCCGGTATCACCTTTCCCGGCCTGACGCGCCGCCGGCAGAAGGAGCGCGCCTTCTGCCTGGAGGGCATCTGATGTTCGGCCTTCTCGACGCGCTGAAGATGGGCGCCGGCATCGCCGCCGGCCTTGCCATCTATCACCTCTATGCGGTCTCGATCGGCTACCCCTCTGCGGCGCGCCAGGCGCGCGCCGGTTACGTCCTCATGTCCGAAAAGACCGCGGCAGATGCACGGGCGGCCGAGATGGAACGCCAGCGCAACGCCGCGTCGCTCGCCAGCGAAGAGCACCGCAAGCGCCTTATGGCCGCGGAGGCCGCCGAGCAGGCCGCCAGTGACACACTCGAAACCGAGATCCAATCCTATGAACGTCAGCTTTCGCAAAAGAACCGTGCTTGCGCTGTCACTGCTGCTGATCGTGACTGGCTGCTCCGCCACTGAGCGCCTGAACAAGGCGGCGGTCGCGAGCGGGCAGGCCGCGGCCGGCATCGTGCTGCCGCCGCTGCCAGACGATCTCAGAAAGCAGGAAGCGCATGCGCCCGTGCGTGAAGGCGAGCCGCTGATTGCGATCCTCGCCCGCGAGCGCCAGGCGCTCGACCGCGCGAACGCCCGCCAGGAGCGCAGCGTCAAATTCTATGATGACCTCACCAGCCGATACGGAACACGCCGATGATGAATGCCATTTCGCTCGCCCTTGCCAATCCGATGCTGAACGGCGCGGGCGGGAGCGCCGGAGACCCCGACCGCTACATGTTCTTCGCCACCCGCAACCGCATGCCGTCGGGCGCGATCGTCACCGCCGCCTCCGGCACGAACTATGTCTGCACCAAGATCGTCGTCAACACGCCGCAATATAAGACGCGGACCTTCCGCTTTCATCTCTCCGGCTTCGCCTCGACGGAAGGCGGAAATTCGCCGCAGGAAACCGTCGTCACCGGCACGATCGGCACGCCGGGCAATTCCGTGGTCGCCGACGCCATGTTCGTCCGCGTCGCCGGCGTCTTCTACCCGTGCACCTTTGCCGGGGCGAACACGGTGACCGTTGCCGACCAGACGAACGGCGCCTGGACGGACGAGCTCACCATTCCCGACGTCGCGCCGGAAAGCGAAATCGAAATCTGGCTGTTTTATCACACCGCCGTCGGCGAGAAGATCTGGCCGGTCTATCGCATCCAGAAGCATCGCGGCGAACGCGTCTGGGGCGCCGGCGATCTCGCCACCCTTCTTGCCTTCAAGGACAGCCCGCTCGCCGACAGCACCGCCGCGCTCGATATCGGCTACGGCACCCAAGCGCAGCCGCAATATTGGGGAGCCGATTTCATGGTCGCCAAGGGCGATTGGGATGGTAGGCCCGTCGCGCTGGCTTTCGTCGACAGCATCGGCGAGGCGCGCCAGGAATATTCGTCCGCAGCCGATGCGCGCGGCAATCTCGGCTGGTTGCGCCGGTGGCTCGACAGGGACGGCGGCCCGGGCCGCATTCCCCATTGCCTGATCGGCATGCCGGGCGCCGGCTCCGTCCGCGAATATACCGGCAGCGGCTCCTCGATCGCCACCAGGCGCCGAGACATCATTCGCGAAATCATCGCCTTCAACGGCAATAAATGGCCGTTCACGGTCATAGCAAACCAGATGGGGCAGAACGACACGGCCTCGACCTATACGCAGTTCTTCACGACCAACTACCGCTCGCTGGTCACCCGCCTGCGCGGCGAATATGCCGGCGTCAGAATCGTCGCCTTCCCGCCGCTCGGGCGGACGACGATCACACGCACCGTCACGCTGACCTCGGTCGGCACGGTTGCCACGGCGACCATCGCAAGCGGCCTCAACGGACTTGCGACAGGCCAGACCGTCAGTATTTCGGGCGCCACGCCCACGGCCTATAACGGCAGCTATGTGATATCGGTCCTCGACGCCAACACCTTCACCTACAATTTCGCCGGCGGCACCTCGCCGGCGACCGGGACCATCACCTGCAACGATCTCGGTCTCAGGGCCGAGTATCAGGTCTATGGAACCAACAACAGCTGGCCGTCGGACGGAACGGACGCTTCGGGCAAATGGCGGCTTCGCGATGATATCCTTGCGCAGACATCGGCTTGCTGCGACGCGGCAATCGATACCTACGCAGCCTGGGTCTCCCCCTCCAGAGGCGGTGTCTGGCCCGGCATGCTCGAGCTTGCGAGCACGACATTGACCACCCAGGCCGGAACTGACGGCGTTACCACCTATAACCAGATCGTCGTCGCGGATGCGAGCATCTTCAGGCCCGAGCAGACGATGCACATCTATTCCGGTCCGGACGGCCTGGCTCGCCTGAGCACGCAGGTCGTCGCCAGCATCGCCGGCAACGTCATCACCTATCAAGGCGTGAGCGCGGTGGTCATGCCTGTAGGGTCGGTGGTGCGTCCGGCGCCGTCTGTCGGGGAGCTTTCGCCGATATCCTTCATCCACCCGCAGCCGATCATGATCGACCGGATTTCGAGCGGCATTGCACAGTCCGAAAAGCTGAAATTCAATTTCTGAGGTGGCCTCGCCATGACATCCAATGACGATATCCTGCGCGCTCTGGGGCGCGTCGAGGGCAGGCTGACCGGCATCGAGGAAAACGTCGCGCTGCTCCGCCAGGAGATGAGCGACGAAAAGGCCAATGCCCATGAGGGCCGCGCCGTGATCCACAAGCGGCTCGACGAACAGGCAAGGCAGATCGCCCATCTCGATACCAGGGTGGCGATGACAGGCGGAGCCAACGCGCAGATCCGCGCCGAGATCAGGGCGCTCAAGGAAACCGTCGAGAAGAACCAGGAGATGGTCGGCCCGGCGCTCGACGAGTGGAAACGGATGAAATCGATCGGCTATGGCATCTCAGGGCTGATCGCCTTCGCCGGGCTGACGACGGGCGGGGTCATCGCCTATGCCAGCGATGGCGCGGTGGCGGCACTCAGGCATTGGCTGAAGATCAGTTGAGCGGGCGCCAACTTTGCGCTGTTGGCGCCTGGCGACTGACGGCGAATGCCGGCAAGTCAAACGCAGCAAAACGGCGTCAGCTCGGCTGATATAGTGCCGTATTTCTCCCCTTGCTAAAATTAGACTTTGCTAACGAACCAAAATGCCTTTTGTTTGTTATCCTCTTCAAGGAGGAAACGGACATGAAGAGCATGAGCAACCGCCAAGTTCGCGTTCCCGGGCCCCGGGAGCATGACGTTGCCGAGCATTGCCGCAAGTTTGGGATTGGCCCGGCGGAGGAGAAGAAGCTGAAAAAGCTGCTCGGGTCTCACGCGCCGCTGCATGAGATCCGGGCCAATGCGCCGCCGCCCCAGCCGAAATGGCGATAGCGCCGGAGCCGGAACTTCCGGCAACTATCCGGCGTTTGGATCGCCGGGCCGCGCGGCTGGTCTCGTCTCCTGTACCCCTGCTACCCCGGCAGGCGCCGCGCGGTCCACTGATTCCCTTGTTCCCGGCGTGTCGGTGTGCGGATCTGTCCGCGCACGCCGAGCCGTCAATGTCGCAGCTCGCGCGATAGCATCAGGATATAGTCGTCGGCGATATCGGCGACCACCATGGCCGCTTCGGCCGGCCGATAGCCCCTGCCGACAGCCTCGGCGACAATCTTCATCACCTGCGGTTCAAGCGCTTCCCGACAGTCGGCCAGGCTTTTGTCGTCCGGGCATTTGGCACGAAATTCCAAGATGTTATTCATGGCATACCCCTCCGTTTGATGTTGCGCGCTGCTTGATGCATGAAGCCGGTCCCTTTCGGGAAAAGCGGGTCACCATTCCGGTGCGCCGTGCCGGAACAAATTAGCGATCATGAAAATACGATGTCACAGGGCGGGATGTATTCAAGTCGATGCTGATATTAAGGTAAGCCAGTAGGGTTAATTGGTAAAGCGGCAGTTGACTGGCCGTCGGCGGACCTGTCAGGTAATGGCGCAACACCTTGGTTCCGTGTCGCTTTTCGGAACGAAAAACCGGTGGTCTGTTGCTTTTTCGAGGGGAAATGCCGCCATTTACCAAATGCTGCGAGGGCCGGCGGCCGCAGCTCTGTGCCGCAGCCGGCAGCCGCAAATCGCGACGTCATTGCAGGCCTTGTGCCACGGCTGTCCTCAGGCGGCAAGTGGCACAGCAATGAAGGTCTTACTGCCGTCGCGTTCGACGAGCAGCAGCACGGATTTGCGGCCGGCCTTGCCGGCTTCGGCGATAGCGGCCTTGACGTCGCGGGCATTGTGCACCGGCCGGTCGTTGACCGCGACGATGACATCGCCCGACTGAATGCCGGCGGCAGCGGCCGATTTGTCCGGATTGACGCTGGCGACCAGCGCGCCGCTGGCCGAGCGCGGCAGGTTGAGCTGCTGGCGCACATCGGGCGTCAGCTCGGCAAGGCCGATGCCGAGGCTCGGCTGGCCGGAGGCCTGGCCCTGCGCTTCCGGGCTTGCCGCCGAGGCCTGCTTCTGGCCGTCGGCATTGGCGCCGACGGTGACGTTGAGATCGATGGTCTTGCCGTCGCGCCAGACGCCGAGCGATTTCCGCGTGCCCGGCGAAAGATCGGCGACGAGGCGCGACAGGTCCTTCGGCGTCTTGACGGTCTCGCCGCCGACCGAGGTGACGATGTCGCCGGGCTTCAGGCCGGCATGGGCGGCCGGCGTATCGGCGGAGACGGCGGCCACCAGCGCGCCGCCGGTCTTGTCGAGGCCGACGGCATCGGCAACGTCTTTCGTCACCGGCTGGATCTGCACGCCGAGATAGCCGTGATTGATCGAACCGTCCTTCTCGAGCTTGGCGACGATCTCCTTGGCCTCGTCCGAGGGAATGGCGAAGCCGACGCCGACGCTGCCGCCGTTCGGCGAATAGATGGCGGTGTTGATGCCGACGACCTTGCCCTCACGATCGACGAGCGGACCGCCCGAATTGCCGTGGTTGATCGGCGCATCGATCTGGATGAAATCGTCATAGGGCCCGCTATGCAGGTCGCGGCCGCGGGCCGAGACGATGCCCGCCGTCACCGTGGTGCCGATGCCGAAGGGGTTGCCGATCGCCAGGATCTGGTCGCCGAGCTTCAGCCTGTCGGAATCACCCCAGGCGACGGTCTGCAGCGGCTTGCCCGCCTCGACCTTCAACACGGCCACATCGGATTTCGGATCGGTGCCGATCAGCTTGGCCGGAAGTTCCGTGCCGTCGTCGAGCGTCACCTTGATGTCGAGCGCATTGTCGATGACATGGTTGTTGGTGACGATCACGCCGTCGGCGCTGATGATGAAGCCGGAGCCGAGCGCCATCGCATGTTCCGAACCTCGATGCTGCGGCGCCGGGCGAGGCAGCGGAATGCCCTGATCCTCGAAGAACTGGCGGAACTGCTCGTCCATCGGCGATTGCTGATCGGCGCTGACATCCGTCGTCTTCATCGTCGTGGTGATGGTGACGACGGCAGGCTTGTCGGCGTCGACGACGGAGGCGAAGGAGCCGCTCGCGGCGAGAACGCCGCCGGTATCGGAAGGCGCGGCAAAGGCGTTGGACGAATTGACGGTGAAGGGGAGGCTGGCGGCGCCGGCGATGACGGCGGCCCCGACAAGCGCTGCGGCGTAATGTTTGCGGTGGATGCCTGACATGGGGAGGGTCCCTTGCGAGAGCGTTGGATTGCGATGGCGTCGTGGTTCCGTGTCTTGGACCTGGCGTCGGGTGAGGTCGCGCCAATTCCTCCGTTCGCCGGCGCCGATCGCCGGGGAGGCGACGATCGGGGAGGGGAAGAAGAATTCGCGCTCGGCATAAATATGAGCGCGGCAGATGGCTTTACAAATTAAATATTGATCATGTTTATGTTGCCGATTTGTTAGAAATTACATGCGTTTAATCTTCGCTGCCGAGGCTTGGCGTCAATCGCTGCTCCCGCCCGGATCACAAGGGTTTCTGACCTGCATCGCCTGGGCATTTGGCCAGGCAAAGGCCGCCTCCGCCGCAAGGATTAATGAGCTATTTCAGGGCGGTGCAGTGATCCGAGCGTCGCTTCAACGCCCATCGCAAAGCAAGCCATCTCGCGCTTTCCATCGAAATCGTATCTCAGGAACCGGCTGTAAACATAAAAGTTAGTAGACTCTAAATTATTTCTTGGTCAGGAAGTAATGACCGGGGAATCGGCCGCGGGCGAGTCTCGTCGGCGGCATCTGAGGGGCGATGAAGAATTCGGTTGAGCGGAGACGGAAAGCCGAGCGCGGGATGCAGGTGAAGCTGAGCGATGTGGCGAAGAAGGTGGGCGTCAGCCCGATCACCATTTCGCGCGCCTTGCGCAATCCGGAAATCGTCTCGGAGGATCTGCGCGAGGAGATTCTGCGCACGGTCGAGGAGATGGGCTATATTCCCAATCTTGCCGCCCGGGCGCTGGCCGGCCGCCACAACGGCACCATCGGCGTCATCACGCCCGCCCTGCATCAGTACGGTTTCGCCGGCCTGATGATCGGTATCGAGGATCGCTTCCGCGGCACGGAGTTCACCGTGCAATATTCCAGCACGCTGCACCATGGCGAGGGCGAAGCCGGGCTGCTGAAATCCATCCTGACGCAGAAGCCGGCCGGCGTCATCATCGCCGGCGCCGAATCCTATCGCGATCTTCTGCCGCTGATGGCGAGCGCCGCCTGTCCCATCGCCCATATCACCGATCTCAGCCAGGAGCCGCAAAGGCTGGTCGTCGGCCTTGATCACCATGCGGCCGGCGCCGAGCCCACCCGCTTTCTGCTGTCGAGGGGCTATAGTCGGATCGCCTTCATCGGCCGCGGCGCCGATGTCCGCTCGCGCCGGCGCATCGAGGGTTATGAGGCGGTGATGCGGGAAGCCGGCCGGTTCGACGACGATCTCATCATCGGCGGGGATGCGCCGAGCCGCATCGGCCTTGGCAGAGAGCTGTTTTCCCGCCTGCTCGAGCGCGCGCCCGATGTCGATGCCGCCTTTGCCCAGAGCGACGAACTGGCCTTCGGCGTGCTGATCGAATGCAAGGCGCGCGGCATCCGCGTGCCGGAGGATGTCGGCATCTGCGGCTTCAACGATCTGGAATTTTCGCCCTTCATCGAGCCGTCGCTGACGACGGTGCATATCCCGCGCTACGACATCGGCAACCGCGTCGCCGACATGCTGCTGCGCGTCATCCACGACGAGCCGCCCGACGAAGACAGGGTCAATTGCGGCTTTTCGATCGTGCCGCGCGGTTCGACGCGATAATCTGGCACGTGCCGCCATAATGGAAGTGGAGTTGGACCTTGATGCCTGGGCACAGCAAGGATTATTCCGTATATGGAGCGGATGGCGATCACTGTGCTGAAAAATGGATAAGACGGAATTGTCCTTCGACAGGATGCGCACCTTTGTTCGGGTCGCCGAGCGCGGTAACCTGTCAATGGTCGCAAGGGAGCTCGGCGTCGGCCAATCCACCGTGACGCGGCACCTCAATGAACTCGAGGAGGCTGTCGGCGTGCCGCTTCTCAGCCGCACCACCCGTCGCGTCACCCTGACGGAGGAGGGCAGTCGCTATTATACCAACTGCCTGCAGATCTTGCGCCTGGTCGAACAGGCTGCCGAGGAAGCCAGAGATGCCCGTCAGGCTCCGGCGGGCGCTGTTCGGCTTTCCTGTACGGCAGCGCTCGGTGTGATGCATGTCACGCGAATGATCTTCGATTTCCAGGACAGGCATCCGGACATCCGCATCGACCTCAACTTGACGGACGAGCGCATCGACCTGGTTCGTGAAGGCGTTGACGTGGCGCTTCGCCTTGGACCTCTCGCCGACAGCTCAATGAAACTCCATGCGGTCGGGGAGAGCCAGCGGCTGCTGGTCGGCGCTCCGGCCTATTTGTCCGCCCGGGGACGGCCGGAGCGCCCGGCCGATCTGTCACGCTACGAAACCATCGTGATGTCGAACGTGGCAGGCAGCAATCAACTCCTTCTTTCCTCTCCCGATGGCGCCAGCCTGATCATCCCGGTCGGCGGTCGGTTGCGTGTCGATCATGGGCTTGCGGCGCGCGAGGCTCTTGCTGCCGGACGCGGCATCGGTCCGACACATCTCTGGCTGATTCAAGATCTTCTGGACGACGGCCGGCTCGAGGTGGTGCTTGGAGACTACAGGCCTTTGCCGGTTCCGGTGAGCTTGCTGATTGTTCCGGAGCGTGCAGCCATTGCCCGCGTTCGGCTCCTCGTCGACTTTCTTGCCGCGGAGATTGCCAAGCTGCCGGGAATCCGGCCGTCGTAAGTCTTTGCTTCAAACATGCCGTTGCCACGGAACCGCCGCCCCGCTTTTGCGAAACAGGCTTCAACCTCCGAAAGACCGCTTGTCGCCGCGCCATCCCGTCTTGCGCAGAAACTGCTCCCAGTTGAGCGTCTCGGGATTGAGCCGGCGGCTCCATTCGAGATCGTGTTCCTTGCCGAAATAGCCATATTCGACCGCATATTCGACCATCCCGAGAATCTCTCGAACGAGAAATTCGTTGGCGGCGAGTTCCGGAAAATAGCGGAGCAGGCCATCCCTGGTGAAAGCATCTCGATACTCGGCCTTGAGGCCGGTGACGCGCTGGAAGGTTTCGACCATCTCCCGCGGGGAGATGACATCGCCGACGATCGGCAGCGTTTTGCCGTTGTAGCGCTCGGGGTGCGAGAAGATCTCGAGGACAACGGGCCCGGTCGCCGTCAGCGGATCGACGAAGGGCGCGCTGAAATCTTCCGGAAGATAAATCGGCAAGAGCAGGGTGTCGCCTTCCATGCGCGGCGCATAATACTCGATGAGGTTTGTGTAGAAGAATGCCAGCATGACGAAGGAATGAGAGATCGGCAGGCCGCGTATGTAATCTGCAACGCGCGCCTTGTCGGTAAAATGCGGCGCATATTTCGTTCCACCGGTGATCTTGTCGACATTCTCCAGCGTGCTGAAAACAATGTGCCCGACGCCGGCCTCCACGGCCGCATCCGCCAGTTGCCGGCCGAGGGGAGCTTCGGTCGTCTCCGGCGGGGCGATCGGCGGCGTCATCAGAAACGCCCCATCCGCGCCCCTGAATGCCGCGACGAACTCCTTCTGAAGACCGAGTTCGAGGGGCACGGCGGCGATTTCAGCGCCGAGTTTCTCAAGACGCAAGGCTTCGGGCGAATCCTTTCTTCGGGTGAGCGCACGGACACGGAAACGTCGGCTTTCAAGAAGCGTGGCAACGACGCTGCGTCCCTGTTTGCTCGTTGCACCCGTGACTGCGATCAGTGGCTTGTTGTCTGTAGACATGTCTTCATCCTTTCCCGTCACTCGACGCGGCCGGACAGGCCGGCGTCTTTGCGAGGCAGGGGGGCGCGTGCCCCGTTGCCGATTGCCCACCTCGATGGCGGCACTCTACCGAAGCATGTTTTGTCGCTGTAGACGGGCGGAATGAATAAGATAATGCCATTTTTCGGATAGATCGCGGGCGCATGCCGGCGTTCTTTCCCGAATGAATCAAGGGATCAGCAGGATACTGCCCGCCGCGCGCCCGGATTCCATCTCTTCGTGCGCCGTCGCAACGTCGGCCAAACGGTATTCGGCACCGATCTGCGAAATGATGCCTGTTTCCATCGCCCCGATGGCAGCCAGAGCAGCCTCGCGATACTGTCCGACGTCAGCGCACCAGGCCATGATGCTCGGATGGCAGAGGGCCTTGCCCGGGCGAAGTTCCTCGACAGGCACCGGTGGAATGGCGCCGGCGGCCTGACCGATGGTGACAGCCATGCCGAATGGGCGGACGGAACGTATGCTCTTGAGAAGCGTCTCGCCGCCGATCCCGTCATAGGCGACGTCGACGCCGAGCCCGTTCGTCAGCCGCTTCACTTCAGCGACGATATCGGCGCCGCGTCCGACGATCAGATGATCGGCTCCACAGGATACGGCGAGGGCTGCTTTTTCGGAGGAGCCGACCGTGCCGATCACGGTGGCTTCGAGCGATTTGGCCCAGCGAACGAGGATGCTGCCGAGCCCGCCCGCGGCCGCATGGATCAGAACGTGGTTTCCGGCACGCACATTATAGATCTTCTGCAACAACATGTAGGCGGTCATGCCTTTGAGGAGCGAACTCGCCGCCGTTTTTGTCGAAACGGTATTCGGCAGCTTGATCGCCCTTTCAGCGGCAATGTTGCGCGCGGAACGATAGGCGCCGACCGGAGGCCCGGCATAGGCGACGCGATCACCTCTCTCGAACATTGAGACGCCCGGACCGACGGTCTCGACGATTCCAGCCGCTTCGGCGCCGATCACCGCGGGGTAGGACGGCAGCGGATAGATGCCTTTCCGGTGATAAATGTCGAGAAAGTTTGTTCCGATCGCCTCATGACGGATTCTGATCTCGCCATCGCCGGGACCGTCACACTGGTGCTGCTCGACATGGAACTGGGTGATCTCACCGGGGGTGTTCAGCCAAATGATCTGGTCAGTCATCGCTCGTGCTCTCCTTGTTTCGGACAAATTAAGCGATGGCGAAATGGGTGAAAATTCCCTATTGCTGCACAATGATTGGGAGAGATTTCACAAAACTCGATTGGGATGACCTTCGGCATTTCCTGGCGCTCGCGCAGTCGGGGACCTTGCTTGGCGCCGCAAGACAACTCGGCGTCGAACATGCCACTATCAGTCGGCGCGTTTCGTCGCTTGAAGCCAGTCTCGCACGCAAACTCGTGGACCGCCGCGGACGCCGCATCATCCTGACTTCGGACGGAGAGCAGGTCGCCAGGCACGCGGCTCTCGTCGCCGTCCAGACAGCGGCCATCGAGCAGCTTGGTCGCAGCAGCGCCACGGAATTGCGCGGCCATGTCAGGATCAGCGCACCTCCAGCGCTCTCAAGCATGCGGCTTGCAAAACCGATCGCAGCCGTCAGGCGAGACCATCCCGGCGTTGAGATCACGCTCGTCGGAGAAAAGCGGCTCGCCTCGCTCAACCGGCGGGAGGCGGATGTCGCCGTGCGAATGTCCCGTCCGGAGGACGGAGATTACGCGATCGCCAAGCTCGGCGAGACGAGCTTCCATCTCTACGCATCGAAGGCCTATCTCGAAACGGTTCCACCGTCGGACTGGACTTTCATCGGTTACGACGAAACCATGAATGCCTCACCGCAGCAGTTGCGGCTGCTCGAACTGGCCGCCGGCCGGCCGATCGCTGTGAGGTCGTCCGTTCTGGAGTTTCAGGCCGCAGCTGCAAGCCTTGGTGCAGGTGTCGTCATGCTCCCCGATTTCGCCGTCGCGGAGTCGAGCGGTCTTCAGCGCATCGTGACCGAACGGCCGTTGACGAGAGAGGTCTGGCTGGTGGTCCATGCTGATATCAAGGACGTTCCCTCCGTCCGCGTCGTCGTCGATGCGCTGAAAAACGCTCTGGGCAGGTAGTCCCCGCGGTTGAATCTCTGCCGAAACACATCACTTTTCGCAGAGCCGTCGGCCGCCGGAATAGGGCTGATAGGTACAATCGGACGGGCGAAAGGAGCGGTAGCTGCGCGAGCAGGCCGTGATGTTACAAGACTGCGGTGCGCCCTGACCATCGACGACTGCTTCGGTCGATCGCACGCCGTTCAGGCTCGGTTCGGTCGTCGCCTCGCGGATGAAGTCCCGCCAGATATGGGCCGGCAGGGCGCCGCCCGTCACCCCCTTCATCGGCGCATCATCATCATTGCCAACCCAGACGCCGACGACGAGGGCGTCCGTGAAGCCGACGAACCAGGCATCACGATTGTTCTGGCTGGTGCCGGTCTTGCCGGCCGCAAACGTGCCGGGGTCTGCTCCACGTCCGGTGCCGCGCTCGACCACCAACTGCAGCAGTCCGAGGAGATCGGACTGGTAAGGCGAAAGATCGACGCCCGGCTTGGATTGTGCGCCAACGCGAAAGGCCTTGGGCTGCCCTGCGGCTTGGAAGTCGGTGATACCCCAGGGCTTGACGGGGGCCTTGCCGAGTTGGACGGACGCATAGGCGCTGGTGAGATTGAGCAGATTGACTTCGGAGGTACCGAGCGCCAAGGACGGCGTGTCGGCCAGTGGCGCATCAATGCCGAGTTCGCGCGCCGCGGCAATCACATTGTCCAGACCGACCTCTTGGGCAAGCGCCACCGACGCGGCATTGAGCGATCGCGCGAACGCCTCGGCGAGCGTCACCCACCCACTATAATTGCCGCCGGAATTTTCCGGCGACCAGCCGTCGATTTCGATTGGCGCGTCCAGAATCTGGTCAGACAAGGTGAGCCCAGCCTTCAATGCTGCGTAGTAGACGAATAGCTTGAAGGTGGAGCCCGGCTGGCGCATCGCAGTGACGGCGCGATTGAACTGGCTCGCCTTGTAGTCACGCCCGCCAACCATGGCGACGACCGCGCCGTCCGGCGTCATCGCAACCAACGCGGCCTGCGATGCTCCCACGGTTTTTCCTTCGCCGTCCAAGGACCTCTTCACGATCCTTTCGGCGATCTGTTGCAACTGCGGCACCAGCGTGGTGCGCACTGTCGTCGACCCTGGCGAGGAGCCGGCGATTTCGCTCGCCTGCGGCGAAATCCAGTCGGCAAACCAGCTTCCCGAGCGCGGCGTCGGCGTCGTTGGGTGCAGCCTGGCAAAGCTCCCCTTGGCCTCCGCCGCCTCCTGCGCGGTGATCTTGCCATTGGCCGTCATCGCGTCGAGAACGACCATGGTGCGCTGCCGGGCGCCTTCGAAATTGTCGATCGGGTTCCATTGGCTGGGCGCCCGCAGCAACCCCGCCAGCATCGCCGACTCCGGCAGGTCAAGGTCGCTGATATCCTTGTTGAAATAGATCCGCGCGGCGGCTGGCATGCCGGTGGCGCCGGCGCCAAGATAGACGCTGTTGAGATAGCGCGTCAGGATTTCCCGCTTGCCGAGCTTCCACTCCAGCCAGAATGCGATGACGACTTCCTGTATCTTTCGTTTTATCGTTCGATCGCTGTCGAGATATTGGAGCTTGATGAGTTGCTGGGTGATCGTGCTGCCACCCTCCACCACCGAGCCAGCCTCCAGGTTGCGCAGAAACGCCCTGCCGATGCCCCTGGGATCGACGCCGAAATGATCCATGAACCGGCGGTCCTCGATCGACAGGACGGCATCGATCAGACGGGGTGGAAACTGGTCGTATCGGGCATATGGTCCTTGATAAGGCCCCTGTCTCACCAATGGCGCGCCGTCGGCGGTTTCCAGCACCACGACCGGCTTCAAGGTTCCATCCCGGATTTCGCTCCAGGGCACGTCTTTCAGTGCCCACACCAGCACACTGGTTACGAGGAGGCAGACAAGCAACGCCGACCCCATAGCGAATTTCCACCAGCCCGCCAGAAGCGGCCGGCGATGGCTGTTTTCAACCGGATTGGCACGTCGATTGCGAATTCGGCGCCGGGCTTTGGCTAGAGCAGCGGTCATCCACATGATTGGCGCTGATGCGGCTACCAGGCCCATCGACCTCCTCAGCTTCCGCCTCAAAACCGAAGCGGCCGTCCTGCTCTTCGCCAACGCAGAACTTGCCTGCAAATCGTGACGCAGCGCACGGAATAGATTGCTCGCGGCCCGTCTGGTTTGGCCGAAGGATCCACGGGGCGGTTGCTGAGCGTCGACTTCAGTGCTCACCGGTGAATCCGAGGCAGCCGCTTGCGCCGCCGGATCTGCTGTCTGATTGCGACCCGAGCTCGTGCTGCTAACGCTTTCACCTGAGGAATCGGGAGAATTGGGCATCGGTTACCGCTAGAAGGCTAATGCAGCATGTTCTTTATAGCGGGGTGATGGTGCGTGTTCCACCGCAAAAGGGCCAACACTTCCAGACCCCGCTGAGCGCCACCCGGGCGGTGGGCGTCGATTCCGTGGAGCAGGTGCTTCTCTGGAGCGGTTCAGCTTTTCACGGGAGCGCAGAACCGCTCTAACCTTATGGATTCACGCAATTTCCGGCAAAAGCGCTTCTCGCTTTGCCTGGAATTGTTCTGGCCGCGTCAGGCCGACGCAGTCTTGTGCCTGGCCGACAATGGAAGGCCGCTTCCAGCGAAGACGAACGGAGCGGTGGCCCTTACTTTACCGTGATGGCGATACCGCTGAGATCGGCGTTGACTTGCAGGCCAACCTGCTTGCCCGAGAGTTCGAGTTGGGCGCCCTTGTCATTGGTCATGACGATCACCTGGGCCCCTTTGCCGACCGCGCCGCCGCCACCCGCCGCACCGTAGACCCCCGTCACATCTTGAGCGCGGCGGATATGGCGAACGGTACCATGAAAATTGGTCTTAGAAGCCCCGAAGGCGAGGCCGCCCGAGATGCCGCCGACAGAGATGGGATAGCGGCGACCATGGAAGGTCAGTGTGCCTTCGCCTCCGGAACCACCCACAAAGAAGGCAGCCTTGTAGACTGAGAAACTGATCGTACCGCTGTCGGCATGCGCGGAGCCGGCAAAGATGATTCCTGCTGCAGCGATAACCGCAACCGCGACTGAACGAATTCTGGATGAAAACTTCATGATGCAAGTCTCCTCAAAATCGAGGCTTACCCAGCCAGGAGGGCGTGTCAGCGTCATGCCAAAGTCACAGCTGAAACAGTCTCGCCTGTCATTGGTTCCCAAGCACGCGGCCAGAATCCGACTGGGAGAAAGCTGCCATAAAACGAAGCCGATGGCAAACCTGGTCTCGGTGGGAGTGGGAGCGGACCGTCATGCACAATGAGGGCGCAGGACAGTCGCTGCGCCTTCAAAATCGATCTACCGAACGGACTGAGTCCAATCGCAATTCGCGCTGAGTGACCGTTTGTCTCCTCAGCGGGGCTTCACGTTGGCGTGCTCGTTGGCGGCCTCCGTGTCAGTGGCCGGCGTCTGGGTGTCGTGTCCGGTGAACGGACTTCCCTGGCCGGGCGCCAATGTACCACTGTGACTGGCTCTGTTGGTCGTAAATGCGTGCGTCGTGGAAGCTGCCGTGCTGCCGGACTTCAATCCATGCTGTTCCGCCTGGAAAAGGTGGTCGTCCGCCTGGGCAACGCCGCAGGTGGAAATCAGCAAGAACGCCGCGGTAATCAAGGGATGGATATTCATCGCAAGAACTCCTTCGTTTTCTGCCCTGGACGACAACACCCTGGCCACCGCCGATATTCGCGGATTTTTCATCACATCCTCGTGAGCCACCGCCTGAAGAGCAATCACATCGCTTCCAAGGGCACCCGTCACCATGCCGCCGGCGACCGTGTTTTCTGCTCGTAAGGATCGAAGATCGCCGCTTCGCAGAAGGCAAGGCGCACCTTGCCGATCGCATTCATGCAGAGCCGCCGGGCGGGGTTCCAGGTGCCGGTCTTCGGTTCGAGCTGGCTCAACGGATGCAGCTGAACGCGCGGTGCGAACCGCTCTTCAGCCGTCGATCGAGACGATCATGTCGCCGCGCGCCCATGTCGACCTGGCTGTCGAGCACCAGTGTGATCGCGTCGCTGGCAACCGCGGCGTTGCGCACCAGATCGAAGGTGACGATCTTGGAGACGTTGGCGACCATGCCCGACCGCCGGATCATGACGCTGTCGCCGGGCTTGACCGAGCCGCCGCCTGTCGGACATTGCCAGCCATGCAGAAAAGATTACTTTAGATGCAGGGGCTTTACCTGTTGACCGGAAGATCCCGGCTGTGGGGCTTCCATAGTGTCGAATCGTTAGCGTGCTGCAAGGAGGGGCCGGCACCTATGTTGCTGGAAGATTTGTATCGCCTGATGAAGACCGGGCATGTTCAGGCCCAGGGCATTGTCGACACGATGACCCAACCCGTTGTCGTGCTGGATCAGAATTTCTGTGTGACGACCGCAAACAATGCGTTCATCAAGGCTTTCGAAGTCGCGCGGGACGACATCCTCTCCCAGAACTTCTTCGGGCTTGGCAACGGGCAGTGGGATATTCCGGAACTTCGGCGGCTCATATCCTCGGTCATCCCACGGGCGGCCGCCGTCATCGGCTATGAAGTGAAGCATGATTTCCCGACAATCGGCCAACGTACCTTTCTTGTCGACGCCCGTCGCCTCGTTCACCCCGATGATAACAGTCCCAACATTCTGGTGATCTTCGATGACGTGACGGAGCGCCAGCGCCACGATGCCGAGATGGACTTCATCGTCGCCGAGATGCGGCACCGGCTGAAGAACCTCTCGGCCATCGTTCAGTCGATCGTGAACAACACCAGGACCGAAGATCCGGCTGTGGCAAGCTTCAAGGAAGCGCTGCTTGGGAGGCTGAATACCACCTTTCAAGCTCAGGAAATTGCCGCTGGCGGGGCGGTAGATTTCGAAGCATTGTTGAGAGGCGCGGTCGGCACGATGGTCTCGGAACGGCTCGAATGCTCTGGACCTTCCGTGGAAATTCGAGGTTCAAATATTCTTGCGGTCAGCATGATCTTGCACGAACTCGGCACCAACGCGTTGAAACACGGAGCTGTCTCGGTGCCCGGCGGAAAGATACGGGTGACGTGGGAATTGGAAGTCGGGCCGCGGGATCGGACGCTGCTCGTATGCCGGTGGCGCGAGGAAGCCGGGCCGCCTATTCATGAGCCTGTACGCAAGGG
Organism: Rhizobium sp. NLR16a; assembly: GCF_017948245.1. NCBI lineage: Bacteria > Pseudomonadati > Pseudomonadota > Alphaproteobacteria > Hyphomicrobiales > Rhizobiaceae > Rhizobium > Rhizobium sp. NLR16a. The sequence continues at coordinate 2,842,528 of NZ_CP072865.1, read as the reverse complement.
CTATGGGACCGAACTGATCGAAGGCCTCGCCGCCCATATGGGTGGAAGCGTGGAACTCAACTATCCTCCCAGTGGTTTTACTGCGACAATCAAAATCCCGATGTGAGGTCATGTGAGCGAAATTGTCGACACGAGGGCAGGCGCGACCAAGGTCCTCGTCGTCGAGGACGAGTTCTTCATCGCCGATGAACTCCGACGCAAACTGACCGCTGCCGGGCTGCGGGTGCTTGGCCCGGTATCATCGAACGAGCACGCTCTCGATCTTTTGGAGCAGGAGCGACCGGACGTCGCCGTGCTTGACGTTCATCTCGGCGGGGCAAGAGCGACCCCGGTAGCCGCGAAGCTACGGCAGTTGAATATTCCGTTCGTCCTCGCGATAGCAAGTCCTGCCCATGAACTTGCATCCGATCCGGTCCTCGCGGACGCGGTCATCCTGGAAAAGCCAACTGATTTCGGTCTTCTCATCGAAACCGTCCGCAGGGTGGTCAAGTGACGGTTCACAGGACCGCCCGCTCTCGGCGTCGTCTGCGTCGGGAATCCGCCACCCCGCAATGGACGGATCCGGGCTTGGATAAGAGGCCGGTCTGGTCGGCCCCTTGATCCCGATCAGATATCGCTGGCGGCGCTCGACCACAGCTCGGCCGCCTCGGCCGCCGTCATCCGGCGCACCTCTGCCTCGTGGCTGCGGCTGGCGAAGAGTTCGCTGGCCATGATCTGCTCGGCAAGATCGGCCGGCAGCGAGAGGATGACGCGGGCATCGCCATTGTGCAGGCCGCCGAGTTCGGTGCGCTTGCCCGTCACCATGCCGCCGGCGACCGTGTTGTTGGTCTCCGGATCGATCAGGATGAAGGAGCCGGACTGCCGGTTCTGTTCGTAAGGGTCGAAGATCGCCGCCTCGTCGAAGGCGAGGCGCACCTTGCCGATCGCGTTCATGTAGAGCCGCTGGGCGGGGTTCCAGGTGCCGGTCTTCAGTTCGAGCTGGCTCAAGGGCTGCACCTGGACGCGCTGGCGGCGCGAACCGCTCTTCAGCCAGTAGCGCTTGCCGGGCTCGATGCCCTCGGGCTGCAGGGCGACGATCTGCGCATCGAAGGCAAGGCCGACCTGCGGCTGGGCGTCGATCGAGACGATCATGTCGCCGCGCGCGACGTCGACCTGGCGGTCAAGCACCAGCGTGATCGCGTCGCCGGCAACGGCGGCGTTGCGCACGAGATCGAAGGTGACGATCTTGGAGACGTTGGCGACCATGCCCGACGGCAGGATCATGACGCTGTCGCCCGGTTTGACCGAGCCGCCGCCAACCGTGCCCTGATAGCCGCGGAAGCTTTCGCCCGGACGCGACACACGCTGCACCGACAGGCGGAAGCCGACGGTCTGCGACGAGCGCACGGTGGCAAGCTCCAGCGTCTCCACCAGCGTCGGGCCAGTGTACCAGGGCATGGCGCCCTGGCCGGAATAGACGACATTTTCGCCCTTCAGCGCCGACATCGGAATGGCGGTGATCTGCTTGACGCCGAGCGACAGGGCGAATTCGCGGAATTCGTGGCTGATCTTCTCGAAGCCGGCGCGGTCATAGCCCGTCAGGTCGATCTTGTTGACGGCAAGCACGAACTGCCTGATGCCGAGCAGCGAGGCGATCGTCGCATGGCGGCGCGTCTGTTCGAGGATGCCGAGACGGGCGTCGACGAGCAGGATGGCGAGATCGGCGGTCGAGGCGCCGGTCGCCATGTTGCGGGTATATTGCTCGTGACCGGGCGTGTCAGCGACGATGAAGGAGCGCTTGTCGGTCGAGAAATAGCGATAGGCGACATCGATGGTGATGCCCTGCTCGCGTTCGGCCTGCAGGCCGTCGAGCAAGAGCGCGAAGTCGGGCAGGCCGAGGTCGTTCTGCTTGCCGGTGGAATCGCGCTGCAGCGTGGCGGCCTGGTCTTCCTTGACGGCCTTGGTGTCCCACAGCAGGCGGCCGATCAGGGTCGACTTGCCGTCATCGACACTGCCGCAGGTAATCAGGCGCAGCGGGCGCGAGTCGCGTTGAGCCTTCTGCGGCTCGGCGGCGGGCAGGCTGGCGACGGTTGCGGCCGAGACGGCGGTTTGGACTGCGGTCATCTCAGAAATATCCTTCACGCTTCTTCTTTTCCATGGAGCCGGACTGGTCGCGGTCGATGGCGCGGCCCTGGCGTTCGGACACCGTTGCGATTTCGAGTTCGGCAATCACCTCTTCCAGCGTGGTCGCCTCAGAGCGGATGGCGCCGGTCAGCGGGAAGTCGCCGAGCGTGCGGAAGCGGATCATGCCCTCCTGGCGCACTTCGCCGGGCAGCAGTTCCAGGCGCGGATCCTCGGCCAGGATCATCATGCCGTCGCGCTCCACGAACTTGCGTTTGCGGGCGTAGTAGAGCGGCACGAGCGGAATGTCCTCGGCCTGGATGTAGCGCCAGATATCGACCTCGGTCCAGTTCGACAGCGGGAAGGCGCGCACGCTCTCGCCCTTGCGGATCATGCCGTTATAGATGTTCCAGAGCTCCGGCCGCTGGTTGCGCGGATCCCAGCGGTGATCCGGCGTGCGGAAGGAATAGATGCGTTCCTTGGCGCGGCTTGCCTCCTCGTCGCGCCGGGCGCCGCCGAAAGCGGCGTCGAACTGGCCGGCATCGAGCGCCTGGCGCAGGCTTTCGGTCTTCATGATGTCGGTGAAGGCCGCCGAGCCATGGGTGAAGGGCGTGATGTTTTCGGCCGCGCCGCGTGGGTTGATGTGCTCGATGAGATCGAGATCGTACTTCTTCGCCGTCTCGTCTCGGAAGGCGATCATCTCGCGGAACTTCCAGCCGGTGTTCACATGCAGGAGCGGGAAGGGCACGCGGCCGGGATAGAAGGCCTTGCGCGCCAGGTGCAGCAGCACCGAGGAATCCTTGCCGATCGAATAGAGCATCACGGGACGCTCGAATTCGGCCGCGACCTCACGAAAGATGTGGATGGATTCGTTTTCCAGCGCCTTCAGATGCGGGTCGAGCGGCGCCTTGGCGCTCTGCGGATTGCTGAGTTCCGTATCCGGACGGCTATCGGGCATGTCTTACTCCAGACTGTCGGTCCTTGCGGCTGCCCGCAAGCTTTTGTCGATTGTGGCTCTCCCCGGGGAAGCTCGCTTCCCCCAAGGCTGCGGCGACCGCCGCGCCCTGATCCGGTAAGCTGGGAAGGTGATTATTGTGCGACGATCGCTGAGGCCTCTTCGGCGACATGCAGGCCGCATTCGCGTGTCTCGTCCTGCTCCCACCACCAGCGGCCGGCGCGTTCCGGCTCGCCGGGCTTGATCGCCCTTGTGCAGGGCTCGCAGCCGATCGAGGGGTAGCCGCGGGCATGCAGCGGATTGACCGGCACGCCGTTTTCGGAAACGAAGGCCTTGATCGCCTCGATGTCCCAGTCGGCGAGCGGATTGACCTTCAGCAGGTGCCGTTCGGCGTCATATTCGGCAAAGGGCGTTTCGGCGCGGTTGGCCGACTGGCCGCGCCGCAGGCCGGTGATCCAGATCGTCGCCCCTTCGAGCGCACGCGCAAGCGGCTTCAGCTTGCGCACGCCGCAACAGGCATGCCTGGCTTCGACGCTCTCGTAGAAACCATTGAGGCCGTATTGCGCGGCATAGGCGTCGATATCGGCCTTCTCGGGCGAAAAGCGCTGGATATGGATGTCGTACTGGGCCTCCGTTTCGTCGATCAGCGCCAGCGTCTCGGCAAACAGGCGGCCGGTTTCCAGCGTCGCGATGTCGATCGGCAGGCGGTGCGTGCCGATTTCGGCGGTGATCACCTGGTCTTCGATGCCGAGCGAGGTGGTGAACACCACGCGGCCGCCAAGGCCTGCCACCAGCGACAGACGTCCGGCGAGGTCGAGGCCTGCCAGCTTGTCGTTCAGCGCCTCGGCTTCTGCATTCGGATTGATAACAGTCATGAGAATCCTGTCCTTAGTTGACCGGAGTATCGCAGTTCAAGCCTGGATCGGACAGAAAAAGGGATTTCGAAAGCTGCGGCCACAGGAGCAAATATCTCTCCGAAGCTGCCGCAATGCAGAAAAGCAGCCGCCCGCGGGGAAAAACCCGCGCCGACAGCCTCAATGTCTATAAAATTAGTAGGCTTACACGCAGCCTGTCAATCGGAAATCTGAAGTGATGCTGAAAATGGTGCGGAAGGCGCTGATTTGGCGTAGTTTGCAAGGGCTTGGCCAGCGTGAAGAACAAGGCCAAAAATACTTGTCCCTCAAGGCTTTCAGCCGGCGCGTTCAAATTCCGTTCATGCTGGTTGTGCCATAGAGGCGAATATACGTGTGAAGCGGCGCGAAAATGCGCGCCGCCTGTGTGTCGACGGTCTGAGATGATTACGCAAAAGGCGAAATATGCGCTGCGGGCGCTGACGGTTCTGGCGGATGCCGATGCCGACGAACCGGTGATGATTTCCGACATCGCGGCGCAGCAGAAGATCCCGAAGAAATTCCTCGAACAGATCCTGCTCGATCTCAAACATCACGGCATCGTCGTCAGCCGCCGCGGCAAGCAGGGCGGTTATCTCCTGCTCAAGCCCGCCCACACCATCACCTTCGGCGAAATCCTGCGCATCATCGATGGCCCGATCGCACCCTTGCCGTGCCTGTCGATCACCGCCTACCGCAAATGTGACGATTGCGACGGCGAACAGACGTGCGAAATCCGCCATGTCTTCGCCAAGGTCGCCGACGCCACCCGCAAGGTGCTGTTCTCGACGACCATCGCCGATGCCGTCGGCCCGGGGCATGGCGCCGAAGTCACCCGCCTGCTCGCCTGATCAGCTCTCAGCCGTTTCCCTGGCGCGCCGGGCCCGGATCGCCGCAGCGATGAAGACGCGCGACAGGCCGTGATAGAGCGGCTCGCGCGACAGGATCCGCGAGGTGATGTAGCCGATCATCGATACCGCCATAATCGGAATGATGGCCTGATGGTCGCCGGTCATTTCGAGGATGATGACAAAGGCGGTCATCGGCGCCTGCACCACGCCGGAGAAATATCCCGCCATCCCGAGAATGGCCGCAAGCGCGATGCTGCTGCCCATAATCTGGCCGATGGTGCTGCCGAAGCCGGCGCCGACGGAGAGCGACGGCGCGAAGATGCCGCCCGGAATGCCCGACATCATCGACAGAAAGCCGGCAAGAAGTTTTTCCAGGAAGAACAGCAGGGGCAGGGGATTGCCCTCGACGGCGCCTTTCGCCTGGTCGTAGCCCGTTCCGAAGGTCATGCCGCCCGAGAGGATGCCGATCGCCGCGACGGCAAGGCCGCAGGCTGCTGCCAGCGTTACCATCCGCCGCAGCGGCTGCGGATGCGCCCACCTGCGAACGTGCTGACCGAGATGGAGCGCAAGCCCGCTGAAAGCCGCACCCAGTGCGCCGCCGCCGATGCCGCAGACCAGCACCAGTTCCCAGTCGCGCACCGAGGCGGGCGCGACCGCGGTGGAGCCGAAATAATTGTAGCTGCCGGCAAGTCCGAGCGCTGCAAGGCCCGAAAGGATGACGGCCGTCAGCACCAGGCCGTTCGCACGGGACTCATAGGTCCGGCTCATTTCCTCGATGGCGAAGACGATGCCGGCGAGCGGTGTGTTGAAGGCCGCGGCGATGCCGGCCGCAGAGCCGGCGAGGATCAGGCCGCGCGCCTGCGCCATGCCGCCGAAGCGGGCGACGGCCAGCATGATCGATGCGCCAACCTGCACGGTCGGTCCCTCGCGGCCGATCGACGCGCCGCTCGCGAGCCCCAGCACGGTCAGCAGGATCTTGCCGAAGACGAGCCGCAGCGACAGCAGCCGCGCGCGGTCCTCCGGATCACGCAAATGCCGCGCGGCAATCGCCTGCGGAATGCCGCTGCCCTGCGCGTTCGGGAAGAATGTAGCGGCGAGATAGGCCGACAGCATGAAGCCGAGCGGGGTGATGAGAAGCGGCAGCAGAAAGCTCCATTGCCCCGAGGCGATCACGCCTGCAAAGCCGCGCTGCGCCAGATCGGCCAGCCTGGCGAAGCCGACGCTGATGATGCCGATCGCAAAGGCGCCGAACCAGAAGATCAGCCGCGGACGCCAGAGGGAGAAGGAGCCCCACAGGACACGCGATCTGCGAAGAAGTCTGGACTTGCGATGGAACACGGGCAGCCGAGGAACATTGGAGATGAGCTCTTCCTAAACCGGTTTGCAGGGAAGGGGCCACCTCTTTCTTCCGAAAATTGCTACTGTGATTGCGGCCTGACAGCTTTCGCCACTCATCACCGATCGCTGACCGCCGCCCGCGGGTTGACCCAGGGCTCCTGGTTCGAGCGCGCCAGCGGCTGCTTGCCGAGGATGTGGTCGGCGGCCTTCTCGCCGGTCATGATCGAGGGGCCGTTCAGGTTGCCGTAGGTGACGTGCGGGAAGATCGAGCTGTCGGCGACGCGCAGTCCATCGACGCCGATCACCCGCGTCTGCGGATCGACCACCGCCATCGGATCGTCCTTGGCGCCCATCTTGCAGGTGCCGCAGGGGTGATAGGCGCTTTCCAGATGTTCGCGCAGGAAGGCGTCGATCTCTTCGTCGCTTTGTACGCCTTCACCCGGCTGGATCTCCGGGCCGCGATAGGCGTCGAAGGCCGCCTGCCCGAAGATCTCGCGGGTCAGTCGCACGCAGTGGCGGAATTTCTCCCAATCCTCGGGATGGCTCATATAGTTGAAGCGCAGCACCGGCTCGGCCTTGGGGTCGGGCGAGCGCAGCGTCACGTTGCCGCGCGATTTCGACAGGTTGTAGCCGACATGCACCTGGAAACCGTGGCTTTTCGCCGCCGCCTTGCCGTCATAGCTGATCGCCACCGGCAGGAAATGATATTGAATGTCCGGCTGCTTCAGCCCGGGTGCCGAGCGCAGGAAGGCGCAGGCTTCGAACTGGTTGGAAGCGCCGAGCCCGCCCTTCGACAAGAGCCATTGCGCGCCCGCCACCCCCTGCCAGAACCAGGGCAGCCAGGAATAGAGCGACACCGGCTTGGTGCTGACCTGCTGGAAATAGAATTCCATATGGTCCTGCAGGTTGGCGCCGACACCAGGGCGGTCGGCCTTCACCTCGATGCCCATTTCCTTCAGATGCTCGCCCGGGCCGATGCCGGACAGCATCAGGAGCTTCGGCGAATTGAAAGAGGAGGCCGAGACGATCACCTCGCGGTTCGCCTTCACCACCTCTGTCCTGCCGCCGCGTTCGATTTCGACGCCGGTCGCGCGCCCGTTCTCGATGACGATCCGGCGCGCCATACCGTAGACGATCCCGACATTGTCGCGCTTCAGCGCCGGTTTCAGATAGGCATTGGCGGCAGACCAGCGGCGCCCGGCAAAGATGGTCTGCTCCATCAGTCCGAAGCCTTCCTGCTTGCTGCCGTTGTAATCCTCGGTCGTCTCGAAGCCCGCCTGCTTGCCGGCCTCGACGAAGGCCCGGAACAGCGGATTGGTGAAGCCGCCGCGCTGCACATGCAGCGGCCCGTTGGTGCCGCGCCAGCCCTCTTCGCCGCCATGCGAATGTTCCATCCGCTTGAAATAGGGGAGAACGTCGGCATAGGCCCAGCCGCTAGCACCGAGCTCTTCCCAGCGGTTGAAGTCCTCGGCATGGCCGCGCACATAGACCATGCCGTTGATCGATGACGAGCCGCCGATCACCTTGCCGCGCGGCGCCGTGATGCGGCGGTTGTTGAGGTTCGGCTCCGGCTCGGAGAGATAGCCCCAATTATAGCGCTTCATGCTCATCGGCCAGGCAAGCGCTGCCGGCATCTGAATGAACGGCCCGAAATCGCTGCCGCCCGCCTCGATGACGAGGACGCTGTTCTTGCCGTCTTCGGAGAGGCGATAGGCCAGCGCCGAGCCGGCCGAGCCGGAGCCGATGATGACGAAATCTGCTTGTTGCATCTTCTTGTTTTCCTTGAGCTGCCGTGATCTGGCTGCTTCTTGTTTTCTCAGAGCCGGCCCCTCATCCGCCTGCCGGCACCTTCTCCCCGTAAACGGGGCGAAGGGGATATGCCGCACTGGCTTCCCCTATCTTCGACGTTGCTTTGGGCACGTCGCCTCTCCCCGCGTGCGGGGAGAGGGTTAGGTGAGGGGCAAGGGCGTGGACAGATGTCTTCAATAAGGCGCCGCCACCGGCCCCATGCCGACGTAAACCGTCTTCAGCTCGGAATAATGCTCCAGCGCCGCCAGCGAATTCTCGCGGCCGAAGCCCGATTGTTTCGAGCCGCCGAAGGGGATCTCGACCGGGCAGAGATTATAGGTGTTGATCCACAGCGTGCCGGCCTCCAGCCGGTCGACGACGCGGTGGGCGCGGGTGAGGTCGGCGGTGAAGACGCCGCCGGAGAGGCCGAATTCGCTGGCATTGGCGCGGCCGATCACCTCGTCCTCATCGTCGAAATCGAGCACCGACATGACAGGCCCGAAGATCTCCTCGCGGGCGATCGTCATGTCGTCGGTGACATCGGCAAAGACCGTCGGCTGCACGTAATAACCTTCGCCCGAGACATTGTTCGGAATGCCGCCGCCGGCAATCAGGCTTGCGCCTTCGGCCTTGCCCTTTTCGATATAGGCGATCACTTTCTCGCGCTGCGCCCAGGAAACCATCGGGCCGATCTGCGTCGCCTCATCCATCGGGTCGCCGATCATCATCGCCTCGGTGCGCGCCTTCAGCCGCTTCAGGAACTCCGTCTTGATCCCCTTCTGCACGAAGACGCGGGTGCCGTTCGAGCAGACCTGGCCGGTCGAATAGAAATTGCCGAGCATGGCGCCGCCGACCGCCGAGTCGAGATCGGCGTCGTCGAAAACGATGAGCGGCGACTTGCCGCCGAGTTCCATGGTCACATGCTTGAGGCTGCCGGCCGCAGCCGCTGCCACCCGGCGCCCTGTTGGCACCGATCCGGTCAGCGACACCTTGGCGACGTCGGTATGGTTGACGAGCAGCGGCCCGGTCTCGCGGTCGCCTTGGATGACGTTGAAGAGCCCCTTCGGCAGCCCCGCCTCGTGCAGGATCTCGGCGATCTTCAGGGCGCCGAGCGGCGTGTTTTCCGACGGCTTGAATACCATGGCATTGCCTGAGATCAGCGCCGGGGCCGCTTTCCAGCAGGCGATCTGCTGCGGATAGTTCCAGGCGCCGATGCCGACGCAGACGCCGAGGGGGACACGCTTGGTATAGGCAAAATCCTGGCCGAGCGGGATATGAGAGCCGTTGAGCCCGGCCGGCGCGACGCCGCCGAAGAATTCGAAGGCGTCTGCGCCCGACGTCGGGTCGGCGACGATCGTCTCCTGGATCGGCTTGCCGGTATCGAGCGTTTCCAGTTCGGAAAGCTCGCGGTTGCGCTCGCGCATGATCTCGGCGGCGCGCTTCAAGATGCGGCCACGCGCCATCGGGCTCATTGCCGCCCATTCCGGCTGGGCGCGTTTGGCCGCCGCGATAGCCTGTTCGACGATCGCAGGCGTTGCCGCATGCAGCCGGGCGATCACCTCGCCGGTGGCAGGATAAAGGCTCTCGATGACAGTGCCATCGCTATCCTCGACATATTCGCCATCGATGAAGTGCGAGGCTTTTGGCTGGGCTTTCATGTCATTTGTCCTTGGATGGTGCGAGGTAGTTTTTCCTTCCCCCGTTAAAAGGGGAGGCGCTGGCCAGAAGGGCGTTTACATAATCCTCCGTCAGCGCGATCGAGGCTTCGATGCCGATCGGCGCCGATTTCAGACTTTGCCTGATATAGAGCCCGTCGATCATCGCCGCAGCGCCCTCGGCGATGCGTTCTGCGGCGTCGGCTGGCAGCAGCGCCTTGAGATCGGCGAGCAGGTTGGAGCGCAGCCTGCGGGCATAGATCACCAGGAAGCGGCGCGTCTCCTCCGAACGCTGCGCTTCGGCGTAAAAGGCAAGCCAGGCGGCAATTGTATCGGGCGCGAACTGGTCGGCATGGAAGCTGACGCGGATGACGGCCGAAAGCCGCTCACGCGGCGTGCGCGCCTCCTTCAGCGCCGCCACCGTATCGCGGCGCAGCTGCCGGAGCAGCGAGCGGATCGTCTCGATCAGCAATTGCTCCTTGCTGCCGAAATAATGATGGGCAAGCGCCGGCGAGACGCCGGCCTGGCGGGCGATATCGGACATGGTCACGGCGAGCGAGCCGTGATCGCCGATCACCCGCAGCGCCGCATCGACAAGCGCCTTGCGGCGCACCGGCTCCATCCCGACCTTGGGCACGCCCGCTACCTCCTGAAAACGAGGCCCATCTTATTTTTGATTGACTGATCAATCAACAAAAATCTTAAGCGAATTGATTTGGCTCACATCTTTTCCGGAAGAACTGGGGCAACATATTCAAATGATCAGGAGGTGTGCTATGACCAGCGTCTTCAATGATATGCCCGAATCCTCGCTGCGATCGAAATGGGCATGGTTCCTCGGCCTCGGGGTCCTGCTTCTTATCTGCGGCCTCATCGCTCTCAGCAATCTGTTGATGGCGACCGTTGCTTCGGTCTTTTACGTCGGCATGCTCATGCTGGCCGGCGGCGTCATCTATCTCGTCCACGCTTTTCAGCTGCGCCGCTGGGATCAGGTGCTCTTCTGGGCTTTGAGCGGCGTGCTTTACGTGCTTGCCGGCATCTGCGCCTTCGTCAATCCCATTTTCACCTCGGCGGCCTTGACCCTGTTTCTTTCCATTGCGCTGCTCGTGGCCGGCCTATTCCGTCTCTGGGTCGGGATGCGCATGCGACCGCTCAAGGGTTGGCGCTGGATCGCTATCAGCGGTGTCATAACGGCGCTTGCCGGGTTTGTCATCGCGCTGGGCTGGCCGGTGAACAGCCTCTGGGTCCTTGGCCTCTTCCTGGCCGTCGACCTGATCGTCCAGGGATGGACGATGATCGCCTTCGGCCTTGGCCTGCGCAGTTGAACGGCGATGGGCCTTTTCTTTTTTGACAAGGGAATGGCGGGGGATTAGACTTTAGGGATTAGAGCCGTCCGGCATCTCCGGATGCTTCCGGTGCGAATGCACCAATGGCACCGGCGCAAGCGCCTGGAATGCCGAAAATGGTCATGCGTCCCCCAAAGGCAGGGTACTGCCTGAAGAAAAAAGGGAGGAAGTCCATGCCGATGGTCACCGTTTCCATCTCTCCGCAACAGGCAGCGGGCATCCGTGCCGCCGTCGACACGGGTGGTTACGCCTCGAGCAGTGAGGTCGTCCGCGAGGCGCTGCGCCTCTGGGATACCGCCCGCAAGCTCGGCGAAATCAAGGCAGATCTCCTCGACGACGAGAGCGTCGCCTCCGGCGGCAGATGCGTCGCCGACATGTTTGCCGATCATGAGGCGCAGCGCAGTCGCTCCGCCTGAATAAGCCAATGCTTGTAATGGGGAATTCGAATTCACGCGCAACGCGTGCCGGCGAGCCGCGTCTTTCACAAAACTTTCATATTGGCGAAAGGGTTCGTTGATCCTTCTGCGGCAGGTTCCTGACCAAGAAGAACAAGTCGCAGTGGAGATCGGCCCACAGTGAACACTGCAATATCTTTGGCTGGCGCCGTCGAGCCTGGCGTGCTGCGTCGTTATGCGAGCGATCAGATTGTAACCCTTGCCAAGCTCGTGGTCGAAAACGCCTTCCAGCCGATCGTCGAAGCCGGCACCGGTACGGTATTCGGTTACGAGTCCCTCATGCGCGGCCAGGAACGCATCGGCTACGACACGCCGGCCGATATTCTCGACGAGGCGCATCGGACCTGTCAGCTGCTGCAGCTCGAACAGATGGTCGCCAGCCGCGCGCTCGCCAAGTTCGCGACGCTGTCGAATTTCTCCACCTCGACGCTGTTCCTCAATCTTGACGTCCGGCTGATCCACGATGGCGAGCGCCTGGTGGAGAGCCTGCTGCAACATTTGCGAACGGCGAATATTCCGCCGTCCTCCATCTGTTTCGAATTCTCCGAGCGCTTCGACAATACCAGCGTGCCGGAATTCGCCGCCCTGGTTTCAAAGTTGCGGCGGGCCGGCTTCAAGCTGGCGATCGACGATTTCGGCGTCGGTCACGGCGAGATGAAACTGCTTTGCGATTATGCCGTCGACTATCTGAAGATCGACCGCCATTTCGTCGCCGAGATCGACCGCAGCGCCCGCAAGCGTCATCTGCTGAAGAGCATCGTCAACATCGCCCATGTGCTTGGCACGCGCGTCGTGGCCGAAGGCATCGAGACCGAGGCCGAATTCATCGCCTGCCGCGAATATGGCGTCGATCTCGTCCAAGGATGGTTCATTTCCCGGCCGACCACGCACATGTCGGAGCTGGCGCCGTCCTTCCCGCATCTGCAGGAACTCGGTAAGAGCAAGCGGGCGAGCCAGTCGCTCGACGAAATCCTCATCCGCAAGCAGATCGAGCTCTTGCCGACGGTCTACGAAAACGACAGCATCGACAGCGTCTTCGAGCTCTTCCGCCGCAATCCGCGCCAGGCCTTTTTTCCCGTCCTCAACGCCAATAGCGAACCGCGCGGCATCATCCACGAGCAGCACCTCAAAGAGTATATTTATCAGCCCTTTGGCCGTGACCTCCTGAAGAACAAGATGTATGAGCGCAGCATCTCGCATTTCGTCGAGATGGCGCCGATCGTTGGCCTCGACAGCGATGCCGAGCAGCTGATGGCGATCTTCGCCAATATGGAGGGCAGCAACTGCCTGATCCTGACCGACAATATGCGTTATGCCGGCGTTGTTTCCGCCGCTTCACTGATCAAGGTCATCAACGAGAAACAGCTGAAGACCGCCCAGGACCAGAACCCTCTGACCGGCCTCCCGGGCAATCGCGCCATCCGCGACTTCATGCGCCAGTCCGGCCGCGACGGCGATGAGGTCCGCCACTTCTGCTATTGCGACTTCGACAACTTCAAGCCGTTCAACGATGCCTACGGCTTCCATCTCGGCGATCATGCGATCTCGCTCTTTGCCGCGCTAATGCGCCGCTATTTCTTCGCCGAGCGCCATTTCCTCGGCCATGTCGGCGGCGATGATTTTTTCATCGGCGTCGTCGGCTGGACGAAGGAGGAGCTGACCGAGATCCTCGACCGGCTGATCAGCGATTTCCACGACGACGTGCTCGATCTTTATTCCGGCGAGCACCGCGCCGCCGGCCGCATCCTCGGCCACGACCGCACCGGCACCGAGGCCCTGTTCCCGCTGATGCGCTGCTCGATCGGCGTTCTCGAACTGCCGGAAGGCCTCGTCATCGACGATATCAACCGCGTCAGCGCCGAGATCGCCGTCATCAAGTCGGCCGCCAAGGAGAGCGATGAGGGCCTTGCCTTCCATTTCCTGGGCGAGGCGAATTGACGCCCTTGCCGCTTGCAGCCTTCCCAAGCCGGCCGGGCTGATCTATTCCGAACCTTCGGGATCAGGAGGGTAGCGCCATGTCATTGCCTCAGGAAATGCGTTTCGTTGATCTCAAGTCCTTCGGCGGACCGGATGTGATGGTGATCGGCAAGCGTCCGCTGCCGGTCGCCGGTGAAGGCGAGGTCCTCGTGCGCGCAGAGGCGATCGGCGTCAACCGTCCCGATATTGCCCAGCGTCAGGGCAGCTATCCCCCGCCCAAGGATGCGAGCCCGATTCTCGGGCTGGAACTCTCCGGTGAAATCGTCGAGGTCGGGCCTGGCGTCAGCGGCTATGCCGTCGGCGACAAGGTCTGCGGCCTCGCCAATGGCGGCGCCTATGCCGAATATTGCCTGCTGCCATCAGGCCAGATCCTGCCTTTTCCCAAGGGATACGACGCTGTGAAAGCCGCGGCGCTTCCCGAAACCTTCTTCACCGTCTGGGCCAATCTCTTCCAGATGGCCGGACTGACGGAAGGCGAGAGCGTGCTGATCCATGGCGGCACGAGCGGTATCGGCACAACCGCGATCCAGCTCGCCCGCGCCTTCGGCGCCGAGGTCTATGCCACGGCCGGCTCGATGGAAAAATGCGAGGCCTGCGAAAAGCTCGGCGCCAAACGAGGGATCAATTATAGGAGCGAGGATTTCGCCGCGGTGATCAAGGCCGAAACCGGCGAGGGCGTCGATATCATCCTCGATATGATCGGTGCCGCCTATTTCGATCGCAACATCGCCTCGCTTGCTAAGGACGGCTGCCTGTCGATCATCGCCTTCCTCGGCGGGGCCGTCGCCGAAAAGGTCAATCTCTCTCCGATCATGGTCAAGCGCCTGACGGTCACCGGCTCCACCATGCGCCCGCGCACGGCCGAGGAGAAACGTGCCATCCGCGATGATCTACTCTCCGAGGTCTGGCCGCTGCTTGAGGCCGGCACGGTCGCCCCGGTCATCCACAAGGTCTTCGCCTTTGAGGACGTCGTCGAGGCGCACCGGCTGCTGGAGGGCGGCAGCCATGTCGGCAAGGTCATGCTCACCGTTTGAGGTCAGCTTCGGACCAGCATTCGTGCGCAAGGTGAAGTTGATCCTGGCTGTCTGTGAGTCTCCGGGGTCGTTGAACAGTCGTCTGATCGAAACTTGGCCCCGAAACTGCGCATCCCGATGTGGCGTTGCTTGCGCGTTGTAAGGTCCCTACGAGGAATACAATGGCTCTATTCCACGCCTGCCCCATCTGCCGCAGCAGAATTCCGCATTTCGTACCGCTTCCGCGCTACTACATCGACAAGGCGGTCGAACATGGCTTTCCCTATCGCATCGATGAATTCGAGACGATCAACCATCAGGCCTATAGCTGCCCCAATTGTCATTCGACCGATCGCGACAGGCTTTACGCGCTGTTCCTGACGCCGGTGTTCCAGCGGCTCGACCAGGCAAAGGCCGTGCGCTTCCTGGACATTGCGCCGGGCCGGGCCTTGAGCTTCTGGCTCAAAAGCCACCCGCACGTCTTCTACCGCAGCTGCGACATGCATATGCCGGAGGCAGACGACAAGGCTGATATCCATAACCTGCCCTATGCCGATGAGAGCTTCGACTTCGTGCTTTGCTCTCATGTGCTCGAACATGTCGACGATCCGGTGCGTGCCACCGCGGAAATCCGGCGTGTTCTCAAGCAGGACAGCGTCGCCATCCTGATGGCGCCCATCTGCCTGTCGATCGAAGACACCTATGAAAATCCCGAGGTGACGACGCCGGAAGGCCGCTGGGCGCATTTCGGCCAGGATGACCATGTGCGCATCTTCTCGAGGTCCGGCTTCATCGACGTGATCCGGCGCGCCGGTTTGGCGGTCCAGCAGATTCCGGTCACCGATTTCCTGACGCCCGACGTTTGCGATACCTATGGCATCGGCCGCGGCTCCGTCCTCTATCTCGGCGTGAAGCAGGAGGTTGTCCAGCAGGAGCCGGAACCGGAGCGCAACGTCGCCTGAGAGCACGGAAATCATTCAGTCGTGAAAAGGCGCCCCGAAACCGAGGCGCCTTTTCAATTCACCTGTCTCTCAGGGTTATCGCCGTCGCAATCGCGATGATGCCCGGCAGCGCCATCAGCAGATAAAGCCAATGCGCCGCCAACAGTGCTCCTGGCACACCGCCCGGTTCGACGAGGCCGGCGCCATTGGCGATGAGCCCGGCAAAGGCGGCACCGAATGCCCCGCCGAGCGAGCTCATCGTCGGGATTGCCGCCGAGGCCTTGTCCTGTTCGTTGCTGGCGACGAGCTTCAGCACCACGGCGACGAGATGCGCCCAGCCGAGACCGAGGCCGAAGCCCATCATGAACATGGCGGCCGCCGCCGGCATGATGAGCGGCAAATCCCCCTGCGGATTGTCCTTGGCGAGAAACAGGGCCAGCGAACCGGTCGCCGCCGTCTCGATCAGCGCGCCGGCGACGATCGCCAGATAGGCTTGTCGGCCGCTGAACGAGCTGCCGAGGGCCGTTCTCCTCGGCACCCTCGTCGACCAGCTTGGGGCGGGAGCGCTCGACGCCGTCATCTCCGCCCGCGAAACCGAGACGCTGCAGCGCTATCGCCACGAGCTCGAACGCCGGCGAGCTTGCCGCTCGTGCCGAGGGCCTGGCTGCGATCCGCACCCGTGAGGGTTACATGGCCGACAGTTGGCGGGAGGCGGACGGCTCCTTCATGCTGGTTGAAAATCACTGTCCGATCTGCGCGGCGGTCACCGCCTGCGCGGGCTTCTGCCGCTCCGAACTCGAAACCCTCCGCGCCGCCCTCGGCACCGACGTCGAGCGCGGCGAAGATAGCCTTGCCGGCGCCCGCCGCTGCGCCCACCGCATCATGGCGCGTTAGATTGAGGCGCGGCGATTGAACCGGTCGTGTGCCCTGCGCCGCCTGCAATCAGGCCGGCTGCCGCGCCTGCCGCCTGCTGCTTTCCAGATGGAGCAACGCCCCAATCGCCGCCAGACCCGCGCCGGCGCCGACGAAGGCGGTGCCGGAATAATCGGTGAGCGATGTTCCGAAGGCGAAGAGCCCGGCGGCGATGCCGGTGCCGATGAAGGTGTTGAGCGAGAGCAGCGAGGTTCCGAGCCCCGGCCGGTCGGCGATCAGGTCCTGCAGATAGGTGATCGGCACGCTGAGGATTGCCGCCGCGCCGCAGGCGTTGACGAGCAGCAGCGCATAGATGTGCCATGGTGCGGAAGCAAATCCGAGCAGCAGCAGATACGCGCAATAGATCAGCGCGCCGAGGGCGAGCACATGCGCGGTGCGGAAGCGCCGCTGCGTCATGCCCCACATCATCATGAACGGCATTTCGAGAAGCGCCGTCAGCCCGGCGATGAAACCGACGTCGGCGACGTTTCCGCCCGCCGCACGGGTGATGATCAGCGGCAGAAGCATGCCGTTCAGCCGCTGCAGCGCGAACAGCAGCGCCATGATGAAGACGCGGATCAGCACGTTGGGCATGAAGATTCGCTTCAGCGAAGCGAGGAAACCGACCGGATCCGGGGGAGGGCCGGCGCTGCCGTTGCCGGGGGCGAAGAAGAAATACAGGCAGAAGCAGGTGCAGCTGGCGAGCGCCGCGATGCCATAGGCCGGCGTCATCGATGGCGAGTTGACGAGATAAAGGCCGATCAGCCCCGGCGCCAGCGCCCAGGAGCCGGAAAACAGCGCCCGCACCGTTGCCGTCACCGCAGCGCCCTCGCCACGCTCCATCTGGTTGGTCCTGGCGCGCAGGCTGGCGAAGAGCAATGAATAGGTGGAGCCGCTCATCGGCACCAGCAGCAGCGTCGAAAAGATGAAGATTGCCGGGCTGTGGATGATCGCGATCGATCCGAAGCCGAGCATGCCGGCCACCGAAAGCGAGAGCACCAGCGGCCGGCGTTCCTTCAGCCTGTCCGACCAGATGCCGAGCGTCAGACTCGTCGCCACGTTGACGATCGCCGAAAAGAACACCAGCGCCGAATAGGCGCCGTTGCTCAAGCCGAGTTCGTTGATCCCGATGATCGACTGGTAAGGCGCGGTCGAAGCATAGGTAAAGGCAAGCGCGACGAGCGTCACCGCGGGAATGCGGATCCTGTTGTCGCGCAGGATGAGGGAGAAACTGGATGACATGGGGGCGGTTCCTGACGCACCACTCTTAGCTGCATCCCACACATCAGGAAAACGATAGTTTTCGATCGCATGCGTCAGTTTCTGTGATGAGTATTGCGATGAGGCGATCGCCGTCCGACGGAGTTGCTTGGTCGAGCCCCGGGGCTGGATTCCAGGCTCAAGGCCTGGAATGACGGAGGGTAGGGGCTCGACCGGCAGAAGGCGCGACTGTCCCGACGGAGAATTGGCGCAGCCACTTGCTACTCCGCCGTACGTCACGTACTTGCCGCGCGAAACAGGCCACCCAAACCCCGTTGGCTTTCGCGCCCTGACGCGTTATGCCTGCCCATCCCGCCAGCATCCGGATGAGAGCCCATGACCAATCCTGTCACCATTGAAGTCACCCGTGGCCTGCTCGTGGAAAGTCGTCATCGCGGCGCGGTGGCGGTCGTCGATGGCGACGGCAGGCTTGTCTTTTCGCTGGGCGACATCGACGCCGCGGTTTTCCCGCGCTCGGCCTGCAAGGCGATGCAGGCGCTGCCGCTGGTGGAGAGCGGTGCGGCCGATGCCTATGGCTTCGGCGACAAGGAGCTGGCGCTCGCCTGCGCCTCCCATAATGGCGAGGACGAACATGTGGCGCTTGCCGCCTCGATGCTGTCGCGTGCCGGCCGGAATGTCGAAGCGCTGGAATGCGGCGCCCACTGGTCGATGAACCAGAAAGTCCTGATCCATCAGGCCCGCACGCTCGACGCACCGACGGCGCTGCACAACAATTGTTCCGGAAAACATGCCGGCTTCATCTGCGCCTGCTGCCACCGGGATATCGACCCGAAGGGTTATGTCGGCTACGAGCACCCGCTGCAGGTCGAGATCCGGGCCGCGATGGCAAGCCTGACCGGCGCCGTGCTCGGCGCCGAGAGCTGCGGCACCGACGGCTGCTCCATTCCGACCTATGCCGTGCCTTTGCGCAGCCTGGCGCAAGGCTTTGCCAGGATGGCGACCGGCACCGGGCTGGAGCCGGTGCGCGCCAAAGCATCCCGCCGCCTGATCGAGGCTTGCATGGCCGAGCCCTTCTATGTCGCCGGCTCCGGCCGCGCCTGCACGAAACTGATGCAGATCGCCCCCGGACGCATCTTCGTCAAGACAGGCGCCGAGGGTGTCTTCTGCGCTGCGATCCCGGAAAAGGGCATCGCCATGGCGCTGAAATGTGAGGATGGCGCCACCCGCGCCGCCGAAGCCATGGTGGCGGCCGCGCTCGCCCGCTTCTTCGAGACGGAAGAGACGGTGCATGCCGCTCTGATGGCCTTTGCCGCAGCCGCGATGCGCAACTGGAACGGCATCCATGTCGGGGATATCAGAGCGACCTCCGTCTTCTCGGCATGATGCCGAAATCGGTTCGCGGATTTCGCACGACATCCTGCCCTGACTTTTTAGCGAATGATTAGGCTGCAGTGATTGTACCGTTGAGATCGCGATAAGGCTTCAGCCGCTCGGCCGTCATCTCCGTCGGTACGATCAGTCCTGCCACCTCGGCAATGCCGAGCACTGGGCAGGGCGAGACGAGGTCGAACTTCTCCTCCGTCAGCAGCACATGCGTTTCGGCCGAGCAGCGAGCGATGTGCCGCTTGATCGCCGCTTCCTCGAAATCGCCGGTGGAAAGCCCGTGCACGGGGTGGGCGGCGGTGACGCCGAGGAAGAACAGATCGGGGCGAAGCTGCGAAATCGCCGCCATCGCCGCAGCGCCCGTTGCCACCATCGAATGTTTGTAGAGCCGCCCGCCGGCCAGGATCACCTCCGCCGTCGGATGGTGCTCCAGCTCGGCGGCGATCGTCGGACTGTGAGTGGCAACTGTCAGCGCCATATCGCGCGGCAAATGCCGGGCAATCTCGGCGGTCGTCGTGCCGCCGTCGAGGAAGACCATCTGCCCCGGCTTGACCATCGCAGCCGCCTTAGCCCCGAGCCGCGCCTTGTTCTCGGACGAGACGCTGGCCCGCGCGGTAAAATCGGGCAGATCGGGCGCAAGCGGCATCGCGCCGCCATGCACGCGTTTCAAGAGCCCCTCCGCCGCCATTTCCCGCAGGTCACGCCGGATCGTGTCTTCTGAAAGCGAAAAATCCTCGGCGACACGCTTGGCGATCACCTGGCCGTCGCGGCGCAAGATGTCGAGGATCAGGGTCTTGCGCTGCGTCGTCAGCATTGTCTCTCCGCACGAAAATTCACGAGATGGCATGATATTGCATGAAATGACTCGACATTCAAGAAATATCGTGCATTTTCAGGAAATCCCGTGCATGAGGCCGGGAGTGCTCGCGCAGAAGCGGAGCGATGGAGTTGATCATGTTGATTTTGATTGCGGGGCCTTATCGGTCCGGAACGGGCGACGACCCGGAGAAGATGGCCGCCAACCTCAAGCGGCTTGAGGAACCATCTTATGCCTTGTTCAAGGCCGGCCATGTGCCGATGATCGGCGAATGGGTGGCGCTGCCGATCTGGCACGCCGCCGGCGGCAGATCGGTCGGCGACGCCCTCTACGAGGAAATCTTCCATCCGGTCGCCGGCCGGTTGCTGCAGCTCTGCGAGGGCGTGCTGCGCCTGCCGGGCGATTCCAAAGGCGCCGACAACGACGTGCGCATCGCCAGGGAACGCGGCATCCCGGTCTGGCACCGGCTGGAGGATGTACCGGGCTGCGGGTGAGAGCGGGGGTGTTGCCTCTCACCCTGACCTTCTCCCCGTTTTGACGGGGAGAAGGGACGTGCCAAACGCAACCTCGAGATAGAGGAAGCGGGTGCCCCACACCCCTTCTCCCCGTCAGAACGGGGAGAAGGGGTGGCGGCAGCCGGATGAGGGGCGGCAGCAAGGCACGCCGGCAATCGCCCGCAAACCATCGATCTCCCCGGTTCCGGCGCACCAATCCCCGCGCTATAAGACGTGCCGAAAGGGAGTGGACAACCATGCTGACATTATATTACGCGTCCGGAACCTGCGCGCTCGCAAGCCTTATTGCCCTGGAAGAATCCGACCTTGCCTTCGAGACTAAGAAGCTCAGTTTCCGCGATGGCGAGCAGCGTTCGCCGGACTATCTGAAGATCAATCCGAAGGGACGGGTGCCGGCGCTCGTCACCGATCGCGGCGTGCTGACGGAAACGCCGGCGATCCTCGGCTTCATCGCGGAAAGCGCCCCGGCCGCCAAACTCGCGCCGCTCGGCGATGTCTTCGAAATGGCGCGGCTGCAATCCTTCAACAACTATCTCTGCTCGACCGTGCATGTGAACCACGCCCATCGCCCGCGCGGCTCGCGCTGGGCCGACGATCCGGCGGCACTCGAGGCGATGAAGGCCAAGGTGCCGCAGAATATGGCCGATTGTTTCGGGCTGATCGAAGAGACGATGTTCAAAGGCCCGTGGGTGATGGGCGAGACCTATTCGCTGGCCGATCCCTACCTCTTCGTCATGACCGATTGGCTGCCGGCCGACGGCGTCGATCCCGCCCGCTTTGCAAAGGCAAGCGACCATCACGCTCGCATGCTGCAGCGCCCCGCCGTCCAGCGGGCGCTAGCCTTCGACCGGGGCTGAGGGGCCGGCATATAGAGCTCGTCCAGTTGCGCAGGTTCGGTCCTTGCCGTCCCGGTCGGCCAAAGACATCAGGAGATCGGCGTCGGCTTGGATTCTTGGCCCTCGCTTCGGCCGCATCGGTAAGGTTGTTGTCCCAGACGGGGCCGCCGAGCAGATCGTCGATGAGTGTCGGGTGAGCCGGCGCGCAGGGTGTCGTAATCGTGGGCCGACAGCACGACGGCCACGCGTTCGCCGCCCAGTGTGACGAATTGCGGCCCGTCGTCGCGCCTTGCGCACCACTTCCGATAGTCGGTTTCTCGCGTCCGGCAATCGCCATTCCATCATCCGCCCCCCCAGTTGTGCGAGTATTCATGCTACGTCGGTCGGGGCGCCATCTCCAGCCCGATTACCCGCCAGCCCCTTGGTATCTGCGGGTGGCGTAGCGCCAGTGGGCGATGGCGAGCAGCACCCAGATGGGGCCGGCGGCGAGCGCCACCGGCCCGGCCCAGTCGCCGAGGATCGGGATTGGTTTGCCGAGCAGCGCGCCGACGGGAACCGAGCTGGTCAGCGCCAGCGGAACGGCGGTGATGAGGATGATCTGGATGCTGCCGGGGAAGATGTTGAGCGGGTAGCGCGTCAGCTCCCAGAAACCGAAGAAGATCGAGAACAGGTGGTTCGACCGCACCCACATCAGCGCCGTCGCGCCGATCATGGTGATCATCGCAGCGGTGAGCAGTGTCGCGCTGACGATCGCGACCAGCAGGAACGCCACGGACGGGGCCGTCCAGATGAAGTCGACCGACAGGACGGCCCAGCAGAGCAGCGGCACCGCCAGGATGATGTGGCCGGCATAGCCGACATTGAGGCCGGAGAAGACGAGATAGGCCCAAGGGCTGAACGGCTTGACCAGGAGTGTGTCGTAGGTGCCGAGCCGCACCAGCTCCTCGAGGTCGCGCAATTGCACGAAGCTCATTGCCGCACCGAGAGAGTAGGCGAGCAGCTGGAAGCTGAAGAGCAGCGCCAGCTCCGGCCAGGTCCAGCCGCCGAGCGTCTGGAAGCGGGCCAGCAGGATGCCGATGGTGGCGAAGACGCTGCCATAGGAGAGGATCTGCGCAAGCCGGTCGAGCCAGAAGGCGCCGCGATATTCCATTTGGGAGCGCACATGCATGCGCACCAGCAGCGGAATGACGCGCAGGTGATGGATGAGCACGATCAGCCTCCCTGCACGGTGATGCGGCGCGAGGCCAGGCGCCACAGCCAGAGCACGCCCAAAAGGAACAGACCGGCCCAGCCGAGGCCGAGGCCGAGATGCAGCAAGGTGTCGGCCACTGAGAGCCTGCCGAGATAGACGGCATTGGGATAATAGACGACCCAGGCGAAGGGCAAGTGGCGGGCGATCGTCGCCAAGGGCTCGGGGAAGAACCAGAAGGGCACCAGCAGGCCGGAGAAGAGATGCAGCAAGGCGCCGAGGATCCAGTCCAGCGAGAAGCTCGTCATCAGCCAGAAGGCGATCAGGCCGAAAAGCGCCGACATCAGGAAGATCAGCGCGAAGGACAGCGCCCAGAAAGCGATAAACATCAGAGCGTGAAACAGGCTTGCCGGCGCAAGCATGCCGTAGAACAGGGCGGTGAAGGCGACGGTCGGGATTACCTGCGTCGCCAGCCGATAGGAAAAGCTGCCGCATTCATTGGCGAAGAGATAGAGCGGGTAAGAGAGCGGCTTCAGCAGCCAGACGGCAATATCGCCTGTCTTGAGAGAGCGGCCGATCTCGCCGATGACCCTTTCCGGGCGGGTGGCGCCCATGACAGCGCCGCCGAGCAGGGCGTAGGTCACCATCTGCTGCAGCGAAACGCCGTCGACGACGGTCGCGCCGACGCCGGCATAGACGGCGAGCCAGATGGCGACGCGAGCGACGACCTGTACAAGCTTGCCGAAGATGTTGGCCCAGACCTCGTTGCGGTAGGCGAGCTGCGCGTGAAAGGAGCTGCGGGTGAAGGCGAGATAGGCGCTCATGAGGCCCTGGCCCTGGCGTTGCGACCCTGGTAGAAGGTGCGGATGACTTCTTCGATGTCAGGCTCGTGCAGCGCCACATCCTTGAGATCGCGGTCGCTGCCGACCTCCGAAAGAATTTTGACCAGCGACACGTCTTCGCGCTCGATCAGATATTCCTTACGCAGGCCCTCGTCGTTGACGAGCGATGCCGTGCTGAGCCGCAAGGGGCCGGGGTCGCTGGCAAATTCCAGCGTCAGCCGCCGGGCCGAGCCGAGGGCGGCGCGCAGGCTGCGCAATTCGCCATCGAAGATCAGCCTGGAGTGATCGACCATGATCAGCCGCGGGCAGATCGTCTCGATGTCCTGCAGGTCATGGGTGGTGAGAATGATGGTGACGCCGCGTTCGCGGTTGATCTCGGCGAGGAACCGACGCACGGCATCCTTGGCGACCACGTCGAGCCCGATCGTCGGTTCGTCGAGGAAGAGGATCTTCGGATCGTGCAGCAGCGACATGACGATCTCGGCGCGCATGCGCTGGCCGAGGCTGAGCTGGCGCACCGCCCGGTCGAGGAAGGGCGAGAGATCGAGCAGCTCGCTGAAGTGACGCAGATTGTCCGCATAGCGGGAAGCCCGGATACCATAGATGCGCTGGTGCAGGGTAAAACTGTCGATCAGCGGCAGGTCCCACCACAGCTGGCTGCGCTGTCCGAAGACGACGCCGATCTCGCGCGCATTGTCCATGCGGGAGAGATGCGGCGTGCGGCTGAGCACCGAAAGCGTGCCCTCGCTCGGCACCAGAATGCCGGTCATCATCTTGATCATCGTCGATTTGCCGGCGCCGTTCGGGCCGAGATAGCCGACGGCCTCGCCGGCCGTAATATCGAAGCCGATATCGGAAACGGCCTGAACCTCGGTATATTCGCTCGTCACCAGCGTCTTGAAGGCGCCGAGCAGGCCCGGAAATCTCTTGTGCTGCCGGAAGCGCTTGCTGACGCCCCGTGCTTCGATCAAAGCCGGCATGTCTATTCCCTCGGATGTGATGCGAGCCGACTCGGGCGGCGATGGGGCTTGCGACACAGGCTAGCGCGAAGTGAGATTCGTGCAAAGACAAGTTGAGTTTCGACCGATCGCTTCGGCCTTGTGTCGCCACCACCTTTGACCGATCCCCGCCTGCGCTACATTGAAGGCATGGAAATAATCTGCGCCTTGCTCATCGTCGCTGCAGCCATCGCGATCATCGTCCTTGCCGGCCGATGGAACACCTCGGATGCCGATCACTATATGGGCTTCGGCAATCTTCGTTCGCGCCGCAGGCGGCAGCCCGGCGACGATGACACGAAAGAGGAATGAGGCGCCGTTTCGAAGGCCGTCTTCGGTCGGGCGCCTCCGCAACGGCGGTCAGTGTGCCTGGCGCTGCGAACACTGACGCAGGATCGTCGCCGCATTGTTCGGCATCGGCCGTTCGACGCGCCGGTAGACGCTGCCGTCGCGCGTCCGGCGCATCAGGCCGAGGTCACAAAGTTCCCGACGCAGCAAAGCGTGATCTCCAAACAGGTGCCTGTCGCGAAGAAGAGCATTGACTTCTTTTTCGGACATATCCCTCGCTGAGGGAATATACGACCAGAGAATCCAAAGCGCCGTGATCTGATCCATGCGCCGCGAGGGCCAGCGTATCAGGCGAAGCTCTTGGTCGAACCTGCGTTGAACACGGTCGATATGCTTTCGGTCGACCGCGGGGTCGGCGACAGGCGCCGCTGTCGGGGGGAGGGCCTCGCTGTCAACGAGATCAGTTTGCGCCCGCAGGCTCTGGAAATTGCCGTAACCGGCAGCCCGTGCCAGCATGTTCAAGAACTGGAGGTGAGAGGGAAGCCCCTCATGGGCGGAGAGCTGCAGGCGAAGCGACTTGGCAAATGCGGAGGCATCGCTCACCTGGAGCGGGATGAGTTTTCTGGACATGACCTATCCTTTGGTCGTGCCGTTCCGGATGGATTATCGGTGATCGCCCTTCCGACATGGCACGGGATCGGTGTCCATATCTCAGTCATTGTCAGGTTTAGCGTGTTCCGGAGAACGGCGATGCCTGGGTGAACTGCAGACCCGATGCAGGAATTATCACCGCGCCCTCGATATTTCAACGGTCTTCACGCTCGGTGGCTCCGGCCGGGCGATAGCCTTTTGCGGGGCGGGGTCCATTCGCACGGGCCAAGCACGCAGGTCTCTTCTCCACAGCTACGGGTTTCAGCTTGTCGGCCATGACCGGAACAAAGCATGCGGTCTGGATGTTTGACGCATGCTCTGCGGCATCTGACGAGTTGTGCGACATGGCCAAATCTGCTCGGGGAGATCACGTCACCTGGAATTCGGAGGCCGGGCAGGTCTCCGGCCACATCATTGCGATCCACACCCGGGATTTTGACTACAAAGGTCATCGCCGCCGCGCCACCG
This sequence comes from Rhizobium sp. NLR16a, assembly GCF_017948245.1. Classification (NCBI taxonomy): domain Bacteria; kingdom Pseudomonadati; phylum Pseudomonadota; class Alphaproteobacteria; order Hyphomicrobiales; family Rhizobiaceae; genus Rhizobium; species Rhizobium sp. NLR16a. The sequence goes on along the minus strand of NZ_CP072865.1, from coordinate 2,817,099 downwards.
AGGCCTCACCCCAATACGAGATCAAGAGCGACAAGAGCGACCATATCGCTGCCTATAGGGAAGATGCATTGCGGAAGGTCAAAGGAGGATAGGATGAACCCGAAAAGCACGTTGAGCATTGCCGGTCATCCGATCCACCCGATGTTGATCCCGTCCCGTCGCCGCCTTCGTCGGCACGCTTGTTGTCGACATCGTCTACGCCAGATCGGGCGATCCGGCCTGGGCAGTTGCGACCAACTGGATGCTCGGCGCCGGCCTTGTCATGGCGGCGTTGGCGGCAGTTGCCGGCTTGATCGACTCTTTCGGCGACAGCCGCATTCGCGACCTGCGCGACGCCTGGTTTCACATGATCGGAAACGTCATTCTCGTCCTGATCGAGGCCTTCAACCTCGGGCGGCGGCTGGCCGAAGGCGGGGACTTCATCGTCCCGACCGGATTGGTGCTGTCTTTGATCGCTACCGCCCTTCTTCTGTTCAACGGCTGGAAAGGCTGGGAAATGGTCTATCGCCACCGCGTCGGCGTCAGCGAGGATCCGGCCAATCCGACGAGATAATGAACGGCATCCCATCCAACGCCAGCATGTCCGCCCCATCCTTCGAGGCCCCCGCAGGGGCACCTCAGAGACTCTCTTGACTACCGGCGCTTGCTGCTCTGAAAATCATCATTGCGGCCGAGGCGAACGGCGAGACACCGCTCGAATTGATCGAGGGCTGGTCTCGCTCCATCGCTCGGCTTGACGCGTCAAAACCGGCGCATGCGCAATGTCGAGAAGAATATGATCATCGAATTGACGGCCCATGATTTCAACGCATTGCTGAAAGGTTTCGCGCCTGTAAATACCAGCCTGGTTTCCGATAGCGCCATCGCGCCTCCTGAGGTCCTGGAGATGCTGGCCAGGATTGCAGCAGAGATCGCCGCCCAATTCATCCCGTCGGCCTGGATGATTGTGGAGGCGACCGAAATCGTCGGGCTGTGCTCCATCATTCGCGCACCTCAGAACGGCGAAATCCACATCGGCTATGGGATCGCGCCCAGCCGCCAAGGACGTGGATCCGTCACGCGCGCCATAGGAGAATTGCTGGAATGGGCGCGGCAGGATCCGCGCGTAACCCTCGTTTCGGCCGATACGGCCATGGAAAACATCGCTTCGCAGCGTGTCCTCGAACGAAATGGCTTTATCCGCACCGGCGAGCGCATCGATCCTGAGGACGGTCCGGTGATTTGCTGGCAGGCATCTGCCGTTTAACGGACGCCGGCATAAGGCAAATTAGCAAATGCGCGGGAGCGGTGCTCACGCGCATTTTGCCAGCGGCGACCTGCCCTCGGCATGCAAACCGCTCTCCGCTCCCAGCGGCAGATCGGCGATTTCGCGCAGCGACATGCGTTGGACCTCGGGATGCCGAAGCGGGTCGTTCTTCCAGGCCGGGTCGATTTGCGCGCCCGCCGCAACGGCGGGCTTCAAGAAAAACTTCAGCCACGACATGGCAAGCCTCGCATTCTCCAGCGACGCGGAAAGGTGACCACCCGGCCGCTGGTGCCAAATAACCCTCTCCCTCTCACCGCGTCGTCGCCGGTCGAGTGGGATCCTCTATGCTTATAATGTCTGCCTGCACCGGTGCTTTTTCAATTGAGATTACCGCGGCGGCGTTATAGGAAAACTATATGAAGAACCTGAATAGCGTCCATCTCAACGGCCTCAGGGCACTGGAGGCCGTCGGTCGTCTTGGCTCGCTGCAGGCGGCCGCCGACGAGCTCGGCGTTTCGGTCGGCGCGGTCAGCCAGCAGGTGATCAAGGCCGAGGCGCAATTGGGGCAAGTGATCTTCGAGCGCACCGCCCGGGGCATGATCGCCACCGAAGCCGCCCGTCCGGTGCTCACAGCGCTCGACGAGGGCTTTGCCCGCCTTTCGGCGGCAGTCTCGATCGCAAGCCGCAAGGACGATACGATCCTGACCATCTCGGTGGCGCCGGTTTTCGCCGCCCGCTGGCTCGTCCATCGGCTTCATCGCTTCGCCAAAGGTTACCCCGACATCAAGCTGCGGCTGGATGCGACGACCAATCTCGTCAATCCCGCGATCTCAGACGTCGACATCGGCATCCGCGTCGGCGCCGGCAAATGGCCCGATGTGAAGGCCGAGTTGCTGCTGGAGCAGGAGGTCTTTCCTGTTTGTTCGCCCGAGATGGCGGCCAACCTGAAACAGCCTGCCGACATCCTCGCTTTGCCTGCCATTATCGATGGCCCGGCCATGTTCAGCTGGGAAGTCTGGATGAGCGAGGCCGGACTGTCGGGCGCGACGCTTGCGACGCGCCACGTCTTCAACGACGCCTCGCTCTGCCTCGACGCGGCGATCGCTGGCCAGGGCGTCATGCTCGCCTGGCAGACGCTTGCCGCCTTTGCGCTGGCCGAAGGCCGGCTGGCAGCGCCGTTCGGCATTCGCGCGAAAACCGGCTTCGGCCATTATTTCGTGACGGCTGAAGGCACACGCGAGCCGAAGAAGGTCAAGGATTTCAAGGCCTGGATCCGCGAGGAAATGGCCGGCACGCTGGCGCTTTTTCGGTAGCGTTAAACCTCGATCGGCTCCTTGCTGCGGGCCGCCTGCATCGCCTTGTAGGCCGGGCGGGACTGGCAGCGTTCGATCCAGGCCTTGATGTTCGGATGCGCGTCGAAAAGATCCGCCTCGCTCTGGGCATAACGCAACACCTCGGCGATGTTGAGATCGGCGACGGTGAAGCGATCGCCGACGATCCACTGCCCGCCAGCGAGGTGACCTTCGAGCGCCGCAAGCGGCCGGCGCAGCCCGTAGCAGGCGGCGGCGATCGTCTGCTTGCCGTCGTCGCTGTTCTCAAGCCCGTTATCATAGGTCAGGACGATCCGCACCGAATGCGGCTCGACCTGCGAGGCCGCCCAGATCGTCCACATCGTCAGCAATCCGTCCTCCTCGACGGTTTGGCCGGAAAGCTGCCCGCCATGCTTGCGCGCGAGGTAGAGATTGATCGCCAGCGACTCGTGCATGATGAGGTCGCCGTCGCGAATGCTGGGGATCTGCGCCATCGGGTTGAGGGCGGTGAACTCGGGCGAATGCGTGTTGAGCGGCGCCTCTTCGGCGAGCGGGTCGGCAAGCCGCCTGGCCTGCAGCACGGGCACGGAGCGGAATTCGAGCCCGAGCTCCTCCGCAATCCAGTAGACGCGCGAAGCGCGCGATCGATAGACCCCATAGATTGTCAGCATGACGATATTCCCTCGCTGTGTCGCAGGAACCGTAGACGCCGGATCACCCTCGGAAAAGTCCTCACCGCTGATGGGACGATGAAAGCTTTTGATGCGGCCGGGACCTTCCCGACCGGATCGAGCACAATTGGGAACAATGAGAGAGCCGGCGGGTTGGACCCTGAGATTGGCGCCCTCGCGGCGCCGAAAAGCGATGAGCCGCGTGCGCAGCGCGGGCCAGGCAAAGGAGGAACTCATGACGGGCAAGAAGACGCATGAACAACAGCTTCGTGTCATCGAGAAACGCGAGAAGACCGCAAATGCCGGCGAGGATTTCGACGCCGGGGCGGATCTGCAACGCAATGAGCAGGCGAAGGAAGCCTATCGCAAAGGCAATGATCTGAAGGCCGATCCGGACCTCCGCAACGACGACCGGGCCATGACGCGCGGCCGCAATCAGGAGAGCGAGCATAAAAAGGGAAGCGGTCGTCCCTGACGATGACGGAGCCCCGAACATCAAGGAGCCCCTTAGAAAGGAGAATGTCATGACTTTGACATTGATCAGCAAGGCTTTTGCCCAGGATCAGCCGATCCCGAAGAAATATGCGCGCGCCGGCGAGAACCTCTTTCCGCCCCTTACCTGGAGCGGCGCCCCCGAGGAGACCAGGAGCTTTGCTCTGGTGGTTGAGGATCCGGATGCTCCGCATGGCACGTTCCGCCATTGCGGCATTGCCAATATTCCCGCTGAGTGGAGAGCCCTGGCCGAAAGCGTCGATACGGCGCCGGAGCAGGCGCCGCGCTTCTACAAGAACGATTTTGGCAATGCCCGTTACGATGGCCCGCAGCCGCCGGCAGGCGATCGCCCGCATCACTACATCTTCCGCCTCGCGGCCCTCGACGTGCCGAAGCTTTCTACGCCGGATGCCGCCGGTATCAGCGCGATGTGGGCGGAGGCAAGGAAACACGCATTGGCGGAAGCGACCGTCACCGGCACCTATCAGACGCACTGAGCAAAGGCGGAGCCGCGTGTCAGGACACGCGGTTTCGCTCAACGGTCAACTGCGCATAGGGTGCGCCGCCGCCCGCCATTTCAGCGGAGACTTGTCTGTCCCACTCAAAACCGAGGATCGCCCCTTCGCCAACCTCCTGGAAGATGTTGTCGGTGATGACGGCCGTGCCTGCCCCCTCGGCGACCGAGACGGCGCATCCCACAGGCGCCTTGCGCACCACATTGCCGCTGACGACGACATTTCTGAGATAAGGCCCCCATCCAATCTGCAGGCCCCAGCGTGGCGCGCCCTCGATCACATTGCCGGACACCAGCGTATCGGCTTCCGCCGCAATGCCGATGCCGAAGCCGACCTCGTGCTTGTAGGGGCCTTTCAGCGTCAGGTTGCGCACGACATTGCCGGTGACGCTCGCGAGCCGTCCGCCCTCGTCGAAATTGGCGATCGAGATGCCGTTTGCCGCGCCGTCAACCATATTGGCGGAGACGACGGCGCCTTCGAAGGCGAATTCGACATAGATTGCCGTCTCGCCGGAGCGCCGGCACTGGTTGCTGCTGATCTGGATATTCGAGGCCGAATTGGCGCGGATGGCGGTAAAGGCGCAGTCGGAAATCTGGTTGTTCACCACCATCACCCCGTCGGCGCGAAAGACATTGATGCCGTTGCCGTTCTGGCCGGTGCCGCCGTCGTTGGCGCGGATGTTGAAAATCCGGTTGCCGGAAACGACCGTGCCGTCCTCCGCCTTCTTCCAGCGATGCACGAGGATGCCGCCATTGCCGCAATTCGAGACCGTATTGCCCGTGATCGACAGATTGGCGGAATCGACGGCGTAGAGCCCTGATTGGGCGGCGCCCGAAATGCGGCTGCGTTCGATCCGACCGCCGCAGCGCTCCAGTTGCAGGCCGTGTTTGCGGCTGCCGCCGATCTCGCAATTGTCGATCAGCACCTCGTCGACGCCGGTAAATTGCAGGAGCCCGCCGGCGTAATCGCCGAGCCAGCGGTTGCCGCCGTCGATGACGAGATTGGAAAGCTCGATGCGCCTGATGTTCTCGGCCGCAAACAGATGGCCGTCGCCGGTATAGACGATCCGCGAGGCGCCGGGCACGCCTGATATGCGCGTATTGTCGGGCAGGGTGAGGTTGGAGATCTTATAGGTGCCGGGCGGCAGGAAGACCGGCACGTTCTCGGCCGCCGCCTGCCTGATCATCTGCTCCAGGTTGCGGGTCTTGCGGTCGCCGCTTTCGGGAGCGGCGCGATATTCCACTGCGTCGATCGCGCCGCGCAGATCGGGCTGGCTGGCAGCCGTCAGCGGTGAGGCAAGCGCGCGCGATGTCCCTCCCGCAAATGCGGAGGCGGCGAGAAAGAGAAGCATGTCGCGGCGAAAGGGCATTCCGGGCTCTCCTGTCATGACGCGCCCGTAGCAGAAAACGTGCCAACCCGCCTGTCTTCTTTTGGCACAGGCCCTTCACAGCCGTTCAAAATTCTTGTTGCGGCGGAGGCCGATTGCAGGATCTCGCCGCTTATATTGGGGTGTTGTTCACCCTTTCATTTAAGCAACCCGAAGGGAATGCGGACTACTTTGAAGGGAAAATAAATGGATGTTGCGGGATAGGCCTTCAGCCACTGGGGAGAATGGCGTCATGCACGAACCGAGTGCCAGGCGACGGGAATCCGTCGATGCCCTGACGGCCGAAACACGGCGTTTCGTTGCCGCGAGCGAGGCGATGATGGCATCGACCGCCTATCACCTCGCGGAAGGCGTTGAGAACCTGCGCCTGAAGGCGATTATCCACGAGCTTCCGGACTTCCTCTACGTCAAGGACCGTGACAGCCGCTTTGTCTTCGCCAACGCTGTCACGGCGGCCAGCCTCGGCCTCAGCGCCGAAGAGATTGCCGGCAAGCGTGATTTCGACCTGTTCGATTTCGAGGCGGCGCGCCGCCATTTCGATATCGAGCAGCAGATCATGGCGACCGGCGAAGCCCGCATCGACATGGAGGAAACGGTCGTCCTTCCCGGCGCCGTCAAGCCGATATGCCGGCTGACCTCGAAGATACCGCTGCGCAACGATCGCGGCGAGGTCGTCGGCCTGATCGGCGTTTCCCGCGATATCACCGAACGCAAGCTGCAGGAGGAGCTCCATCGCGGCCAGGCGAAACTGCTCGAGATGATCGCCCGCAATGAACCGCTGCCGATGATCCTCGAGGCGCTGGTGCTGATGATCGAAGCCCAGCTGACGGGGATCGACGGCTCGGTTCTCCTGCTCGATGGCGAGGGCACCAGGCTCTATCACGGTGCGGCTCCCAATCTTCCCGGAGGCTACAGCCGGCTCATCGACGGTGTCACGATTGGCCCCAAGGTCGGCTCCTGCGGCACCGCCGCCTGGCGTGGCCAGCCCGTTATCGTCGAGGACGTCCTGAGCGATCCGCTGTGGGAGGATTTCCGCGCGCTGGTTGCCCCTTTCGGCTTTCGCTCCTGCTGGTCGACGCCGATCGCTACCTCTGAGAATAACGTGCTCGGCACCTTCGCGCTCTATTCCATGGAGGTACGCCGTCCGACGGAGCATGAAACGAGGCTGGTGGCGCTCGCCACCCATATCGCCGGCATCGCCATCGAACGCAAGCGCGTCGACGACCGCATCCATTTCATGGCGCATCATGATGATCTCACCGGCCTGCCGAACCGCGCCTTCCTGAAGGAAAGGCTGGCCGGCATCCTCGACCAGGCACGGCGCAACAATCGCAAGGTCACTGTCGCCTATATCGATCTCGATAATTTCAAGGACGTCAACGACGGCCGCGGCCATGCCGCCGGCGACGAGGTGCTGAAGGAGATCGCCACCCGCATGGCCAACAGCATCCGCGCCTCGGATATGGTGGTGCGGCTCGGCGGCGACGAATTCCTCGTGGTGCTCGTCCACCAGTCGAGTCATGATGCCGGCATCACCCGCCGCCTTCGCGACCTGCAGAAGGCGATCACTCGCCCGATGCGCGGCGAGAGCGGTGACATCGCCATCACTTCGAGCATCGGCGTCGCCGCCTTTCCCGTCGACGGCGTCACCTCGGAAGAGCTTCTTGCCAATGCCGACCGCGCCATGTACCGCGCCAAGCAGTTCGGCCGCAACACGCTGCAGCACCATGATGGCGACAGCAGCGGGGTGGGCATGCCACGCGGCGAGCAGGACGAGCTTCACCAGGCGATCACCGGCGATCAGCTGTTCCTGGAATATCAGCCGCAGGTGGATGTCGCCAGCGGCCGTATCACCGGCATTGAGGCGCTGGTCCGCTGGAACCATCCGGCAAAGGGTAGGGTGCCGCCCTTCAATTTCATTCCGCTCGCCGAAGAGACCGGCCTCATCGTTCCACTCGGCCTCTGGGTGCTGAACGAGGCGTGCCGCCAGGCGCGCAGCTGGCAGGATATGGGCCTGGCCGCTGACGATCGCCGTCAATGTATCGGCCAAGCAGTTCGCCGATCCGGATTTTGCAAGCCATGTCGCCGAGGCGCTGGAGCGCAACCACCTGCAATCCCGCTGGCTGGAGCTCGAGGTCACCGAAAGCGTGGTGATGCAGGATGCCGAGCGGGCGCTCGCCATGATGGAGCAGCTGAGGGCGCTCGGCGTACGCCTGTCGATCGACGATTTCGGTTCCGGCTATTCCAGCCTTGCGGCACTGAAGACCTTCCCCTTCGACCGGCTGAAGATGGACCGTTCGCTGGTCGAGGCCCTGCCGGGCGACAAAACAGCCGTCGCCATCGCCTCGGCCGTCATTTCGCTGGCGCAGACGCTGAAGCTGTCGGTTCTCGCAGAAGGCGTCGAGACCGATGCCCAGATGGCTTTCCTGCGCCAGGCGCATTGCGAGGAGGCGCAGGGCTACCGCTTCTCGAAGCCCGTCTCGCCGGAGGAGATTCCGGCATTGCTGCAGGCGCAGCTTCTCTGAACTTTTCCTCAGCTTGCTCGTCGCGAACGGATCGCTCGCTTAGACCCGAATGATGTTGAGACGCAGAGCGCTGACCACTGCCTGCGTTCTCGTCGTGCATCCCAGCTTCCTGATCACGCTGCCGATCTGATTGTTGACCGCGTTTTCCGAGAGATCGAGAAGCTTCGCGATCTCGCTGCTCTTCCTGCCTCCGGCCGTTAGCCTCAGGCAGTCCAGCTCGCTCCGCGTAAAGGCAACCGGCTTGTGTTTCTCGTTCAGTGTCAGCTGTGACAGCCGATCATAAATCAACGTGGCGATAAACAGGATCTTGGCCATTTCCACCATGCTGAAATTCCGGGGTCCCGAAATCGAAAGGGCGCCGCGTCCAGCCGCGGCATCGTGCACGGGAAAATAGGCGCCCTTTTCCATGCCGTAGCGCCTGAACAACTCGATGACGGTGGACTTCTTGGCTGCTCCGCGATCGGTATTGATCGCCTCGACATCATAGTTGAAGGGGCTGGTCGACCTCAGCATCCGCCGGATGACCGGACTGTCGACCAACAGGTTATGGGCGTCGTAATAGTCGACCATCTCCGCCGGCCAGTTGGTGATGATCTTTGTCGCGCCTATTTCGACGACGTCGACCGTAGGGAGCGTCATGATCAGGAAAGCCGTCATGCCCAGGTCCTGGGTAAGACGCTTCATATATTTGAAGACTTCGTAATGCGTGTTGAAGCCTGCAGCGACTTCTTCAATTCGGTTGAACTCGCCCTCGAGCGGCATGTCTTTCTCCGATCGCTTTCGCGGCGCCTGGCGGCTGAGGTGTCCACTTATCCGCTCGTACCGGAAGTTGATTCTGCATGCTCCAAGCACGGTGGAATATGCATCTGCCGAGAAAAAACGGAAAGGCCCTTAGCTGCCGGCAACAGACGGACGGCCGTTGCTTAACAAAGAGTTTACGGATCTTCGAACTATTCGAAGCGGCCGAGGCGAAAAAATCAGTGGCTTCGCGTTCGCCAACTTCCCAGAAAATCAGCTTCCGACGCGGAAATCGTGTTTCAAGCCAATGATTCTGTTTTCTTATTTGTCCGTACGGCTCGACCATTGGCCATCCGGTTTCGCAACGTCTCGGTTAAAGGAAGCTTAAAGAATATATCGGATTTTATTTCAGGGGTGCCCGTCCAGCGCAAATCCGTGATGGGTGGCGGCAGTCATTCGCTCGATGTGAGCAAGGGGGAAGAGCATGAAGACAATAGGATTCGGCTTCGGTTCGGATGCCAAGGCCGTACTGGCGGCGATGAGCAGGTCGCAGGCCATCATCGAATTCGACCTTACCGGCAAGATTCTCACGGCCAATGCCAATTTCTGTGCTGCCCTCGGTTATCAACTGTCTGAGATTGTTGGCCAGCATCACCGGATGTTCGTCGAACCCGCGGAAGCCTCGTCGGCCGGCTATCGCGAATTCTGGGCGAAGCTCGGCAGAGGCGAGTTCGACCAGCGCCAATACAAGCGGATCGGCAAGGGCGGCAAGGAAATCTGGATCGAAGCCTCCTATAATCCGGTCTTCAGTGGCGGCAAGCCCTACAAAGTGGTGAAATTCGCGACCGATATCACCAGGCAGAAGCTGCAAAGCGCCGAGGATGCCGGCAAGATAAGCGCGCTGTCGCGCGCCCAGGCGGTGATCGAATTCACGCCGAAGGGCGAGATCTTGACGGCCAACGAGAATTTCCTGTCGGCGCTCGGTTATCAGCTTGCCGAGATCCAGGGGCGCCATCATTCGATGTTTTGCGACAGCGCTTACGTCAACAGTGACGATTACCGGCGGTTCTGGGCGCGCCTGTCAGGTGGCGAATTCGTGGCGGATGAGTTTCTGCGCATCGGCAAGGGCGGCAGAAAGGTCTATATCCAGGCGTCCTACAACCCGATCTTCGACATGAACGGTAAGGTGTTCAAGGTCGTCAAGTTCGCGACCGACGTCACTGCCCGCGTCAATAATGTCGATCAGTTGGCGGCATCCTTGATGGCGCTCTCCGGCGGCGATTTAACCCAGGAAGTCGCAACCCCGTTCATTCCGACCCTGGAAAAACTCCGAACCGACTTCAATGCCGCTGTCGGCAAGCTGCGCGCAGCGATGCAGGCCGTGGCCGAAAACGCAACCGGCATCGCCGCCGGAGCTCAGCAAGTTCGCTCCGCCTCGGACGATTTGTCGAAGCGCACGGAACAGCAGGCGGCCTCCGTCGAGGAAACCGCCGCCGCCCTGGAAGAGATCACCACAACGGTCTCCGATTCCAGCAACCGCGCTCAGGAGGCCGGCCAACTGGTGAGAAGGACGCGCGAGAATGCCGAGCGTTCCGGCGCGGTGGTCCGCAGCGCCGTCGATGCGATGGGCAAGATCGAGACATCATCGGCGGAGATCGGCAATATCATCGGCGTAATCGACGAAATCGCCTTCCAGACCAACCTGTTGGCGCTGAACGCGGGCGTCGAGGCGGCGCGCGCGGGCGATGCCGGCAAGGGTTTTGCGGTGGTCGCGCAGGAAGTTCGCGAGCTTGCTCAGAGATCGGCCAAAGCGGCGAAAGAGATCAAGGAGCTCATCAGCGCCTCCAACGAGCATGTGAAGAGCGGGGTGACCCTGGTCGGCGAAACCGGCAGGGCGCTCGAAGAGATCGTCGCACAGGTTCAGCAGGTCAACGGCAATGTTCTCGCGATCGTCGAAAGTTCCAAGGAGCAGGCGACGGGACTGAAGGAAATCAACACCGCGGTTAACACCATGGACCAAGGCACGCAGCAGAATGCGGCCATGGTCGAGGAATCGACGGCTGCCGCCCACAGCCTCGCCAAGGAGGCGGACGCACTATTTCAACTGCTGGCACAGTTCAACATCGGCGGTCCCGCCGCACGCCAGCACCGCCCCGCCGTGGCGACCGCCGCTTCCAGACCGGTCGCATCGGCGCCGCGGGCAATGGCCGCGAAGGTGAGCGCGGCCTTCCGTGGCAATGCCGCCGTCGCCGGCGGCGATTGGGAGGAGTTCTGAGGCGCAGGGCGGCTCCGCCTCATTCCATCAGCTTGCCGATTGCCTCGATCTCATTCGTCCATAGGCCTGCCGCATAGTTATGCGGCAGCCGCGCCAGTTGCGCGGCATCGTCGATGCCGGTGGAAAAATCGCCGCCGCGATAGGGCCCGAGCACGAAAACCTCAGTGCCGGCATCGTCCATCCGGTTGAGAAAGCGGTCCGGCCAGCCCCAGAGCCAGGGCGCGATGTTGATCGGCACCAGCATCATCCGATGTTTGCAGGCATCAGGCAGGAGGCCGGTCCAGCCATAGCCGATATAGCCGAAAAGGCAGCCTTTCAGGCTCTTGCGCGATGCAGTTCTGATATCTGGCGCGAGCCGGCCGAGCACGTCGATCGGCTCATCGCCGCCATAGACGATGATGCCGGCCCGCCGAGCGGCCGTTAGTCCGTTCAGCACGGCTGCGAGCTTTTCCGCCTCGGACGGATCGCGGCTTTTGATGTTGATGAGGAAGCGCCGATCCGGAAAGGTCGAAAGCACTTGCGCCAGCGTCGGCATCATGCCGATACCCCGGCCGCGAAAAGGAAAGCTCCTGCCGCCATCGGCCGTATAGCCGTAGCCGATGTCGAGCCTCCTCATCTCCGCCATCGAATGCTCGCGCGTCACGCCGTGCCCATCGGTGCGGCAGTCGAGCATCCAGTCGTGAAAGACGGCGAATTCGCCGTCCGTCGTCGGATGCACGTCGATCTCGACGATATCGGCCCCGGCTGCGAAGCCCGCCTGAATCGAGGGGATGGTGTTTTCCAGATAGTCGTGTTTCGGCGGCAGCATGCGGCTTGCCGTGCAGGTGTCGTTCTTCAGATCGGTCTCGTCGAACCGCTGGGCGATGCCGCGATGGGCGAGCAGCACCGGCTTTCCCGGCCGATGCTCGGCAATGAGGCTGGTATTGTTGAGATAGATGCCGGCGGCTGCGAGCGCGATGGCCGCCGCGCAATGGAAAAGCTTCCTGCCCATCTTTCCGCTCCTCCTGATTGCATCGATAGAGGAAGCAGCTAGAAAGCGATTCTGGTTGTTCTTGGGCTGTTTTCCGGCTTTTCTATGCGCGGGGTTATTCGCCGGAAAGGATTGGCATCGCGATGGAACGACAGGACGACGAACTCATCCATTTCGAAGCGCAGGGGGCCGCGCCGTTGCCGCCGGCTTCTGTCGAAGGCCATGTCGGGCGCGCCGGCGCCCGCATCTGGTATGCGAGCTACGGCACAGGCCCTGCCGTCATTCTGCTGCATGGCGGCCTAGGCCATAGCGGCAACTGGGGCTACCAGGTCCCGGCGCTGCTCGCCAGCGGCCGCCGCGTCGTGCTGATCGACAGCCGCGGCCATGGTCGAAGCACTCGCGATACCCGCCCCTACAGCTATGAGCTGATGGCCGCTGACGTGCTTGCGGTGATGGACGAACTGCGGCTGGAGACGGCGGCATTCGTCGGCTGGAGCGACGGCGCCTGCGTCGCGCTGATCCTCGCCATGACGGCGCCGTCGCGTGTCGAGGGCGTCTTTTTCTTCGCCTGCAACATGGATCCGAGCGGCACGCTGGAATTCGTTCCGACTCCGGTCATCGACCGATGCTTCAGCCGCCACGCCAAGGACTATGCGGCATTGTCCGCCACGCCGGACGATTTCAATTCCTTCGTCGAGGCGGTCAGCCTGATGATGCGCACCGAGCCGAATTATGGGGCGGAGGACCTCGGCCGCATCGGCGTTCCGGTCGCGATCGTGCTCGGTCAAAATGACGAATTCATAAAAGCCGAGCATGCCGAATATCTTGCCGCAAGCATTCCGGACGCTCAGATGATCTACCTGCCCGGCGTCAGCCATTTCGCGCCGCTGCAGCGGCCGGCGGAGTTCAACGCCGCGATTTTATCCTTTCTCGACGGGATCAGATGATGACGATCGCCTCCTCTGGCCCCGCGCCCATTTCCCGCTATCTTTTGGTCCATGAGAGCTGATGCGCTGCTTTATCCCGCCCCGGAAGGGCTCTATTGCCCGGAAGGCGGATTCTATGTCGATCCGGTGCGGCCGGTCGAGCGGGCGCTCGTCACCCACGGCCATTCCGATCACGCCCGGCCCGGCCATGTGAACGTGCTTGCCACCCGTCAGACGCTCGACATCATGCGCCTGCGTTATGGCGAGGGCTTCTGTGCCAGTGAGCAGGCAGTCGGTTTTAACGAGGAACTGCTGGTCAACGGCGTCAAGGTGAGCTTTCATCCCGCCGGCCATGTGCTTGGCTCCGCGCAGATCGCTATCGAGAAGGACGGCACGCGCATCGTCGTCTCCGGCGATTACAAGCGCCGCCCCGATCCGACCTGCGCCCCTTATGTGCCGGTCGCCTGCGATGTCTTCATCACCGAGGCGACCTTCGGCCTGCCGGTCTTCCATCATCCCGATCCGATGGATGAGACCGGCAAGCTGCTGGCTTCGCTCCGCCAATTTCCCGAGCGTACCCATCTGGTCGGTGCCTATGCGCTCGGCAAGGCCCAGCGCGTCATCCGGCTGCTGCGCGACGCCGGTTATGCCGAGCCGATCTATATCCACGGCGCCATGGAAAAGCTCTGCGACTATTACGTTGGCCAAGGCGTCGATCTCGGCGAGCTGCAACCCGCCACGATCGAGAGCCGAGACAAGTCCGCCTTCAAGGGCGCCGTCGTCATCGGCCCGTCATCGGCCTTTGCCGACCGCTGGGCGCGCCGCTTTAACGAGCCGCTGCCGGCCTTCGCCTCCGGTTGGATGATGGTGCGTCAGCGCGCCAAACAGCTCGGCGTCGAACTGCCGCTCGTCATCTCCGACCATTGCGACTGGCCGGAACTGACCGAAACCATCCGGGAGCTGCACCCGGCCGAGGTCTGGGTGACGCATGGCCGCGAGGAGGCCCTGGTGCGCTGGTGCCAGTTGCAGGGCATCAAGGCGAAGCCGCTGCATCTGGTGGGCTATGAGGATGAGGCGGATTGAGATGAGCTGCGTATTGGCCCTAAACCTGTCTACAGCCGACCCTGTTGCCTCTACCGCCACTCTGGATGTGGCGGCGACGTCTGCCTCACACTCCCTCATTCGCGTGCTCGTCACAGGAATCCAGCCACCGCGCGTCGGCGCGGGGAGTAACTCTTGCGACCCTGAAGAGTCTCCCGCGCCCAAGGACTTTGGCGCGCTGGATTCCTGTGACGAGCACGGGAATGAGGGAGTTCCTGTGGAGCTTCGTCATGCCAGAAGGAGGGCCTCATGAAAGCCTTCGCCGACCTCCTCGATCGCCTGGTTCTGACCCCCAGCCGTAACGGCAAACTGAAGCTGCTGACCGATTATTTCCGCGACACCCCCGATCCGGACCGCGGCTACGGCCTTGCGGCGATCGCCGGCACGCTGGAGGTGCGCAACGTCAAGCCGGCGATGCTGCGCGACCTGGTGCTGGAGCGCATTGACGAGGTGCTGTTCCATTATTCCTATGATTATGTCGGCGATCTCGCCGAGACCATCTCGCTCGTCTGGGACAATGAGCGGGATATCGACCGCTCGGCCCTGGCTCAGCCGCGCCTGGGTGAGGTCGTCACCCGCATGAACGGCCTCGGCCGCACCGAAGTGCGCGGCTATGTCCGAGATCTGCTTGACCGGCTGGATTCGTCAGGCCGGTTCGCCTTCATCAAGCTTGCGACCGGCGCGCTGCGCATCGGCGTTTCCGCCCGTCTTGCGAAGCAGGCGTTGGCCGATCTCGGCGGCAAGGACGTCACCGAGATCGAGACCCTCTGGCACGGCCTGCAGCCGCCTTACGAGACGCTGTTTCAGTGGTTGGCGGGCGGCGGCGAGAAACCGGCGCTGGCGACACCGGCGATCTTCCATTCCGTCATGCTCGCCAATGCGGTCGAGGAGGGGGACTTGGCGAGTCTCGAGCCGGCCGATTATGCCGCCGAGTGGAAATGGGACGGCATCCGCGTCCAGCTGTCGCGCTCCGGCGACAGGCGCAAGATCTATTCGCGCTCGGGCGACGACATATCGGGCGCCTTTCCGGATGTTCTCGACGCGATCAATTTTTCCGGCGTTGTCGACGGCGAGCTGCTGGTCGGCGGCACTGCCCGCTCCAACAGTCCGACGCGCACCTTCTCCGACCTGCAGCAGCGCCTGAACCGCAAGACGGTGACGGCGAAGATGCTCGACGACTACCCCGCCTTTATCCGTGCCTACGACCTGCTCTTTGCCGGCGACGAGGATATTCGCGGCCGCGCCTATGTCGACCGCCGCGCGCATCTGGCCGAGATTATCGAGCGCGCCCCCCATGACCGGTTCGACCTCTCGCCACTCGTGCCTTTCTCCTCATGGGAGGAGCTCGACGCTCTGCGTGCCGCGCCGCCCGATCCGGTGATCGAGGGCGTGATGATCAAGCGGCGCGACAGCATCTACCAGGCGGGCCGCATGAAGGGCCCCTGGTTCAAGTGGAAGCGCAATCCTTATAATGTCGATGCGGTGCTGATGTATGCGCAGCGCGGCCACGGCAAGCGCTCCAGCTACTATTCCGATTTCACCTTCGGCGTCTGGGCCGATGACGAGGACGGCGAACAGCTTGTGCCCGTGGGAAAGGCCTATTTCGGTTTCACCGATGCCGAGCTCGAGCTGCTCGACAAGTTCGTGCGCAACAACACCACCGAACGTTTCGGCCCGGTACGGGCCGTGCGGGCCGACAGGGATTTCGGCTTCGTCGTCGAGGTGGCCTTCGAAGGCATCAACCGCTCGACGCGGCACAAATCGGGGGTCGCCATGCGCTTCCCCCGCATCGCCCGCCTTCGCCCCGACAAACCCTCCTACGAGGCCGACCGGCTGCGCACGCTGATCGCGATGATCGACGCAAAGCCTGGCTGAGCTTTGCGCTCCTGCGCAACAATGACGCAGGACAATATTTTCAACATCATGTGTATTGGCGGCACCGGTTTTCCGATGCAAATCTCGCGTGCCGGGGGAAATGATTTGGGTGCTGCGCCATGAGCTCGTATGAACAAAATTCCTTTTTCCGCCAACGCCGCGCCGTGCTGGCGGGGCTTGCCGGCGCGCTCATCCTGCCGCGCATGGCGGCCGCTTTCGATGTGCCGGACGAGCCGCGCCTTGCCAAGTACGACTATGCCACGGTCCGCCGGCGGTTCCGCACGAAGCTCCTGCAGAAGGGGCCGGCGCCGGACAAATACGAACCGCTGACCGCGCCTGCCGACGCCGAGAAGATATTCTATCGTTCCGGCTATGGCGGCGAACTGGAACTGGCGGCCTGGGTCTCCAGATACAAGCGCGAGCGCAAGCCCATGCCGGCCGTGCTGTTCCTGCATGGCGGTAACGCCATGGGGGCCGGCCACTGGCAGCTGATGAAGCCTTATGTCGACGCCGGCTATGTCGTGATGATGCCGTCGCTGCGCGGCGAAAACGGCCAGAGGGGCAATTTCTCCGGCTTCTACGATGAGGTCGACGACGTGCTTGCCGCCGCCGAGCGCCTGGCGCATCTGCCGGGTGTCGATCCCGGCCGCCTGTTCATCGCCGGCCATAGCATCGGCGGCACGCTCACCATGCTGACGGCGATGAGCACCCAAAAATTCCGCGCCGCCGCGCCGATATCCGGCAATCCCAACGCCTTCCGTTTCTTCAGCCGCTATCCCCAGGACATCCGCTTCGACGACAGCAATGCGCATGAATTCGAGGTACGCTCGGCGCTCTGTTACGCCCACAGCTTCAAATGCCCGGTCCGGGTGGTCCACGGCACGGAAGAGGCTCATTTCAACGACCGCGCCGATCTGCTCGCCCGCCGCGCCCGCGCCGCCGGCGTCCATATCGAAACCGACACCGTGGCCGGCAACCACACCTCGGCGCTGCCAGCCGAGATCGAACAGAGCATCCGCTTCTTCCACGGGGTGGCGGCGTAAGCTCTGCCGTCGGCGAAACAGCATTGTCCTGTATCGCGACGAACGCCAGCCTCGCACCAGCCGCGAATGCCATCGTCGCGCCAGATATCGCCGTCTCGCCGATCGTTGATTAGGGTGGTCCCATGAATTTTCTGCGCCGGGTTTTCCCGATTGCCGGGCTTATGATTGCTGTCGCGCCGCTCGGCGGCTGCAACATTCTGATCCCCGATGTCGCTGCCGATTCGCCGGCCCGCTTCGTTCAGGAAACCTCGCCGGTCTTCTACCAGCCGCCGGGCGTCGATCCGCGCCGGGTGCGGCCGATCCCCGATCAGCCGGTGCCCCAGACGCGCGAACTCTACAAGACCCAGTTCCACCAGACTTACGGCCTGCCGCTCACCAATCCCGTGCATATGGCAATGTATGGCGAGCAGCGCGCCGAGGATTTCACCCTGCCGGCGATCCCGATCAGCCGTGTGCAGCCGCAGTTCCTGCGCCAGGAGGTCGACTACCAGACGACCGAGCGCCCCGGCACTGTCCTCGTCGATACCAAGGCGCGTTTCCTCTATTTGATCGAGGCTAACGGCAAGGCGATGCGCTACGGTGTCGGCCTCGGTCGCGATGGCTACGCCTGGACGGGCCGCGGCGTCATCCAGTGGAAGCAGAAATGGCCGCGCTGGACGCCGCCGGTCGAAATGGTCTCGCGCCAGCCGGAAGTTCGCGCCTTCTCCGCGGAAAATGGCGGCATGAATCCCGGGCTTCAGAACCCGCTCGGCGCGCGCGCCATGTATATTTTCAAGGACGGGCAGGACACCCTTTACCGCATCCATGGCACGCCGGACTGGCAGTCGATCGGCAAGGCAACGTCGTCGGGCTGCGTGCGCATGCTGAACCAGGATGTCGTCGATCTCTACGACCGGCTTCCCGCCAAGGCCGAGATCGTTGTGATGTAGCGCTGCAACAGCGCTCTTCATATCGTCGGCTCCGGCTGGAACACGTCTGCGTGAAGCTATGGTTTATTTGGCGCAAGCCGATAGATTTCTTGATGTCGTTATTCCAGCATTCTCGCATCAAAAGGAAATCAGTCCCGCGTCATGAGTTCCGATAGACATCTTTCCCGCCGCAGCTTTCTTTCCCTTTCGGCTCTGACGGCAGCTTCCGCGCTCGCCGGCTGCGCCTCCTCCGCCAACACCGTGACATCCGGCGACACGTCGATCATCTACCGCTCGCCGATGCGCCTGTTCCAGTCACCGGGGGCGTCGAGCGTGCCGAGCGGTCCGGAGCTTGCCGTCATGTACGGACCCGTCGAGGACGGCGGCTTCCTCATTCCCGCCGTTCCCTATGAAGAAATCGATCCGCGCTACTATCGCCAGCGTGTCCTCGACCCCACCGGCCAGCCGCCAGGCACGATCGTGGTCGATACGCCGTCGCGCTTCCTCTATCTCGTCCAGGCCGACGGCATGGCGATGCGCTACGGCGTCGGCATCGGCCGCGAGGGCTTCGCCTGGCAGGGATCGGGCGTCATTCAGTGGCGTCAGAGATGGCCGCGTTGGAAGCCGCCGAACGAGATGGTTGCCCGGCAGCCGGAACTGGTCAAATATTCTATCGAGAACGGCGGCATGGAGCCGGGTCTGAAGAACCCGCTCGGCGCACGCGCCCTCTATATCTTCTCGAACGGCGAGGACACGCTCTACCGCCTGCACGGCAATCCCGACTGGCGCTCGATCGGCAAGGCCGTCTCCTCGGGCTGCGTCAGGCTGTTGAACCAGGATATCATCGATCTCTACGACCGCGTTCCGACAAAGGCGCCGATCGTCGTGTGGCAGTGATACCGCCGGGGCGGTCGCCAGCCGGCCGCCCAAGGCAATCTTTTCGGCAAACGCTTTCTCATTCGCTGCCTGTAGAGGAATTTATTTTCGAAAATCCATTGCTTAATTCGACAAACCCCCTACATGTGGCGTATCGAATATTGCTTGTGACTCTTTGTCCATGCGCTGAAAGCGCTTCGTCAGATCTCGTCTCAACATCGATATTGCCCGCGGAATCGTTCCCGGGCGCACTCAAACGGTTGAAAAGGAGATCGTTATGAATTCAGGCGTCGTCAAGTGGTTCAATGGCACCAAGGGTTTTGGCTTCATCCAGCCCGATGATGGTTCCACCGACGTTTTCGTCCATATTTCGGCAGTCGAACGTGCCGGCATGCGCGAACTCACCGAAGGTCAGAAGGTCCGCTACGACCTGGTCCGCGACAAGCGGTCCGGCAAGAATTCGGCCGATAACCTTCAGGCCGCATGATTGTCGTTCGCCTTGGCTGGCCACAGATTGCGGCGCGCTGACCACGGATGTACTGGCAGCGCGCTGACCATCAAAGGCAGCTTGGTGGCTGAATGACTGGAAGAGGTCGGGTTCAAGCCCGGCCTTTTGTTTTGAAATTGAGCAGCCGAAGAGTTGAGGGACGCAGAATGAGCAGACCAAGC
Organism: Rhizobium sp. NLR16a; assembly: GCF_017948245.1. Taxonomy (NCBI): domain Bacteria; kingdom Pseudomonadati; phylum Pseudomonadota; class Alphaproteobacteria; order Hyphomicrobiales; family Rhizobiaceae; genus Rhizobium; species Rhizobium sp. NLR16a. The sequence goes on along the minus strand of NZ_CP072865.1, from coordinate 2,797,572 downwards.
TACAAGGTCGGCGACATGATCGTGCTGAAGTCCGGCATGACCCGCACGGCAAAGGCAGACAAGCGGTGCCGG